>CALFYE010000357.1 GCA_937952145.1 uncultured Myxococcales bacterium
GAGATACATTGGCGTGACTGGAGTTCAGACGTGTGCTCTTCCGATCTACCGCCGCAGGCCTTGTCGCAGCAGAAGCCATCCACGCAAAAGCCGGTGCCGCATTCGCGTGCTGTTCGGCAGCGGAGCCCTTTGCGTTTTGTGATACCCAGGACGTACACAGCGCCGACGGGGACCGCGGCCACATCGGTAGGTGCCCAGGTAGGCGCCCCGATCGCCACCACATCCCCCCGTTCGCTTCCCGCGATGGCGTATCCGAAAGCTGCCTCCTGGCGCTCAGCAGTCCGCGCACCCGGATACTCAATCTCCGTCGCTTTGGTCCAGCCATGCTCTCCATTCAGGTAAATCTCGACGGACCCGGATACTCGCATGCGCTCCCACGGGTACTTTGTGGTGCCAACGAGTGCGATCGAGCCCTCTTGGGTCAAAAACGGAGCGGCCCGAAAGGGGGCCCCTCTGAAGGCAAACGCGGATTCTGTCACGCGAAGCACGCCACCCACATTACCAACTAACGCGACGTTGCCGCCAAACAGCCTGCCTGCGAGCACTGCCGAGCCATCCTGATTGGCTGCGACCAAGACCGGAGAGTTCCCTCCTGTGCCTTCCCAGATGCGAAGGCTGTACGGACTCCATCCGGTCCTTCCGTCGACATACGAGACGACCGCGTCAAACGACACGACTGGCGATCCCGATGAGGACTCCTTGACACATGACATGCCAAGGAATGCCACCTGGCCGCTGTCCGCCAGCCGCACCGAGGTCGGGAACTGGGGCACTGCACACAGACCCGACGGCAATTTCAGGCTCTCCGCCTCCTTTGCTGACCAGCCGGTGCCCTCAAACTGCAGGACAACAGCGCTGGTGCCACGTCCGATTAGGGCGCGGTCGCCGCGCGGAGACAATGCCACCGCATGGCCGCTTTGCTTTGCTAGCGGATGGCTGTAGGCAAACTCGGGCACCCAGCCGCTGCCATTGTAGTGAAAGACATACGCGGCGCCCCTTGCGAGGGCTTGGTCAGGAGCGCCGACGAGGATGCGATCACCATTCTCCGAGATCGCGACCGCAGTCCCGAAGCCGTTCAGGATGTCTGGCGTGGGAAAGGGCATCAGCACCTGCTTTTCCTGCCAGTCAGTGCCGTCCTTTCTAAAGACATATACAGCTCCGGATCGGGGCTGAGCATCCCCAACTTTGCCCGCCATGCCAGCGACCTTGCTCTCATCGCGCGCAGGACTTCCTATGGCGATGACCGAGCCGTCTTTTGACATGGCGATCGCAGTCCCAAAGCGATCACCGTCCTGGCCAGCGCTTGCTGTCAGGCGCTGCAGAACGGTCACGGACAGATCTGGTGTGCCGACGGCAAGCTCACGAGCCGCGACGGGTACTGCATCCCGTTGGCCGCAGGCTGTAAGCGGTAAAACTCCCAGACAGCAGATGGTTGTGATGAGGGACGGTTGCCGTGAAGAGGTGCGACTTACCATGGAGGGCTCCTTCTTTGGGCCGAGCTAGCAACTCACATCTACTTGCAGCTGCAGGAACGATTTACGCACTTGCCGGCGCCTCCACTGGTGCAGTTGCATTCATTGAGTTCAGTATCAGTGGGTTTTGAGCAGCTCCCCAGCCCATCGCAGTAGTCGTGTGGGTCACATTCTGTGCCACCGCGGCGGTAACAAATGGTGGTCTTGTCTTTGGTAACGTCCATTGGGCAGGCATCGCTGACGCCGTCGCAACTCTCTGGCACATCGCACCGGACATCCTTTGCCACGCGGCATACTGTCTCGTTGTCTTTCTTGGCGTCGTATGTTGGGCAGTCGTTGGTGCCGCCGTCGCAGTACTCAGCTTTGTCGCAAGGACCTGCGGCTGGCCGACACACCTCGGTTTGCTGCTTTTTGTCGTCGCTCGGGCAGGCGGCCTTCTTCCCATCGCAAGACTCGGCAACGTCACAAAAACCTGCGGCTGGCCGGCATAGCGTGCCAGCTTTCAGTACGCGGTCGAATCGGGGGCACTGGACTGATGCACCATCGCAAACTTCGGCGATGTCACAGGCTCCTGCCAAGGGCCGGCACACATGTCCTGAAGGCAAGACGCTGCAGGTGCCGTCCGCCGTGGCCCCTTTCGCCCGGGAGCAGACCTGACAGTCGGTGTCCACTCCGCCGCCGCACTCAGACTCGCAACAGACACCGTCCACGCAGCTGCCGCCGACGCACTCTCGGTCTGTCTTGCATGCTGCCCCGTGCTCTCGAACAAGCGAGTAGACATATACGCTGCCAGCGCGTGCCGGGTCGCCAACAGCGACTGTTTCGCCATTGGCACTCATCGCTAGGCTTGCTCCAAACAAGCAGCCACCCGAGAAGCAACCGCTTGGGCGGTAGCGCCCGCTGGGATACGTGAGCCCAGGTGTCCAGGCACTACCGTCATGCATCGCAATGAATACCTCATATGGCGAGTAGGTTGACCCTCCTGTTGTCACTCTGCCAGAGACGACTGCTACGCGTCCGTCAGACGTAAGGCCCTGGCCCAGTACGTCAAGTCGTAAGGAAGAAGCTAGCGTGACTACGCGTCCCCGATCCTGCCAGCGACCCGCTGCGAACGTTCGCGAACCACCACCAACAAGTACATGCCGCCCATCTGCACTTGTGACTACGGAGCGCGGAGGGTCGATGGCTAGGACGGGACTAACGTACGCTGCGTCTTGGTACCGCCATTCAGCCCCATGGGCTGCGTAGTGTGCGACTGCATCGTGTCGGGACGGCCCAGTAGCTTTGGGACAATTCAAGCCAACGGCGAGTCGATCGCCGACCTGACTGACTGCTACACCCCCGCCCGTTCCAATCAACCCGCCACACTGCCCCCCACTCGCCGCGGCTGGGATTGTGAGTTCACGTAGTGCCCAAGTTGCCCCTGCGTACGTTAGGGCATAGCCAACCGGCTCGCGGGTAGCCATAACCAGCACTCTGCGCCTAGACACTACAGCGACTTCACCCGCAGCCGAGAGTGCCACAGCGTCGCCAAGCTGTATGTCAGCGACAACAGGCAGAGGCAGCTTGCCGTCCGGGCTCCAACCAGCAGCGGTTCTGCGGAACACGTATACGCTGCCAGCTTTTGGCAGAGTACTGGGCCAGCCACCCGGGACGGTGATTGACTTGTATGGAGCCCCAACCAGTGCAACATCACCATTCGCCGACAGCGTCAGAGACGCACCGAATGCGTCTCCAGGAACGCTGTCTGTGGCTGTCAGCTTGGCTTGCTGTGACCAGTTCCCCATTGGGGAACGGACAAACACATAAGCCCCTTTGTCCCGTGCGCTCGCAAGAATGGTGTTCCCGTCGGCAGATACCGCCACCGCTTCACCCAGTCCGTCGTCGCTACCGCCATCGTTGGCGACCAGCCTCTGCCCGCCCACTAGGGTCGGCCAGCTCGGAAGGGACTCATCCAGGCTGGAGCGGACACCAGCCTGATTGGCATCAGGCTGAGCTTCGCAGGCGCTCCCAAGAACTAGAAAGCACATGCATAGCAGAATCACTCGTGCGGCGGCGTCAATGCTGCGGATCTGATGTTGGTTCTTCATCGCAGGACTCTCGTTGGGTTGCGTGGCGGCTGTGCAGAGCACCATGCATAGAGCGGGCCAACTACCGAGAGTCGTTCAAGCGCAGGCCGTGTTTTTCGATTAGATGGCGGAGGTTGGCCCGCTGCAGACCCGCGAGCGCAGCCGCTCGCGAGAGGTTGTGACTGACCCTAGAGAGGAGTCGCTCTAGGTAGTGGCGCTCGAACTCATCCAGCGCGGTACGCTTGGCATCCTTGTAGGCAGGCAGCGTCTCGGTGCCATCGAGAGTCCACGCGGAAGACAGCTTGGGGTTCCGCTCTCGCAAACCAGCAAACAGCGTCTCCATCTGCAGTTCTTCGAGAGTGATCTGCGGCCCTGGGGCTAACTCAGCGAGGCGCCATACCGTCGACCGGAGCTCTCGAATGTTGCCGGCAAAATGCCTCTCTCCCAAGGCGGTCAATGCTTCTGGCGAGATGTCGCGTGCCGCTTGCTTCGAGGCTGGCAGGGTAGCAAGAAAGTGGCGAACCAGCAGCGGGATGTCATCCCGTCTTTCGCTCAGAGGGGGAACGGGGACGGTGGCGTCAACCATGCGGTAGTAGAGGTCTTCGCGAAAGTGGCCTTGATTCACCATCGCCTTCAGGTTGCGCCACGTTGCAGAGATAACGCGAATGTCCACCAGCTCCCCTCGCGTTGCGCCCACTGGGCACACGGTTCGCTGCTGAAGCACGCGAAGCAGCAGGGGTTGCAAGGACAGTGGCAGTTCACCTAGTTCGTCGATGAACAACGTACCACCGTGTGCTTCTTGAAATAGGCCGATGCGGTTCTCCGTCGCGTGCGTGAACGCGCCTTTCCTGTGGCCGAAGAGGATGCTCGGGGCTAGCGATTCAGGAAGCACGGTGCAGTCCAGGACCACGAAGGGTTTCTTAGCTCGCGGACTGGCAGCATGTAGAGCACGGGCTACCTCTTCTTTTCCGCTCCCCGTCGGTCCCTCCAAAACGACTGACAGACCCGTGCCAGCCAGGCGATGCAGCGATGGATAAAGGCGTAGCATCGCGGGGCTTCGACCGACCAAATGTCCAAAGCCCTGCGGAGGACTAGGAAGTGGCTCGGAGGGGCCCGCTGCCTCTAGGCGTATCGCAGAGTCTCCGAGCATCACGGTTGCGCCTATAGGCAGTAACGCCCCCTGAAGGCGCGATCCCGCGAACCAAACACCGTTTGTGCTACCCAGATCGAGTAACTGCACGCCATCGAGCCGGGACGTCAGCTCTACATGAAACTGCGACACCGTCGGATCGCTCAACCGAATGTCGGCATTGTCACCCCGTCCTACAACGACCGTTGTGCGCGTTGTTTGAAAGACCTTACCGCTGTCCGGTCCTCGACCGACCACCAAGCGCAATAAGGGAGCGTTTGAATCACCTGTCCGACTGGAGATGGCTCGACTGGGCAGAGGAAGGGTGGTGCCGTCCTGACTCATCGCGATGCGGTTATATCACTGGATCGCGCGCGATCCAGTGGATCGCTGACGGTGCATCATCTGAGCGTGACGAGAGCATGACTGCGGATATCAGCACGCAGGTGGCGCGATGCATCATCGGTGGCGAAGGCCGTCAGCTCGCCTCATGCATAGCGGTCGGTGGCTCCAAGCGGTCATGTTGTACCCGGTGCATGAGGCACCATCTGGCATTTCGCACAGCGCCATGCGGACTTTCCGGCCTGGGCCGCCAGTTCCCGAACGCTTGGACCGGCAGATCCGATTCCCGTTCAAATATCGTCAGTCAGAGCCAACGGCGATGAGCTTCCCAACTCGCTTGATGTAGCGCGCAACCTATCCCCAACGTTTCTACCACCATACCTCTCATGGTTCGACGCGTAGCTCAATATCGGTGTGACCGCTCCGATAGCCGTCGCACACCCAATCGCGAGCACACGGCCCTTGATATCCGCGGTTTCCCCACCTGAACTAGACCGGCGAAGTGTAATTGCGATAACGTACCTCATTTCCAAAACTCACAGTTGCGTTCACCGCTCGGACATGCACAAGCACGCAAACTCGGTGAGCTTGCTGCAGGTGTGGCGGGGACTCATTGCCGCTCGGTAATGCGGGGTTGGAGTCAGGCAGACTCATCGCCTGAACTGCGTGCTGCATAGGGAGGCGTTCTGCCCATTCGGGGCATGTTCTTGGCCAGTCCAGCGCCGTAGCCATGAATGCTTCTCAGTTTACTGCCCCTTTTTCACACGCGCGACGGCTTGGCGGGGCAGCCCATGCTGAACACTTCAGCGCCGCTGCAATCGTCGCGATCGACGCGCCGCGCTTCCCATCCCCGTATGGTGAGCACTACCCTGGCCCCATGAAGGCGCTCAGAGTAGTTCCCGGTCTGCTGCTCCTCCTATTGTTCATCCCTCTCTGCCGACCGTTCTGCACGTGTCACTCGTCAACACGAAGAGAAGCGCCGCGACAAGTTCGACGAGATCTCCAGGGTCCAGCTGTCGCGCAACGTCGGACGAGATCTGTGAGCAGACCACTCCTGTCCTGCGCAAGCAGGAGAATATCAGTGCTCGCTGCCGTGCTGAAGAGCATGTACCGCCGGTCTGTGGGGCTGGTCGGCATGGCTATAAGGCACTTCCGGAACCACTGCCGACTGACAAGGGACAGGGGCACGGTGTTCGGTGACCGCTGGACACCCCGGTAGCCTTGACCCGGCAGCGGACCACGTTGCGCGAATTGAGTCTCAAGGCGAAGGGGACAGGTCAGGTAGACGCCGCTGACAGCTCGCGCTGGATTTCGCTTCGACCTTGTGCATGATTGTGCCCGGCGTTCGGTCACGCCTGTCGTCCGCGCGAAAGCCTCTGGCCAAGACCGAGCTGTGGTGTGAACGGTTCCGTTCGACCTGCTGCTTCTCCACTTGCGGACAACCTGGGAGTAGCGGCCTTGTCGAGTCGAAAGGAATCCGTCATGACCGATTTTCCCGTTCCCCTCAACTACTTCACCAAGCGTGCAAGGGAACTCCAGGTCGGCGTTCGTGCCTGTGAGTCTGCTGCCATCGAGCGTGTTCGCTGCATCTTCACGGACGTAGTGAACAAGACCGACCGTGAGGTCGCTGGCGACTTCGGCCTCATGCGCGCCCAGCACGTCGTTGCCGTGGAGCACGGCTTCGCCAATTGGAAGGCGCTCGCCGACGCCTCCGGCATCGAGGCCCGACTCGCCATCACGATGGCGAAGCACCCCGAGCTAAACGACTTTGGCATCGGGCTTCTCAACGGTGGTCGGAACCTTTCCACCGAGGAGAAGTCCGCCAAGAACGCGGCGGACCGGAGGGTCTTGCGGGGCAACGCAGCGGCTGTCGCGCGCACCGTGACGTGGCTACACGAGAACGTCGCCCCCACCCGCAGCATCAACCTCCACCACACGAGTTACAGCATCAAGGCCATTGCCGAGGAGGACATCGGCTACATCTCGAACGGAGTGATGATTGCGGCAGGTATCATCGTCGAGTACCCCTACGAAATCGTCGCGAACTCTCCGAATGTTGCGTTCGGCATCAGCGAGAAGTCACTGACGGAGATAGCGACCCGGAGGCACTCGCCAGAGCGCGTGCTCCGGCGGTTCACCCCGCGTGCGATCGAGGTTCTCGCCAAGCGGGGCGTACAAGCGTTCCCAGTTGGGCGCTCTGGAGTCGAGCTGGCCTGGCTCGACGACGGCGACGTCCGCACTCTCCGTATCGGCACAATCGAGACTACGCCCTTCATCGTGCGCCTTTACGTCGATCACTACGAGATGCTCATCTCCCGAAAGGTAGCGAAGGCCCTTGGGGTCGCTGGAGGCCACTACGCCCAAGCTTGCCCCGGGCGCCCGAAGGGCGAGATCAGCGTCCTGCTTGATGAGGTCGACGCCGCTTTGGAGTGGGCGCTCAACTACGATGCGCGCTCCGGTTCCCAGCAACCGCCCCCGTTCGAGTCGCAGGGCTTCGATGGATGGTCTTACGTCTGGTCGAGTCGTGCCTCAGAACGGTCCAGCGCGCGCCGCAAGGGATCTGCAGATCATCGCCCTCGCCCGATCACGAGCGTCTGACTTCATCAAAGCCTCCTCGCCCTCGCAGACATTGGCCTGGCCATTCATCGTCGCTGCCCCAAACCGCCCGTCAGTTAAATGTCCCGGCGATCCTCTGCCGCAGTGCCAGGATTCCGTTGAGTAGATCGGGGTGGTTGGCGAGCGTGCTCAGGTTGATCTTGGGCATGATCGTGGGGGCGAATTTGCAGAAGGCGCAGGGGCAGCAGGAGGCGAACAGTGCCATGTCCAGCTCGTCAGCCGCGGGCGCGCACCGGGATTGAACTACCTGCCATCCTCGCGTGATTTCGCTGGGACGCCGATGTCGCGCCCTGCGGCGACGATGCTTTGCAAAACTGGAGTGTAATCAGGTGCCAGCATCGGTGATGCGATGCGCTGAGACAGCGAACTCTCGATCTCCGCGATGCGCTTGATCGCATCCTGTAGTTTCTCGGCCAGCGCAAGGTGCTTCTCCATCATGTCGGCAGCGAGCGTCGGCGTGCGGAGCAGCGCGTCCACTTGCGCGGGGTCAGCGCCGCGCAGTTCAGTGGACTGCTGCGCGGGGCGCTGCGCCCGCTCGGTGGCCTGGCTCGACTCGTTCGCGCCCTCTATCACGGATGGGGGCACCCATAGCTCGACCTCGACATGCGGGCGGTGGCCGGTGTGCTGCACCGGGGTCAGGCCCCGATGGTCGCTGCAATAGGCCACCAGCCACGTCCCAGGAGAGCAGTCGATGGGGTGCTCAAACGGCGGATAAATTCGTAGGGTGCCCTTGGCAGGATAGCGAGCTTGCTCGTTCCTCCGACCAAATCGGAACAGAAAATAGTACTTCGCGCCTGCGGGGCAGTTGCGAACCACCTGGACATCAAAATCCTCGGGCTGTGTAACCATGCTTCCAGTCTCCGTCGGCAAATCAGAAAAAGTGACCGCGACTCCGGCAGGGTCGAGGCCAGAGTCGCGGTCGTCGTCGATGTAGGTGTTGGAATCTCTGGTCTGCGGTCCCCGTGCCATAGGGGACCGCAGCCAGCTTCGTGGTCTCAGATCGCTCGGGCTCTACGCTCGCGGGTTCGCAGGTCCGCGCGCACGAGGGCCGAGTCTGGAGCGTGGGCAGAGGCATGCGTGCCAACGCAGATCAGGAGATCACGGGAAGGCAGCTTGCCCGGCGACGAAGGCGGCGTAGAACAATCGCTCTGCGCGGTTCGCGATCCGGGCAGAGGGGGCCTTCGCGGGTGGGGCAAGGGGGGCCTTGAACGGAGTGCGCAGAGAATTCCGTCTGGGCGGGTCGCAAGTTCCGACCAGCGGAGGGGCTCGGCGCAGTCGGTGCAAGGCTGGCTCTCGACGAGGTGTGCGAAGACCAGGCGGAGAACCACGTCCGCGGCGACGACCGAAGTCGTGCGGCGGACCTTCTCGGTGTGGTTTGCAAGGTCCACCCCGAGGGAGTTTTCTGCGCGCAGCGTGTGCCACGAGCAGAGGCTGTCTGCGCTCCGGCTTGCGAGGTCGAAGCAGACAGACAGTAAGCGCCGCGCGGGCTGCAAGTTTCGCACGGAGCAGGGGCGCGTCCGGCCTGAACGCGCCGACACCGATGAGCCAGATATGCAGCTCTGGGACTCACTATGTCCTGGCTTTATTGCCATGAAATGAAGCATGGTGCCCGATAAGCGCACTGTCAAATCTATTTTATAAGCTACCGAGCTTGCTGATTTTTTCAGTCTGACCATGGGGACTACACACGCTGTAATAACCGCGGCCCCCCCCCGGAACGCCCCCTCTGCCGCACCAGAACTTCCGCTATCAACCAAAAATAACACGACGCCAAAATATGCCAGTTCGCCTTGCGGCGCGTATAGAATGCGCTTATATAAATACAGTGACCGGTACCAATTATAACCGTGCGAAATCAGTGTGCTATTTTTTATTAAACAATCAAAAATCAACGAGGCGGCACTTGCCAATTTTAGAGAAATAAACAGCATAAATTTGAAATTGACTTAGGCAATCATGAATATGCCAATTCCATGGCATCGCATGGTTGCTGCATCGCGTGGCCTTGGGGCGCAGCCTGGAGTTGCAGTGCTTTGCTGCCGTCTGGATCGACCGCCCCCTGGCATCTTCCTGAGCCGTTGCCCTCAGATCAGGATTGCTAAAAATTACGTGTTTATACGAGATAATTTTGCTCGTATTTTCATGGACATATCCATGTAGGGCAACATAAGCCTGTTCATTGTGCTGTAGAGAGAGCGAATACAGGGAGGTAACTTTGCAGAATTGTTCGCGTGTTTCAGGTGTGAGCCTTTGTGAGACATGGATGCCTGATTTAGAGAGAGGCAACGCCTTTGTGCCTTGCTTCACCGACGTTCATTGCTCCCTCGGGGAACCGCTGAGGGATTCGACGTTGAATCGCTGCCGCTCGGGAGCGCGGCAGTTCGCAGCATGTTTTCGCGGCCACAGAATGCCATTATTATCGATATTTACAGAATATCACTCATAATGACATTGACAAATGCGTGGCCTGTGGAATAATTTTCTCTATGAAGTTTCGACGATGCGAATACTGCCGAAAACGAATTCCTGATGGAATGCGAGTTGACGCTTTTCATTGTGATGCCAACTGTCGCGTTAATGCTCATAAGCAACAAAAGCGCGACCGTCGGAGGCAATGGCTCTTGAGCGAAGCGCATATTCCCATCGCGTCCTTCCCGTTTACGGAGTCGTGGCAGCCGCTCGTGGAAAAAATGAAGCGCGCGTACAGCTCTGGCACGGCTGTCGTCGGCTATCGGTTGAAGCGAAAGGGAAGCATCTTTCCCAATCCCAAAGACCCCTTTCGCATCGTCGCCGATGACATCGTCAGCTTACCGTACTACCGCTGGCATCCCTTTGAACCGCCGTCAGTGCCCGAGGTCGGGGAGTACCAGTTGCAGTGGTGTCTGGGGGAGGAGCGCTATCTCACAGCTTTTGACACGGAGGGCATCCCGACCTGCTTCGTTCCCATCAACGACCTGCAAGCCTGCTTTCACAACAATCGAGTGACCCGCGAACTCCTCTCGTTCCCGGCGTGGCAGCGGCAGGTCAAGGCCAAGCTCAGGCCCCTGCGCGCCGAGATCAAAAGGGCGGAGGCCGCGAAGAAGAAGTAGGCGCTACGCTGTTGGTCATACGATTACGGTGTCTCGCCGGACCAGCGCATGCATGGGCTGCGGGGGGGACGATCTACTTGGGCAGGATATCGCGTCACTCGATCCAATCCTCGTGCTCCAGATTCGCATCGTAGTAACCACGGAGGCTGTCTTCATCCCAGGGGTCTGAGCTCTCTTCTACGAAGGGCATGTCATCCGGCGTGTATCCGATGCTTCGGTAGCCACGCAGGCGCTTGTCGAACATGCGGGCCAGGACGGGGACTTGGCGATCGACGTAGTCGAAGATGCGGACTTCGGTCTTGTCGGGATGGAGCCGCTGAAGCCGCCCCGCGTACTGGACCAGCGTTCCCTTCCAAGCGACGGGCATGGCCAGAAACAGCGTATCCAGACGAGCGTCATCAAAGCCTTCGCCGATGTAGCGCCCGGTTGCCAAGATCAAGCGCGCCTCGCTATCTGGCAGCGAGGACAGTGTGGCCAGTGCTGTGCGGCGCTTCTTCGCCGACATACCACCGTGCAGGATGACCAAGTGGTTCACGACGGAGCGTAGCCGCGATGCAAAGTAGTCCAGATGATCTCTGCGCTCCGTCAGCAAGATCGGAGATCGGCCGGCGCGGACGCTGCGTGTGACATCCTCCACGATCTGGCGGTTCCTCTGCTCATCGGCGACCAGCGCCGCATAGACGTCTGCGATCGGTGTAGACCGATCGAGACCAGCCGCCTCAAAGCTCGTCTCACGGCAGATGAGTCGGTGGCGAAATGGCTGCTGCGCGGCCTGGTTCCTGGACTTGACCGTGAAGCGAGTGGGGCCGCACTGCATATGGATGATCGGTTGATGGCCATCGCGGCGATATGGGGTCGCGGTCAGCGCGGTGATGTATCGAGCGGTCGATTGTGCCAGCACCTGCTCGAAGGAGACCGCAGGCAGATGGTGGCATTCGTCGATCACGACGTGGCCATACTTGGCGACTAAATCGCTGACCGAGCCCTGCCGCACGAGGCTCTGGATCATGGCGACATCCACACGCCCGGTCGGCTTTCGCTTTCCTCCGCCGATCTGTCCGATCTCTTTTGCCGCGATGCCAAGAAACAACGAGAGCTGCGCAACCCACTGCTCCAGCAACGGCTTGCGATGAACCAGGATGAGTGTGTTGCGTCTCCGCTTCGCGATCACGAACGCACCCACCACCGTCTTTCCAGTTCCCGGCGGAGCCACGAAGATTCCCATGTCATCTGCGAGGAGTGCGGCTGCGGCCTGTTCTTGTGTCGGCGAGAGCTGCCCGTGGAATTGAAGCGGCACTGCATCCCCTTCGCTACGCTGATCTTCCAGACCGGGTCGAATGCCATGCTCGCCAAGCAAGGTCACAAGCAGGTCGCGACAGCCCCGCGGGATGGCGACGAACTGTGGCAGATCCTCGGCACAGGTGATCACGCGCGGTGTCCCCGCCGTTGACATCCGCATGCTCTGCTTCTTGTAGAACTCTGGATTCTGAAAGGCGGCCAGTCGCTTGATCTGATTGAGTAGCTGGGATGGGAGTCCCGCCTTGTCGACGTACAACCGCTGGGACAGAACGCAACGTACTGTTTCGGGCAGGGGCCCGGATATTTCCGCTTTGCTTCGGTGTCCTGATGGCGGGCGCGTCCAGGGCGCGTCGTCGTCCTCATCGACCGGCGCCATCCTGACCCCAATCACGCGGTCCCGCTGGCTGGCCTCTGTTGCAATCTGTTCAACCAGCGTCGGCGGCAGTCGCTGTTCTCGCAGAACCCTGCTCAGGTAGTCCCACTGGTCCGCGTACGGAACCAGCGTGTCATCCAGAAAGACGGTGTTGCCGTGCTGCCGGGGTCCGTGCTGAAGCGGCAGTGCGATCAAGTTGCCGAAGCCTCCGCGCGGCATGCTGTCTTGGTTGGGGAAGAATCGGTCGTAAGACTCCATGCTGAGCTGGTGGCGGCGCGCCATCGTCTGCGTGATGAAGTAGCAGCCCATCTTCCGAGCGGTGCTCGCAGAAATCGGCTCCTCAAAAAAGATCCAGACGTGCGCACCGTTTCCAGACCGCGAGCGCTCAACCGATGGCCGGATGCCCGCTTGGTGGCAGGTCTCCACGAAGGCGCCGACATCTTCCACCCAGGTTGTCTTGTCGAAGTCAGCGGCGAGAAACCAGCAGGTGTCGTCCCGAAGCAGCGGATAGATACCGATCACATGCTGGCCGCGCAGGTGATGATCGATCACTTGATCCGTCACGCACAGAAAGGCCTGGTTCCGACATTCCCCACACTTCACCTTGGGCTTTTCGCAGAGTCTGGGGGCCCACTCATTTTTGCAGACAGGTGAGTATCCCTTTCGCTCTTTGGGACCCTTCCGGTTGATCCACAAGCGCGGAAAGACATCCTCGCGACCCCGGAACAGACTGCGAAACAGCGTTACTTTTTGTGACGGCGATAGCTGTACCGATTCGTCACGTATGACGGGCAGGAACACCGCGGGCCGCGGCGCTGGCGAATGCGCGGGATCAGGCATCGTCGTGCTGCGGAGCAGCTGGAGTCGCGAGCGAACTTCAGCAATCTCGCGCTCCAAGCTGGCCAGCCGCAGCTCTTCGCGGGCGATGATCTCTGACGCGGGCTCGTCGCGCAGCCCTATTGAGGAACCTGGCTCGGTGCGCATCTCTGGAACTCAACAGCAAGGGAAGCGAGCTGAACAAGGCTGCATGGCAGCGCCTGCTCAGCGGCGAGAGTTAGCGCAAAGAGGAGTCGCAGCGCCAGAGACAATTTCGGCCAAAACGGCGCTGGGGCGGAACAGATGCGGTTACTGCTCGCGATGTTCGTCGTTCTCTCGTCCCTGATAGATGCGTCCGGTGCCCTGACGTGATCTGGCTAGACTCGCCCTTCCCGGCAGCGGCCTTCGATAGCTCCGCCGCATTGGACCGTGCGCCCGCTTCAGCCAGCAGTTCGGCTTCACTAAGCCGAAGTGTAGACTGCCGATGTCGATCGCGTCGTGTCTAGCGGTCTCTAGCGTCACCCTGGTTCACCGATGCTCGTTAGGGCGCAATGAGCTGCGATCCGACGCGCTTTCAGTGCTCGGCATCATCATTGAGCGTAGGCATGGGGTTCAGCGCAGCTCTAGGATTTGCGCCATGTGCTTCCGCGTCGCGAAGCCCGGTAGCCTGCTTGTAACCATTCCGCAGCGTCAAACATGGGGGGATCGGCAGGTGACTGCCCATCATCACGAGCCCTCGCAGGCTGTCGAGAGGACGAATCGCCACGTTTCCCTGACCAAAGACTGCTGTGAGCAAACACCAACGCCCTGGCCGCACAATGACCGTTTAAGGCCTATCCTTCTGCGTCATCTGCTGGTCAATGCGCAGATCGAGTTCCTACCGCAGCAACTGCCTACGCCGCCGTACGATCTTCGTTCCCTGCAATGGCCATGTCCAACTTGATGGCCAGCGCGACGTGGCCATTGACGATGGATGGAATGGCACCGGCAATCTCCCCCACAGAGACAGGGCGTCTGTCGATCATGCGGCCCGGATCATCGTCGTCGTAGGTCATCAGGTAGTGCTGCCCGTCTTGCAACATCCACGACTTGGGCATCGGCCAGTTCGCGCGGCTCCAGAATGGATGGTGGCCAATGACATGCCACTCGCCTTTCCGCAACCCCAGGTTACCCGTGTGGCCGATGAGGATCGCATCTGCTGCGGTCAGACCCTGGGTGTCGTCCATCGTGGGAGGGTTCTCGTGACGAGGCCCAAAGAAGTAGCCAAGACAGGAAGGCGCGCGATAGCGCGCGATCAGCCCCAGCGCCCAGCCGCCGCGCCGTACCAGCGGCAGAGCGATCCAGTCTCCCTCTTTGCAGTTTGCGCGTCGGGAAATCATCTCAGTCGGAGCCCTTTTTAGTTGGCGAGCGCGGCTCGCTTTGCATCTTTCGGCCCGCATCAAGATACTCCTCGCGCCGGGGGTTATTGGGATCAATCGGACGGATCTTGTTCAGCGGAGGCTGATGCTCATCGTGCAGCAGCTGCTCATGCCCGCGCTTGGCTGCGTAGTCATCGGTATACGAGTGTTCGTGGTACTCAAGGCCTTCCGTTTCTGGGTGGCGCAGGTGCTCGGCTTTTCGTCGCTGGTGATCCTTGGTGCGCCCGGTCCTCACGATCTGACCCGTCTCTGGATCTTTAAGCAGGTAGGTCCCGCCCTTGGGCAGTACCGGTGCCGTATGCTCAGCTTCTTCGAGAACCCGCGCGGCCTTCCTGCCTTTGACTGCTGCCCGCTCAGCCTTGCGCAGCTCATCGGCCACCTCCAGCACGGCTTCGCCGCTACGGACCACCCCGCCGACCACTGCGCCGGTCGCCATATTCACCGGAACGTCGATCAGTCCGCCGCCGCCCGCTTCCGCCAAGTCATCGAGCTTCTTTTCGGGTGGCTTGTTCCACCAGTGCTGCGCGGCGCGTAGTGCGCCGTCTGCGGTATCAACGGTGGCATGCCATGCACCTCGGGCGGCATCCTTGGCTTTCGCCGGGTCGCGCAGCGTCTCGACGGCACTCTTGGCAGCGCTGGCGGCGCGCTCGCCGGCCCTGATGGCCGTGGTGCTCAGCTCGGCGGGGTCGCTCAGCTTGGCGACACCCTGCTTGGCTGCATCGGCATACTGCTCAGCCTTCTTCGTCAGGCCGATGGCTCCGTGATAGCCGGAGCGCTGGCCGGTGCTCATCGGACGGTTGTGGTCGGGATCGATTGCGACCGGACAGTCGCGCTTGCTCTTGCCGCTCTCCTTGGTGCAAACGCGGCCCGTCGAGGGATCGCGGTAGACGTGCTGGCCGACGGGGATCTCTTGTCGTTCGGTGCGGACGATCTTTCCCGTCCGATGGTCCTTGACCTCGCGGTCGATGACGCAGTGCTTACCGTCGGCGCTCCGATGCCCGACGGGCGCTACCTGCTGGTTGCCTTCGGTCAGGATGCACTGGTCGTCGAGCTGACCTCGTACCATGCCGAGCGCCCCCTGACTGCGCGCGAGATGCGCCAGCGTGGCCGGATCGACAACACCCTGGCCCGGGACTTTGGCGTTCGGCGGTGGCACAATCGGCTGACCGGGCCCAACGCTGCCGGGCGGCAGTCCTAGTGATCCCGGCAGTCCGGCGGCAGGGGGCTGCGAAGGAGTGCCCGCCGCGCTGGCCGCCACGCAGTTTGTCCCTTCGGCATCCATGCACACACGCCGGTTCTGCGCGTCCGGATACAGCTTGTCGCCGACACGGTAGAGCTTGCCTTGAAACTCGCAGTGCTCGCCGTCATTGGTTAGCGTACCTAGCGTCGCGATGGGCTGGCCGTCGCGTCCGTACAGCACGCACGTCTCGCGCACAGGCTCCGGCAGCTTGCGGATTTGCTCGACGATCCACGCCCCCGCCTCGCGCAAGATGTCCGCGGCCAAGCTCTGCGGATACGGGTAGCCCTTGCCGATAGAGAAGTCCAGCGGCCCGCGCAGCGTCAGCATGAACGGCGCGGTGTCCCCGAACCCGACGCTGACCGCCATCGCAAAGTCGATCTGCTTCTTCGGACGCGCGACAATGCCCAGCGACAACACGCCACCTACCGAAATCGGGTTGGCTGGATCGCGAGCGCCCGGTAATACGCTGCTAGACTGGACATAGGTCAGGCGCGGCATGCCACGCACCGCTCCCTCGGCAAACGCCTTCACTTCGGGGAGGAACGGCAGGTGGAAACCGACTCGTGCCCCCAGCTCTGCTGTGCCAAAGCGGCCCTGCCAGTCGAACAGTGCGCCGACTTGCAAACCCAGCTCTGCGATTCCGAGGGGCTTGTTCAGAGACAGCCGCAGCGCGGCCAAGTCGGTTAACAAGCCGAGCTGGTTCGGTCCATCGAAGAGCCACAGTCGCGCCTCTTGATCGAAGCTCGCGACGACGGAAAGATGCTGATGCGGGTCGCTGCGCCACGGCCACAGCAGCCCCTTCACCGCGAAGCGCAGCGGACCCTGATGCCACCGGACTTCATCACCGCCGCGAACCGGCTGCTTCCAGATGGCCGTATGCGAAAAGACGCCGCCCTCCAGCCGTTCGAGGAGCGCGAAGGAAAAACCGTAGGGTGCAACTAATGCGAAGCCTCGCCGATCGGTGCTCGTCGAGAGCATCGCATCGGCCCGCGCGTTGAACGCGAACTCATCGATGCGTGTGCAGGTAAGCGGGCCGCCGTCACAGAGGCCGCCAAAGCCGGGGAGCCAGAAACGGTGCGGCAGCGTTGGGGACTCGTCGGCGGAAGCGTTGGGGGCGGACAGCGAGAGTAGCGCTGCCAGCAGGAAAAGCCAGGAGCGCTTGGGCCAACGGGTATGCGGCGTAGGCGCGCGAATGTTGGGCTGTGTACCACGGTGTTCGCATGACCGGCAAGTACGCGGCAGACGGTGCCGTGCAGCGTTCTGGCGCTCGCTACTTTCACACCCCATCTGCGTTGTGGTACTGCCCTAAGTAGAGCGATGGCTCCGCGCTTCCAACGCATCTTGGTCGCAGGTGGAGACGGCTTCATCGGCCGTCACCTGTGCTGTGGGCTGGAGGGGCGAGGCATCGAGGTACTGGTCGTCGATGACCACAGTACGAGCTGTGTACTACCGCCGAAAACGCGGCAGACGATCGAGCAGGATGTTTCCACGCTGTCCCTGGCCGGGCTGCCGCGATTCGATGCCGTGGTTCATCTGGCATCGCCCGCTGCACCGCATCTCTTCTGCAAAGACCCGCTGGCCGTCATTCGTCCGAACACACTCGGTACCTCCCGACTGCTGGAGCTGGCACAGCGGGATGGGTGCAGAATGCTCTACGCCTCGACGAGCGAAGTCTACGGCCACGCCGAACCCGGCACGGCGCTCCGCGAGGATCAGCTCGTCTCCCATCCGCTCTTGTCTGGGCGCAGCGTCTACGGGGCAGCCAAGCGACTTGGAGAAGAGCTGGTGCATGCGGCGCGTGGATCAGGCGTCGATGCAGCCAGCGTCCGGCTGTTCAACGTCTATGGCCCAGGCATGGACCCGACCATGGGTTCCTATGCGCGAGTCATCCCGAACTTCCTGCGTGCTGCTATTCAGGGACGACCGCTGCCCATCGAGGGGAACGGCGAGCAAGTGCGCTCATTTACCTGGATCGATGACATCGTGGAGGGGGTCGTCCGCCTGCTCCTTTCCGATGGTGTACTGCCATCCGCAGTAAACCTGGGTCGCGATGAGCCGATCGCGATTAGGGACTTGGCTGCTCTTGTCGAACGCTTGCTCGGGGTCCAGGCAGGACGGGAGCCGCGTGCTCGCGCTTCGGACGATACCAACTGGCGACGCCCAGATCTGCAGCTCCTCGCCGCGACGTTGCACTGGACGCCTACCGTTTCACTCAGCGAAGGTCTGTCGCGACTGATTGCAGCAGAGCGCGCGGCATCGCCCCCAGGGAGTACGGCATGTCTTTGATGGATGTTCGTCGCAGTCACATTGAAGGACCGCCGGGACTCGATCCGCCACCGGCCTCGCTGTCGGCGATCTGGCAGGACCTCACCTGGCATCACCGCATCTACCGGATGGAAGGATTGCCGCTCGCCACGCGTTTGGCCTTCCTGGGGCTGCGCGTTGTGCAGCGAATTGCCTACAACACCGGTTGGCATCGCGGAGGGCGGCGCTGATGCACCGGGCTCTACCACTCATCAATCAGACGCGCGGGGCCAACGTGCTGGAGATCGTGCAGCGCAACGGACATGTCCTACCAAGCGATCGGCGCGATGCCTGGATGAGCGAAATGACGCGCCCGGTCCGCTCTGCGGAGCGAGTGCCATGGCCGGAGCGGATCATCCTTGAGCTTGCGAATACCTGCAACCTTGACTGTCCCATGTGTCGCGTCGGTGAGTTCGGAGTCGCCTCCGAGCGGTTCATGTCGCGAGACTTGTTCGAGCAAGTTGCGGACGAGCTGTTTCCACATGCACGCGAGGTACGGCTCAACGGACTCGGCGAGGCGACGCTGGTTCCGTGGTTTCACGATTGTCTGGAGCGAGTCTCCCGCGCAGGCATGCACGGCGAAATCATCACGAACCTGACCTGCGATGACGAGACGATCTCGCGCCTTGTCGCTGCGCGTTTTGTCGTACTGGTGTCCTGGGATGCTGCGACTCCATCACTGTTTGAGAAACTGCGCCGCCCAGCGCGCTTTGAAAGCCAGCTCGCCAAGCTCCGCATGCTGTTCGCAGTTGCAGACTCAGCGAAGCTGCGGGACCACCTGCACCTCCTGTTCACCCTTCAGCGTGGAAACATCGACGAGCTATCCGGGATGGTCCAGCTTGCTGCGGATGTCGGCATTCCCAACGTGCTGGTTAACGTCGTGAAGCTGCAAGACGAAAGCTGGATTGCGGCGGTTGCTGCTCGGATCGAATCGGCACTTGATGATGCACGCGCTGAAGCAGGCAGAACAGGGGTCCATCTGACGCTGCCCGATCACATTGGTCCTCTGCGGCTGCATGGCAGCGGCGTGCTGCCCTCGTCCGCCGCCGGCTGTGACCGGCCCCTGCGCGAAGTGGTGATTCGCTGGAACGGTGAGGTCACGGTCTGCAACATGTTTAACCCCTACACTTACGGCCACCTGGGGAGGCATGGCTTCGAGCGCTGCTGGAACGGCTCGATCGCGCAGGCGTTTCGCAGGTTGGTGAACACGCACAAGAAGCATCCCTATTGCGAAGGCTGTCACTACGTCCACGGCGTCTATGAACAGACGAGGACGATCTTATGAACGGCCTCGATGTTCTGATCCTTCGTGGAGCACCAGGAGTAGGCAAGAGCACATTGGGGCGTGGACTGCGCCGGCAGCTCGATCACGGCAGCGTCATCGAAGTCGATGACATTCGCGGCATGCTGGCGCGTGTGGACTGGACCAGTCGTGTACATCACGATATTGCGCTCTCGGTCGCCCTAGATGCGCTGCTCTCGTTCGTTCGCGCCGATGTTCGCCCGGTCGTCCTGATTGACACCTTCAGCCGCAGCCGACTGCAAGGGGTCCAGTCGCGACTCCGCGCAGCCGAGCTGCGCCACCATACGCTGTCGCTGTGGCTTCAGCCGGAGCTGCTTGCTGCGAGGCTGCGTGAACGAAAGAGCGGCTTCTGTGATTGGGAACCGAGTCGCGTGCTGAACGACGAAGCACGGACCAATCGTTACCCGAACGAGGAGCTCATCGACACCACGCCGATGACGCCGGAGGACGTGCTCGCCATCGCGCAGGCACGTCTTTTCCAGCATGCAGAGGCCCGCGCGTCATGACCGCATCCGCAGGCTGGACGCCACCATCGGCCCTGCGGTCCGCGCCGCACTATCTGTTTATCGAGACGACCACGGCCTGCAATCTTCGCTGTCGGCAGTGCCACATGTGGATGTCTGAAGAGCCGCCCGGTACGCTCTCCACCGAAGAAAAGGTCGCGCTGGTTGATCAGTTTGGAAGCTGGGCCGGACGTGGTGTCGTGGTGATAACGGGCGGCGAGCCCTTCCTCAAGACCGCCGAAGTCATGGCGATTTCGCGGCGTGCCAGATCCTATGCCTTGTCGGTCGCGGTCAATACCAACGGCACCTGCATCCCCGAGTCTTTGTATGATGAGCTGCTGACTTCCGGTCCGCACTATCTGGTGCTGTCGATCGATGCGCCGGATGCCGCAACGCACGACTGGATTCGCGGGCGTGTAGGCACCCACGACATGGTGGTCCAGAGATCGGAAGAGCACACGTCTGAAC
>CALFYE010000358.1 GCA_937952145.1 uncultured Myxococcales bacterium
GATCTACACAGGCGAAGACACTCTTTCCCTACACGACGCTCTTCCGATCTTCCGCCGCTACGAGGTCCACCCCGACCACATCGAGGCCGGCCGCATGGCGACGGAGGCGGCCGTGTTCTCCTGCTTCCCGCTCCTGCACCCCGAGCACCTGACCACCGCCGAGCCGCACCAGCCCCGCGAGGTGTGGTACATGATGCCGACGGACCACCGCCCGAACCGCCTGGTCAACATCACCGGCGCGCCCTTTGAAAAGAAGGTCGCCGCGCTTCTCTGCCACAGCTCGCAGATCGAGATGCTCGCCGGCTGGTTCGTGCCCGGCGCCGACCCGACCAACCTCAGCCCCGACGAGCGCGCCCAGCTCGCCGCTGGCGCCCGCGGCTTCTTGGATGGCATGTCCCGCGGCGTCGCGACGATGGGCGGCCCCAAGGCCCCCGAGCTGGCCGAGGCGTTCTACGTCCAGCGCGTCGGCCCCGGCCACCTGGACAACTACCAGGAGCTCTTCATGGAGGCCGCCGGCGTCCCCCCAAGCCCGCCGGAGATCGAGTAGCCCTCGCGACGGCTACCTACCCGCTACAGATCATCCAGCATCGCCTCGACCTCGTGCCGCAGCCGCAGCCCGAGGCGCGTCGCGATCTCCCCGGCGTCAAGAAGGTCAACCTCACCGTTGCGGCCCATAACCTCGGTGCGCTGCGCCTGTATGCCTCGGCCGGCTTCCGCGAGTTCGCCCGCGAAAACGACGCCTTCCGCTCTCCGGAACCGCAGACCGAGGTATCGATGTCGCTCTTGCTCGACTGGTAGGCCGCGCCGGTCGCCCCCGTCCTCCCCGCCAGCATCCGTCCCCCCTTCCGGATTCCTTACTGGACCGTAATCTTGCCCGGCATGTTGCGCCCATGAATGGCGCAGCCGTAGTCAAAGACACCGGCCTTGGGAAATACGAATTCATAGGTCCCGCTCGCCTGCACCGGGCTCTCTGGAAAGCCCATATCCCAGGGGAAAACGCCGTGCGTACCGCCGGCCATGAACTGCCAGCGGACCTTGCCACAGACCGGAATCGTGACCTCCTGCGGACTGTAGTAGTCGTCGCGCACCGTGATCGTTGCAGCGGGTGGCTTATTCGTCGGACAGCCCGCCATATCGGCCACCGCCAAGTCTTGCGGCAGGGCCAGATCCGGAGCCCCGCTCTCGGCTCCTGGACAGGCCAAAGTGAACGTGCACGTAAACGTCAGAATCAGGGGCTGTATGCGACGCATGGAACACTCCTTTGACAGCTTGCTGCACGAACGTACTCCGAAATTGTCCTGGCGGAGTAGGAATGTGGGGGTTAAGTCTGCGTAAGGACGGTGGATTTGCTTGCATCCACAAGCGAATGCCCCGACTATCCCCGCTCAACCAGTCATAGGAGTCCATCATGATGATGTCGTCCCTCCGTCGCTCGGTTGTACAAGCTGTCTCTGCCTTTGCGGTCTTCACCGTCGCTGCCTGTGGCCAGCCGCCTGATATGGAGCTGTCCCAGCACGAGCTTGCTGAGTCCAATTTCTGGCTTGGCACCACCACCCGCCTGCGCCTGATGGGAGCCAACATCAGCACCGGCAACAAGCAGAGCTACGACCCTGGGGAGGGTAAGCGGATCTTCTTAGGAATCAAGCCAGATGTGGTCATGATTCAGGAGTTCAACTACGGGAACAACTCAGCAACCGATATACGTTCCTTTGTCGATAGCGCGTTTGACAGTTCCTTTTCGTACTATCGCGAGGGCGGAGCACAGATTCCCAACGGCGTCATCAGCCGCTACCCGATCGTCGATTCCGGGGAATGGGATGATTCCTCGGTCAGCAACCGCGACTTCGCCTGGGCCCGCATCGACATTCCCGGTCCGGTGGATCTATGGGCGATCAGCGTGCACCTGCTGACGTCGGGCTCGTCCAAGCGCAAAGCCGAAGCCAGCGAGCTTGCGGGCTACATCGCCAGCAAGATCCCAGCGACCGACTATCTGGTCATCGGCGGCGACTTCAACACCGACAACCGCAGCGAGCCCGCCCTCGGCGTGCTGAGCGGCACCGTGGTCACCACCGGCGGCTATCCCGCCGATCGCAACGGCAACAGCGGCACCAACGCCTCGCGCGCCAAGCCCTACGACTGGGTCCTCGCCAACCCGGCGCTCGACACCTATAAGACCGCGACGGTGATTGGGGGCAGCAGCTTCCCCAACGGCCTGGTCGCCGACACCCGCGCCTACTCCCCCATCTCCGAGATCAGCCCCGCGCTGTCCGGCGACAGCGGCGGTGTCAACATGCAGCACCAGGGCATCGTCCGCGACTTCCTAGTCCCCACCGACACCCCCAGCGCCCGCTAACCGCGCATTCCCAAAGGGCTGCGCCACAGGCAGCCTCTGCGCCAGTGACAGAGAAAGCCCTGGGTCGCCGGCCCGCGCATCCCCATCGCGCCGCAACCGCGACCAGTCCGGCACAGCCAGCGTTACGGGCCGGAGGCTTGGACTCGGAGCCGCGTTAGGCGTAGCTGTAACTCTTCATCGCCCAGTCGGGTCGTGATGGCCTGTGCGCGATCGAGGATCGGGCCGGCGCCTGGCTCGCCTTCGATGCGTGCCAGCATGATCAGGGCCATCACGCGCAAGCGGGTGTAGCCGCCATCGCCGGCGTGCTCACAGGCCGAAAGGGCATGCTGTCGCGCGGCATGGAGATCGCCGCTGCGCAGACAGCCGAAGGCGAGGCCGGCTTCGCGGCGATAGCTGGCAAAGGGATGCACATCGGCGGCGGGCAAGGCGCGATAGAGTTCGAGCGCTCCCGTGTGGTCTCCCTGACGGTTTCGATAGAACGCGTGCTGATCCACCCAGCGGGCTTGGAAGCAGGCGCGATCGCTTGCCGACAACGCTGCACCACCTGCATCCAACGTGCGCTCGGCTTGCTGGAGGGAGGCCAGCACGCTCTCTGAGGTGCCCGTGCGGCTTTCGAGATAGGCGCGGACCAGCGCCGTCTCGATGTAGGCATCGACCGGCTTTTCGGTCTCGCGAAAAGGAAGCGACA
This sequence comes from uncultured Myxococcales bacterium, assembly GCA_937952145.1. Classification (GTDB taxonomy): domain Bacteria; phylum Myxococcota_A; class Polyangia; order Palsa-1104; family JAEUJZ01; genus JAEUJZ01. Next base: position 3,042 of record CALFYE010000358.1, read on the forward strand.
GGGTCTTTTCCGCCGCCTCCAGCTTGGCGCGCGCCTCATCGAAAGCTCGCTTGCGTAGCGCCACACTGGCCGCAGCGAGCTCCAGCCACACGCGCGCCCGCGACACTGAGACCGGTGGCTGATCCCACAGCCGCAGCTGATCTTCACAGAGCGCCATCGGCAAGTCGTTGAAGGGACTGTGATAAAGCCCCATCCAGCGCAGCCGATCTTCGATGGCGCGCGGCATCCCAAAGCGGCGTAACACGCGCTGTCCCCACACGCCTCCGTCGCGCTGGCCGCGTTCGCGCAGCCGGCGCAGCGCTCGTTCAACCGAGGCCACATCATCGGGACCGTCGCCGCGCTCGATGAGCTTCCAGGCGACGGCGGCCAGCGTGCCATGCATCTTGGTCAGCGCCGAAAGATACTCGCGCCAACCCCAGCCAACGGGCGGCGTGCCGTCGGGGCTGGACGTTTCCCCGGGCTGTCCGGAATTCTGTCCGGGACGTTTCCTCATTCTGGCGTCATATCCAATATCGGCAGATCAAGAAATGCTGCAACCCGGAATCCGCAACAGGAAGTAGGACCATGGAAACGCCACGCTATTATCTGGTCATCGACGTCGAGGCCACCTGCGACGAAGATCACCGCATCCCCCGCGAGCAGACCGAGATCATCGAGGTCGGCGCGGTCCTCTGCGATGGAGCGACGCTCGCTCCGATCGCGCCGTTTCAGACCTTCGTGAAGCCCTTCCGCCATCCGCGGCTGACGCCGTTCTGTACGCGCCTGACCTCGATCAAACAGTCGGACGTCGATGCCGCGCCCGGCTTTGCCGCGGCGATGGGGGGGCTGGCGAAGTTTTTGACGGAACGCGAGGCGCTGGGCCAGTTCACGTTCTGTTCCTGGGGCGATTACGATCGGCAGCAGTTCAGCCGTGATGAGCGGCGACTGGGCATCCGCGCGCCGCTAGGCAGCGCCCACATCAACCTGAAGGACGCCTTCCGCCGCCGCTCTGGTGACAACGACAAGCTGGGCTGCGGTCAGGCCCTGCGTCGCGTCGGGTTACGGTTTGAAGGCACCGCCCATCGCGGCATTGACGATGCTCGCAATATCGCGCGCCTACTGCCCTACTGCTTGGGCCGTAGCGCCATTCCCACGGCGCGCTCAGCACGCTAAGGAGTCTGCGATGTCCACGCCACGCCACATCATTATCGGCGATATCCACGGCTGCTATCAGGAGCTCTGCGATCTGCTGGCGCAGGTCGGGGTGAGCGATTCCGACATCGTGGTCTCGGTGGGCGATCTGGTCGATCGTGGCCCCGATTCGCCGTCGGTCCTGCGCTACTTTCAGGAGCGCTGCGCCCGCGGTCGCGCCGTCGTGCTGATGGGCAACCACGAGCGCAAGCACGTAAAACAGATCTTCTCGTATTCGCAGGAGATCACGCGCCTGCAGTTCGGGGCGGAATACGCCGCCGCAACCGACTGGATGTCGCGGCTGCCCTACCACTACGAGACCCCCGACTGCATCGTGGTGCACGCCGCCCTGATGCCCGGCGTAGCGCTTTCTGAGCAGCGAGAAGAGATCCTGTCCGGCAGCATCTCCGGCGAGCGAGAGCTCAAGAGCGCACTCGGCGAGCGCTACTGGCACGAGGTCTACGCCGGACCCAAGCCGGTCGCTTTTGGCCACCACGTTGTCGGGGCACAGCCGCTGGTCGAGCGCGGTCTTGTCTACGGGCTCGATACCGGGGCTTGTCATGGCGGTCGCTTGACGGCTCTGTGTCTGCCGGGCTTCGCGATCCATTCGGTGCCCGCCCGTGCCGATCACTGGGAGAACGAGAAGCGCAAGTGGCAGGAGCCGGTGCTTCTGGCCAAGCCTTGGCTGGATATGGGCCTGGCCAAGGCCCGACGCGAGCTTGAACGCTACGCGGACGAGGGCGGCTCCACGATCGTCGCGATCAAGGTCTGGCTCGATTCCCTCACCGACCTCACGCAGCGCTGTCACGCCGGCCTACTGCAAGAAGCGGCCCGACTGGAAGCGCAGCATGGTGCCGCGGACTTTTCGGCCCGCGTCGAGTCTCATCCCTGGAAGGCGCTGCTCCAGCTAGCGCGCCGCGGGCGCCTTGATCTTGAAGCCGTGCAGGGCCGCTGCGCCACCCCGCGCAAGACCTTGGAACTGGCGGCGGCACTGGGGATTCCCCCTCTCGTATCTGTGCCCTGGTCTGCGGGCTGAAGCGCGGCTCGCTGCGGCCGCTCGCCTCGGCCACGATCCCGCTCCCAGCGCGGCCATCGCGTCTATCGCTGAGCAGAAGGCCACCGGGAAGGTCGTGATCGTCGCCTGAGCTTTCGTGTACGCTCGATCGATGGTCGAGTCGCGAGATCGTAGACTCCTTCGTGCTCTGAGCTATCGCTTCCCGACGCCCGAGGCGGCACTGGCGGAGCAGGCCCACCTGCAGGCGGTGCTGTCGCTGCCGATGGGAACCGTGCACGTGGTGAGCGATGTACACGGCGAGCACAAAAAGCTTGAGCACATCCTCCGCAACGCGTCGGGCACCATCCGTCCGCTCCTCGCCGAGACGTTCCGTGACCGCCTCGATGAGGCCGACCAGCTCGCCCTCCTTGAGCTGGTCTACTACCCCCGTGAGAGCTTCCGGCACGCCACCCGCGAGCTGCCTGCCGAGGCCCGCGACGCCCTCTTCCGCACGCGCTTTGTGCAGATGATCGAGCTGATCCGCGTGCTTTCGCGCGGGTACTCGCTGCGCCATCTTGAGCGCGTGACCCCTGGCGAGCACGGCGCGCTGTTCCGTGAGCTCGTCATGAGCGGCCCGCTCGGACGCGACGGCGCGTACCTCGACGGGCTGCTGACGCCGTTCCTGGCTGACGATGGGGGGCTCGAACTTTTGCGCGAGGCGGCGCGCGTGGTGCGCGCGTTGAGCGTGTTCGAGCTCGTGGTCGCGGGCGATCTCGGCGATCGTGGACCGCGCATTGATCTCGTCATCGACGTGCTGCAGCGACACCGCAACGTCTCGTTCACCTGGGGCAACCACGACGCCGAATGGATGGGCGCCTGCCTCGGGCAGCCTGCGCTCATCGCCACCGTCGTGCGCATCTCGCTGCGCTACGCCCGCCTGGCACAGCTCGAAGAGGGCTATGGCATCCCGGTCGAGCCGCTCGAACGGCTCGCGCGCACGCTCTATGGAGACGACCCCGCCGAGCGCTTCCAGGCCAAGGGCAAAGATCTCCGCGACGCGGCGCTGCTCGCGAGGATGCAGAAGGCGATTACGGTCCTGCAGTGGAAGCTGGAGGCCGACGTCATCCGCCGTCACCCCGAGTGGGGCATGGAGGATCGCAACCTGCTCCACCGCATCGATTGGGAGCGGGGGACGGTGACCTTGCCCGATGGGTCAGTGCACGCGCTGCTCGACCGCGCGTTCCCCTCGATAGATCCGGCCGATCCCTACCGCCTGCATCCCGAGGAGGCCGAGTGCCTTGAGCATCTGCGCCGCGCCTTCGTCGGCAGCTCCCGGCTGTGGGCGCACATGCGGTTTCTTGAGGAGCGCGGCTCGATGTTCCTCTGCCGCGACGACCACGTGATCTTCCACGGCTGCGTTCCCTGCGCCGAGGACGGCGTATTCCTGGAGATCCCCATCGGCGACGAGCGCAAGGCGGGCCGGGCGGCGTTCGAGGCGCTTGATGCGCTGGTCCACCGCGCGTTCCGCAGCCAACGACAAGAGGACGTCGACACGCTCTACTGGCTGTGGGCGGGGCCCGGCTCGCCGCTCTTCGGCAAGGACAAGATGGCCACCTTCGAGACCTACCTCGTGGCCGACAAGAAAACGCACGAGGAGCACAAGGACCCGTACTTCGCGCAGATCCACGAGCGGCCGTTCTGCCAGCGGCTGGCCGAAGAGTTCGGCGTGTCGCCAGCGCGCGCACTCATCGTCAACGGGCACGTCCCGGTGAAGCTTGAGAAGGGCGAATCGCCGATGAAGCGCTCGGGCATGGCCGTGACGATCGACGGGGCGTTCTCCGAGGCCTACGGCGACCAGGGCTACACCCTGGTGATTCACGGGGCGCGCACCTCGCTTGCCCGCCACCATCATTTCCGCTCGGTGCAGGCCGCCGTCGAGGACGGCGAAGACATCGTCCCCGAGGTCGAGACCCTGCGCGAGAACCATCCAGTGCGCCGGGTTGGCGACACCGAGCGGGGAAGCGAGCTTGAGCGCGAGATCGAAGATCTCGGGCGATTGGTGCGCGCCTACCGCGAGCGCACGATCCGCTAGGAGCTTGTTGAAGTATTTGCTCAGCAAGGCTTCAGCAGGCT
>CALFYE010000359.1 GCA_937952145.1 uncultured Myxococcales bacterium
GCGTCGTACTCGGGGGCGAGCCAGCAGTTGGGCAAAAGATCCTGGGCGTGCCGACGACGACTAATAATCTGCGGGCCGATCGGGCTGGGATCAATTCGCAGCTCGGGTACCGACTGAAGGTGCATGATGGTCGTGCGCGTCGGTGCCCGTCGGCCCGTCTCGACGTTGCGTAGCGTGCTATCGGAGATACCGGCACGCTCTGCCAGGGCCGTGCGTGACAAGCCTGCCGCACGTCGGCGTCGCGCGAGATCAGCGCCCCATTCTTTGAGCGCGACCTTGTCCGTGCTGATCGGCTCGACGATACCAGCCGCAAGCTGAAGCGGGCTCCCGGCATCATCGAGGAGCCCGTCCGAGTCGTACTCTTCGGCTGCGGGCAACGACCTGCGCAGTGTTTCCAGCGCACGCCGTAAGGATGCCTGCTGCTGCAAGGTTCCTTGCTTGCTGAGCCGCTCCAGAACCTGCATCGTCCTCGAAAATGCGGCACGAACCGGGATGCTCTCAAACTGTTCCACGACATCCTCCTACACTGCCCGAGAGCTAGCACACATCCGACGAGCCGCAAAGCGTTTCTCGTCGCTGATAGCGAAGTCTACCGTGCCACACAGAGCAGCCGGGCAGACCACTACTCGTCGGACAGTCGCCAAATCGCTGGCGTTCAATGGGTGGTCAAAGGTCGAAGCGATCGGCTCGCTAGCTGACCAGAAGTTGCTTGACCTGCTGCGCGAACCACTGCCCACCGCGCTTCGGCGTATGCCCGTTTTCCATCAGCTTGAGCGCGATATCCCGCAAGCTCAGCCCTTGTGCTTTCCAGTATTTCGCACAACCCGCAGGAGTGGATCGATCGTGATAAACCGCACTACGTAATAGCTCTTGCACGGACCAGCAGTGATATTCGGAAGCCTTGCCAGGTCGCAAGCCTGCTTTGTTGAGCCTGTCAGCAATAAAAGAAAATGTCCTTCCGTCCAGCTTGAGCGCATATGCCAATTCATAGGCGCGCTCTCTGTCGTAGACCTTATCGCCACGCTCCGAGCGCCGGACGTGAATGCCCTCTTTGTCCAGCAAGTCATACACGCTTGTCTTGGTCCATTTGGCGCTCTGGCTTGGCTTGATGCCCTGTTCATTCAATCGCTGTGCGATATCTGGAAACGAAACTCCAGCGCGATACCATTCAGCCATTTTTTGCAGCCAAGCGTAGTTCTCGGGATGTTTGACCAGCTTTTTCAGCCGTCCCTCGGTGACGGTAGTGTAACCGAACGGAACCTTCCCGAAGTGCCCGCCCGCCGCTCGGATGTAGGAGATGATTCCCTTCACACGCTCGGATGTTCGCTCACGCTCGAGTTGCGCGAACGCCACGATGAGCGGCAGAAACTGTCGCGATGCAGGCAGTTCCGTGTTGATCCCTTGGTTGATGAGCACGAGATGAACGCGATCGGTCTTCACGTAATCATCTTGAAAAGCCAAAAAATCGCGCTGCGAGCGGCTAAACCGATCCAGGGCTGTCGAGATAATGAATTCGGCTTTTCCCTTATCCACCTCAGCCATCATTTTTTGATACTCAGGCCGACCAGTCGTGTTCTTTGCAGAGTCGTGATCGACATAGAAGCCAGCCATCGTGTAGCCATACACCTGAGCGTACCCAGCGATCTGCGCCTGCTGTGCCTCAAGTGATAGGCCGAACTGAGCTTGCATGTCGGTAGACACTCGAACGTATCCAAACGCCCGCTTCTGCTTTTCCATGACGCCCCCGTCTGCGCTCCTCTGTGTTTGAGTCCTACTTTTAGACTGTCTGTAGTTTGTCATAGCCATGTCTCCGTCGCTGTAACGATTTTCCCCATGAACGGAGACAATCACTATCAATCATTAAAACTTCTGTCAACACATTTTCTTATTTTCCGTCGGTGGTCTGTCAATTACAGCCTCAAAACTCATGACACATCGTAGAGAAATATAGTGCTGCTCAGCACATTTCTGAGTACCAAGCCTTGTGCTTCAGGATGAATCGGCGATCGGACTAAGAAGCGGATTGGTCCGGCCAGGATGCCGGATGAAACGATCCAGGAACGCGGGCAGAGCAGCCCAGGCGATAATGACGGGTTAGACGGCGTGGTTTTCCGCTGTTCGAGTGACAAACTCCGGCATCACACGAGGCATCGAGAGAATCGCCCGCACCGTCGCCTGCAAATCGCCACCTCGACGCTTCGGGGTGATGACGAACATCCGAGTGTGGCTTACGCATTCGGGGGGGCATGAGGTATCGCAGGGATACTCAATCCCGTAGCCTTTGGGCAGTAGCTCATACTGCCACTCGTTACTATCGCACAGGCTCCGAAGCTCATCGGGGAGCCCCCAACGCATATTGGGCTCTGCCGTCACGATGTATCGACCTGCTGCGTCTTTCCAGAGAAGGGCATGGTCGAAAGACCCAGGAGCAGAAGAGGCACCATAGACCGCCATATCGGCTCGGGACGCTCGAAGGTCGGTCGCATCCATAAAGGACACCATCCGTTGCGCAATGGCCAATCGGTTCCGCAAATTCCGTTCGCCACGGTCCATCATCACCAACGTTGCTTCGTGCTTGGACTGACTACGCCTAGCTTGGAGTTCCCAGTAGACCCCCTTCTGCTTCCCATAGTGGGTCGCAGGATGCTTTGAGCGTAGCCGCGTGGTCAGCTCCGTCTTGGTATCGAGCGCGATACCGCATAGATGCAGCGTATACGGATACCGTTCACTGATTCGTTTCGGGCCTGCGCTCTGTTCCACATCTCGCGCCAGCAGGGACCAATTCTTATAGCCTTCCTGCTGAGCGACAAGATCAAGTGCCTGGCTACGTGTAAGTTCCCGGCGCTCACGCTCCAGACGCTTGGCTCTCCGCTTGAGACTATCGACGAACCCCTGGCTGATGATTCTACCCATGACCAATCTCCATATTTAGCCGTGAGTGACGGCCCTCTCCCACAAGAACCCACCTAACGGCTTCAGGAAATCGTCAGGCTAGATCGACTCGAATGCTTGCCGACAGCGGCTTCGCGACGTGGGAGCGCAGGCAGGCATGGGCTGCCAATGGCGGCACCATACCTTTGCCTACCGGCTGGTCAAGTTGAAAGTAGATTCCGTCGCTGGATGTGCTGAAGAGACACCACCATGGTGTCTGCATGACGATGTGCTCTTGTTTTCAGCGTCGATGTAGCAACTCCATGGGGTCGCTTTCCCGAAAGATGCGAGTCGTTCGATTCCTACCCCCGCCCTTTCGCCGCCACTCGACGATGCCACTCTGCTTCGATGACGGACAGGATGGCGCTGTTGAGGTTCACGCCGAGCTGCTTGGCGATGTCGCGCAGCATCTTGTCGAAGTGTTTCGGGATACGGAGCGTCCGACGGATGCGCTCGTCCATGCTGACAACTGACTTGGGCCGAACAGTAGCCGTGGCTGGCGCGGGCTTGGGCGCACGGCTTTTGCGAGGGGCTGGCGCTGCCCGCTGGGGAACCGGCGCTGCGTACTCGGGAATCTCGACAGACTGCGCAGTGGTGGGAGTCGGTCGGATCGCCTTCGCTTGCTTGGCAAACTCGGGAGCACTGACAGAGAGTGGGACCGCTGGGCTTCTTGGCTGAGCGGGTGGCGGCTTGCTCGGACTGCTCTGCGTGGGCGCAGGCACTCGCACACGCGGCTCGACGGACACTGTCGCAGGCCGGTCAATCTGGGGTACGATGACACTTTCTGGTCCCGGCGCGGGCATGGCTGGGCGACGCGCTGGGACATCCGAAGCACCCTGCTTCGCTGGCAGTTCGTTCGTCGGTAGCGGAGACGGGACAGACGCGGTTCCGAGATTGGAAATCCCAGGTGCAGTCGCGTCCGGGGCCGGAGCTTGTGGAATCGGCTCGTCAAACAGTCCCGCCATGTTCGGCGTTGGTCGATAGGTCAGCTTTTTGCCCGCTTTCTGCATGCCTACCGTCCTTTGGCCCCGAGACCGACGAGGCTCAGCACACCAGCACAGAACTTACGCATCGCGGTGTCCCCCGCTGTGTTCTTGCCATTCGGAATCAGCCACGTCGGACGACGGTATTCCGCCGAGCGCTGAATCACCGCCGTGTCAGGGATCGGGTCCGGCCACATCTTCAGCTTTGGCATCATCCCCAGCGCATCACGGGCCGCACTGACTGGCACACGCCCAGCTCCGTCGAGCATATTGAGAACCGCGTAGATACCGAGCCCACCCGGCCCTACCTGCATCGTTCGTATCGCAGTCATCAGGCCATCGATCGCCTCGCGCCCATCGATCGGAACGAGCCACAAGTGTGGCCGCGCAATGCTACAGATGTCGAAGCCCGGCGGAAAGTCCAAGACGACCAAGTCCGCCGGCGGCACCATCGCTGGCATC
>CALFYE010000360.1 GCA_937952145.1 uncultured Myxococcales bacterium
AGTCGGGCACGTCCGGATCCGTGGGAGCCTTGGGAGGGTGACCTCCCTTGGCGACCCAGCTGGGGACGTGGGAAAATCCAAGGTCAACAGTGTTCGCTTGTTACGCGCCCTGCCGACTATGCTGCGGGACGAAGATCCCTCCCGTGCATCGTGGAGAGGCTTCCGCGCTGCTGCTCCATGTACTCAGCGGGAAGCGATTGTAGGAGCGCGGTGCTGATCACACGACAGGTGTGCAAGCACCCATCATGCGACTGATTCCTGGGCCTCGATTGTCGAGGCCAGTTGCCTAGTATTGGAAGGACTCCCTTCCACGATTTTCCCCAAGCCCGGGCTTGCCCCCGCGTCCTAGGACGCTGACGGGCTTTTTTAAGACCGGACGAGTCCGGACTCCGTTTTTCGCGTCCGGTCTTGCAAGGGCGCAAGCAGCTTGGTTTGTTCGGCGCAAGCCCGGACGCGATCCCGCGTCCTAGGACGCTGACGGGCTTTTTTAAGACCGGACGAGTCCGGACTCGATTTTCAAGACCGGTCTTCGTTTCGCGGGAAGAAGGACGCTCAATGTCAACCATAGCATAAACCAGAACAGGTTCTGTAGGGGCTGCCCTGCGACATTCAACCCCAACTTTGCCCACCACTCAGGCTGTATCGCCCAAAAAGAGACAGCGCGCTGATGGCGGTCCGCTTCTTTACAGAGAGGGTCCGGTTCCCTGGTTCGGCCCGTGCGGATGACACCGTCCGCATCGTCGAGGGCGACCAAGTGCGGGCGGTCCACACGCGCAGCTATGCGCAGGGCGCGACCATCGAGGACCCGGCCCCCATCGAAGCGCTCGCTCAGGGGCAAGGAGCAGAGGCATCGCTGCCGGCCACCCCGGCGGCGCCGACCCTGGCGCTGCGCGATGAACTCGCGGCGCTGGAGCAGCTCCATGCAAAGGCCGCCGCCGACAAGAAGCGTCTCATGCACGCCGTGCTGGGCGCGGGCGTGGTCAGCCTGGTCGGTGGGGGAGCGATGATGATCCCCGACGCCAATGATCAAGCGTATCGGATAGCGGGCGGCTGCGCGGGGGTCTTCGGGGCCATTGATGCCCTGATCGCCCTAGCGTCTCTGCGGGGCATCGCGCGGGATGCCCGCGCGTGGGACGGCCAGCGCCCCGGGCACGGCAACGCGGCGCGGCTGCAGCAAGCCCGCGCCCACTGGCTGGCCGCCGAACGGAGCGAGGCCGTGGCCTATGCGCTCAACCTGGGCCTGGACGTAGCCTACCTGAGCAGCGGCCTGACCGCGGTGCTGGCCTCGCAGCTGGGAGTCGAGCATCCGGAGCGCTGGCTGGCAGGCGGGCTCTCGGTCAGCCTCCAGGCGCTGTTTCTGGTGGGTATCGACGTAGCGAGCCTTTTGCAGTCGAGTCGCCTGCAAAAGCGGCGGCTGTATGACTTGGTCCCAGCCGTCTCCTTCACTGGAGCTTTCGCCGAACCCTCCGTGCAGCTGACTCTGACCGGCCAACTGTAGGTCATGCGCGGGAATGGACGCCGGCTCCCCTGTTACAGCTTGCTGATCAGGGCATGGCCACCCGGCTGAACGTCGGCTCGTGCCTCGATGAAGGGAGGGCCGGCAACGACGAGGTCGGCGCCGCGCCCCCTTTCGCCGGCACAGCTCACCACGGATCACCATGGATCGCGGATGCCTTCGTTTCCCCTCGAAATCTGGGGCGCGCTCGCTCGCCACGGATCGGCATGCTTCTGAGGTGCTAAACTCGAGGGTGTTGATCGACTCGGGGGGCTCGATGTTGCGCGCACACGCCTGCGTGATCTGTGGCGATCCGATCCCGGCTGGCCGCCGCGTCGATCGGCGGTACTGTCGGATGAGCTGCCGCTCGGTCGCATATCGTGCCCGTAAGGGCGCAAAACAGCCGGCTGGCTCGACCTGGCCCGAAGCACCGGACGCGGCTCTGCGGCCGGGCCGCTATGGCGCCATCCCGGGCGAGGTGCTGGACATCCTGGCCAAGCACTTCGGCCAGCGGGATGATGGGCTCCGTGCCGAGCGGACCGCTGTGCAGCGGCAAGCAGCAGAGCTGGAGCGAGCGCTGAATGAAGCCACCGCCGCTCCGTATCGCACGGAGGAGGAGACCCAAGCGGCGCTGCTCGCTGCTCAGGACCGCATCCGCAAGCTGACCGCAGAGCATACGCGCTCCCAGCTGGAGAGCGCGGACCAGCGCGACAAGCTGACGACCAAACTCGAGACGCTGAGCCGCCAGAAGCAGGCGGACACCGACGCCTTGAACCGGCGCGGCGAAGCGCTCCAGGCGCTCCAGACCGAGCTGAAGTCAGCAAAGGAGCAGCTGGCGAAAGCGGCGGAGCAGACCGACTCCCAATCCAAGCAGCTGGAGGATCTGCAGCGTAACTTGGAACAAGAGAAACACCGCGCCAGCCAGCTGGAGGCCCTGGCCACCGCCCGAGAGCGTGCCGTCACCGAGCTTCAAGAAAAGCAGACCGCTGCCGAGGCACGAGCGACTCTTCAGGCAGACAAGATGACCGAGCAGACAACCCGGCTCACCGGGCTGGAACAGCGGCTGGCTGAGTCTGAGCAGCAGCGACAGTCGGCTCAGAACCAGGAAAAGGTGCACGCTCGGGAGCATGAAGAGACGCAGAGGCAGCTTCGCAGCCTCCAAGCGCACGCCGCGGAGGAGAGTGCCGCGGCCAGCCAGAGGCTTGCGGCGATGAAGGCGGAGCGAGATCAGCTCCAAGCCGAGTGCTCCCTTCATCGCGAACGCGCCGAGCCAGACGCCGCCGATCCCACGTACGACGCGGCCAGCGCACAGGCAATCCAGATGCTGCGCAAGCTCCTCGAATCGCAGGCCGAGTCCGCGGCCCTTCATGCGCACATGCAGCACTTCGGAGTGGTGATCTCGTGGTCGGCGCGCTGGTTCGCGCGCCAGTTTGTGCGGGTTCTGCTGGGCTCAGAGCGGCAGGTGGACTTGAGCGAGTGGGCGACCACAGCGGCCCTGGACCTGCGGAGGCAGAGCCTGCAGAACCCCGCGCCGTTCCCGGAGGGCATGCCCGAGTGGACCACGGCAAATCCAGAGCTGGTTGCGCAGCTCGCGCTGTGTGTCGCCGGGAGCGCCGCGGAGCGCATCCTGGGAACGATGCCCGCAGCGCTCCTGGCTGTTCTGCGAGCGCCGGCTGCGCCACACAGCGTATGGATGAACACGGGAGCATCGCCTGGTGCCTTGATGGCGACAGCGCCTCTGCATCGTCTGGCCGATCCCGAGGAACCACACCTCCGTACACGCGAACTGCCAGCGCCGCTGGATCGTCCGCCCGATCCCGGGGCGCCGGCTCCCAGTACGCGTGCACGACCAGCGCCCGGGCAGCAATCGATGGGTACGAACCGTGCGACTCCATCACACATCGAGCGGGACTCTCCGCCCGCAGAGGAGCCGCAAGACGAGCCGCCTCCCCCGGCCTGGCCCGAGCCGGCCAAGCCGGACCGCCTGGTCGGCATCCAGCAAGACCTGCTGAGCGTGTCCCATCAGCTCGCCGAGCTGCAGGACATCGTAGGGCGACCCATCACGGCGCGCCGCCTGCGCGAAGGCGTCCCCCTCAGCGAGCAAGCGCTGGAGGAGGCCATGGCGGAGCGCTGGAACTACATCCGCCGCCCGCCGCCGGAGCGCACGACGCCGGTGTTCTGGGTGCGGCACGGCGCGCAGTTCGATGAGCAAAGCGAACGGGAGTTGCGGGACCGAGCCACGGATCGGTATGTGGACCTCAGCGCCAGCCTGCGAATCTTGCAGAGGAAGCTGCCACGGTGAGTGGGCTCCCCTCACGTTCGATGGGAGAGAGAGGATGACGGCCCCAGGGCTGAGCCCTGCCGCGCTTGGCAGCCGTGAAGGAGCTTTCGGTCGCTTCGCGTACGGCATCCGTTCGCGATTCGCAGTGCGCGAACGGCCGGCCGCCCCTGCCGCTAGCGACGGAAGCCGCAGTTCATCGCGTTACGCAGCACGCCGCAGGGAGCGTTTTGTGCGAACGAGTGCGGTCACAGATCGCGAACGCGAAACGGGTGCGTTGCTCCAAGGTGAGCCGGTACGACTGGCTATCGAACGACCGTCACGCATCCCGCGTCATGGGACGGACCGTCACGCATCCCGCGTCACGGGACGGACCGTCACGCATCCCGCGTCACGGGACCATCGGTGCATATCGCGTATTGGGGCACCAGCGGCTCCGGCCCTTGCGCAGGCTTAGCAGTCGACGCGTATCGGTGATCGTCATACATCCATCGACATCTGGGCGATTCGAACACTGCGGTCGCTGCGATTTTGGCTCACCGCTCTGATCGGGTTCAAGACGGCTCGTAGCCGGCTCGTAGCGGGTCCTAAGACGTATCTCTTATGCGGCTCGTAGCCGGCTCACAGCGGGCTTACAGGACTGTCTATGCAGCCGGCTCGTAGCCGGCTCACATTGGGCTTGCAGCCGGCTCATTCCCGACGGGTTCCACCGAATCAACCCATTTCACGGAGAGCTCGGCACGAGGACCTGCGCGCCCGCGGGGCCTGCTCCGGCTCTGCGGCCGATGCTATGATTCACTTGCGATGATCTTTGAGGAGCGGTTCTGTGACTACTGCCGCCACCGCATCGCCAAGCGCAAGCGTGCCGATGCACGCTTCTGCTCCCACCGCTGTAAGCTGGCCTCGCACCGCCAGCGCGCTCGGCAGGCCCGCAGCCCATCGATAGGCGGTACTATGACCGTGGCACCTACAGGGGATCCACCGCCGGATAGAGGGAAAGCGAGTGCCATGAAGCAGCTTGCACAGCTGCTGGTCCAGCACGCGCCGACTGGAGCGGTGGGGTATCGACTGGGGGAGCAGTTCCGCATCGAGGGCAGGCGCGCCGAGCTGTGGTTCTATCCGCCTAGCGACCGACCGTTCATTCGGCACGATGGCAAGCTGGTGCACCGCCCTTACTTCCTGCTGCGACCCTTTGAGCCGCCCGTGGTGCCTATCAGCGGTCCGTATGGCGTCGAGTACATGGGGACCGATGGCACCAAGTTTCCGATGGTGCTGGCCTTGGCCGCCGGCGTGCTCGTCGAAGCAGGGCCGCATGAAGTACGGATCGAGGACGGCGAGCGCGAGTAGGTTTGTGGAGAGGGCAGGCTGGGGAGGGGCGGCTGCACTGCCAAGGGTCACGCTGGTGGCGCTCCTGGCTGCCCCGTTCAAGGCCGGCACTCAGGACGCTGAGCCCCTACCCTGGTGGGTGCAGA
>CALFYE010000361.1 GCA_937952145.1 uncultured Myxococcales bacterium
ACGAGATACATTGGCGTGACTGGAGTTCAGACGTGTGCTCTTCCGATCTCATGTTGAGATGCGCTATCGCCGCCTGCGTTCGCTGCGCAGCAACCACGCAAAGAGGAGCGCCCCGCCGAGCGGCAAGAGCGCGAGGAGCAGGAGCACATGCAGTCGTGGCCAGCGCAGCCAGAGCGCGCCTACCTGCCCGGCCAGCCATGCACCAATGGCGAGTGCGAGATACCACGCGCCCATGCAGAGTGTGAGGTGTTGAGGCGGAGCCAGCCGCGCTAGAAGTGACAAGCACAGAGGTGCGATCAAGACCTCGCCGAGAGTTAGGAGCAACAGACAACTGGCGAGGCTGATGATCTCTGCGGCAATGCTGCTCCGGTGTGCATGGCCAGACAGCAAGGCCGCAAATCCCGCTGCCAGGGCCAGCAAGCCCAGCGCGATGAGTTGGAGCAGCAGCGCATCTGAGCGCAGCCGCCGCAGAACGCGCATGAGCCCAGGGCCGAGCATCACGACGAGGGCAGCGGGCACCGCCACAGGCCATGTTGTGAGCGCCTCCATGTGACTGTGCGATTTGAGCGGAGCGATGCTTCGCGAGAACTCCAGAAGCAGCGCCCCCTCGACCTGCCCGAAACACAGGCTGAGTAGCGCGGTGGCCAGAAGGATGGCGAGGAATATCACGGCGTCGTGCAGCCAAAGCTGGAACCGGTGGCACGATGCAAGAGACACGGACGGTTGGGCACCTGCACTTTTGATTGAAGGCCGAGTCTGAAGGGCTCTAGAGCCACGCTGCAGGATCAGACAGCCAAGGCCCATAGCACAGGTGGCCAAGCGAAACGGCGAGTCGCGGCCCACGAGGTGCAACAGCACTCCGGCCCCAAGCGCACCAAGTAGGCCGCCCAGATTGGCGACGACATAAAGCACAGTCTGGGCAGTGGGGAGCCGCGCGTCTTGAGGTGGATACAAGAGACATAGCAGCGCGGAAAGCGTGGGACGAAACAGCGCATTGCCAAGCGCGATCAGCGCAAGCGCCGCGGTCATAGAAGGGGGGCTGTGCAGAGAGAGCAACCCATAGCCGCCCAACAGCGCGACACAGCCCCAGCGCAGTGACCGCAGGAGACCGAGCCAGCGGTCGGCGAGCCAGCCTGCGAGGATCGTACCCGCGTATCCCAGGGCAGAGACGGTGGCTCCTAGCTGCAGCGCCTCGGCTTGCGAGTAGTCAGGACAGCCCGCCACATACAGAACCAACGATGCACTGAAGGCACAGCCGGCGATACGCTCCAAAAAGATCAGGGCCAGCAAATAGGAGACACCCGCCGGCGTGGCTGGCCGCCGTGCTGCGTCGATTCGCAGTGGATGCCTGAGCCAGCGCGCCAGACAGGATGCTGCGCCGTTGTTCGTTGGGGGAATCGATGCCATGGGATGCTCCGAGGCAAGGACTGGCGATGTGCGCGCAGCAAGCGCACCGCATTGCCTGTCGTTACCCAAAGCAGCCTGTGGGACTCGCGGCTGTAGCGGCGCAAGAACAATCGCGACAGCGGACACAACAGTAGCACCACGCTTGTTGACGACGTGTTCGGTGTGCTAAGGCGCGAGTCGCGGATCGGAGGTGACTGTGGAACCTGTCTCGTCGTCTGTCTCGTCGGGCTCAAATGTGGAAGAGTCGTCCACGCTGCGGGCCCTGCGCAAGCACATCGCAGAGAGCGTGCAGCATGCTCAGAAGCTGGCCCCTGTCCATGCGCGCGATGTTTCACTGCATGAGTGTCTGTTGTTCTTGCAGAAGGCGTTGGTTTGCTTGAGCGACGACCCGGACGAGCTATGGCTCGACGGCAGTGTACAGATCGACTGGTCGCAGTTCGGGCGGCGCATCAAGCGCAAGCGCGTGCTCGCCAACCTGGGGCAGAAGCAGCTTGCCGAGCTCGTAGACATCAGCGAAGGGATGATTCGCGCGATTGAGAGCGGCCAGCGCCGACCCAGCCGTGAGGTGTTGCTGCGCCTTCTGGCTGCGCCCCTTAGGGCTGCGGCTCGAAGACATCGCACTCAACTCGGCCAACGATGGCGTGGTGCCAACGTCGTGGCTTGCGCCGCACTACAACCCATCGCAGATGATCAGCGAGATGGTCGAGCAGCTCAACAGCGCCGGGGGATCGCTGGAACAGACGACCGCCTATCTCGACTACCAGTCGGCCAAGGACTGGCTCGATCTCGCAAGCTCTCCGACCTACCTGGATGCGTTTAGCAAGGTGTCCGCACTCGATCAGGTGGCGCAGCGGGTTGCGAGCGAAGCGGAGAACAGCGGCCTTGATGTCATCGCCTTGGGCTGCGGCGATGCCAAGCGAGAAATCAAGCTCGTCGAGAGCCTGCTTCAGCATGGCCGCTCGCGGGGCATCAAGGACGTCCGTCTGTTCCTGCTCGATGTCAGCCACTCGCTGCTGACCGTGGGACATACCAACGCTCGTGAGGCACTCGGATCGACGGTAAAGAGCATTGTTGCGCTGCATGGCAACTTCCACGATCTGGCGAAGTACCCCCTCTTTTCGGCGCGCGATGTTCGCACGCGCACCCGCGTGTTCACCATGCTCGGCTGCACGCTGGCCAACCTGGATAACGAGGTGCGCTTCTTCCGCGACACGCTCAGCTCGACCGCTGCCGGGGACTTCTTCGTGACGGATTTCACGAACGCGTACGCGCCTGCCGAGCAGCCCGATCGGATTCGGCAGATCGATCCCTTGTATGTGTCAGGCATGCAGCCCGGTCACCGTGCGTGGTTGGTAGGGCCGCTGCAGCGATACGTCCGGGGGCTGCGCGATGTCGAGTTTGTGATGGATCTCAATACAGACTGCTCGGTGCGCGGTAGCTACGAGCTGACCTACGTGACGAACGTGACCACCGAAGGCAGCCCCGCTCGCCGTCGCTTCGCCGTGTTCCGTGTCAAACGCTACGACGCCGACAAGCTGGAAGACTGCCTATCCCGATCGGGCTGGGAGCCTCTCGAACGCCTCGCCTACGGCAACAACGCCCGCAGCCACATCACGCTGGGCCTCCTGCGCCGCACGAGCACACCGGCTGTCTAGGTCCCTCCGCTGTAGCGCTGCTGTGGCGCGATGCACACGAGCGCTACACCGCGCAGCCGGCGCAATGGGGAGCGTCTTCCATCTCCATCTCCATCTTCAGACCCTCGCTGGCCGAAGAAGTCACCGCCCTGTGGTGGTTGACATCACCGGCAAGTATCGGCGCCGCATCCAGTCAGCGCCGTAAAAGATCCGTTGTGATGCGCGGCATTTGCGTGACGCTTTGACGCTACGAAACCTTCGGCGAACGGCACGCATGAATCATGCGTGGCTGCCAGCAGGCGCGACCGGCGCTCGATGTGCTGCTCAAGTAGAGACGAGCTGAATCGCCGCGATCGATACGCCGAACGCGAACGCCATCACGCATCACGCATGCCGCAGCCGATGCTCTATGCGATGCCGGCTGCGGAGCTGCCTTCGTAGCGCTAGCCGCAGCCACTTCCGCAGTCATTCCTGCGGCCATTTCTGCAGCTATCCTCGATGATCGGTCTGCAAAAAATACACCGTCGAGAAACTAGAGAATTGCTACGAGCTTGGTCCTCCATCTTCGATCGCCCGCAAGTTCGAGGATCGCTGCGATTGAGCTGCGGAAATGGATCCAGAACTGGCATCGCAGCAGGCTGCGCAGCAGGTATTAGGTGCAGCACGATCGTGGCAGCAGAGCAGGCTGCGAGCGTGACCTCGCGATGGGCTCCTCAGGACGAAGCGTTAGCGTTCGCGTGTCACGGGAACGGTATGTAGCCGTCACTGCGGGCCGACAGTGTGTTGGCGAATGGGGCCCCTGCTTCTCGGAGTCAGCCCACCCCGCAGCGGCGGATGATGCTTCCCGATCGGTAGGTTCTACGGATCAGGTGCCCCCCGAATACCTTCGCCCGTTGAATCAGCGGCTGCAATGGGCGGCTGCGCGGACGTCGCCGAACGCGACGCGCCTGGGAAACTCAAGCGCTTGGCGCTGCAAGTCGGGGTACTCTATGCAGCAGTCGCTTGTTGGTAGTGCTTGCCGGGGGGACCGGCGCTGCGATCACCGCCTGGCGGGGTTCGCGTAACGGAGGCTGGGGCGGATGCGAGAGGATTCTTCGACAGTAGAGGCTGGGGCGGAGGGGCTGGTACTCGATGGCGTTTGGCTGCGCCGCGAACGCGAACGGATCGCCATCGGGCGACGACAGGTCGCCGTTCGCTTGGGCCTGCAAGAGAGCCGCGTGATCCGGGTGGAGATGCATCGACTCCCGGTGCCGGCAGACTGGCTGGCCGCGCTGGCCGCGCTGGGATTTCTGGTCCCGCCCGAGGTCGTGCCGGTAGCCACCGGGGCAGAGACGGCAGGACCGGCAGACCCAGCCAACCCGCCAGCGCCAGAAGCACAGCCGTCTGCCGATCCGCCCCCGGTGGCAGGAGAACCCAAGGTTCCCGTGACGGTCAGCCCTGCGGTCAGCGCACCGCCCAGCCAGCTCTTGACGAAAGCCGCTCTGCCCTCGCTGACTGCCCTAGATGCGGTCCCAGAATCGGTGGCTGAGCCGATCGCCGCGGTCCCTGAGCCTGCGGCGTCACCCTCTACACCGATCATCGAGCCCGTTCCCGCTCCGATCGCTGCGCCTGTCCCCGCGCCGATCACTGAGCCTGTCCCTGCGCCGATCGCTGAGCCCGTCCCTGCGCCGATCGCTGAGCCCGTCCCTGCGCCGATCGTTCCATCTGCGACGGAAGAGTCGGCCATGGCCGCTGAGCCACCGATGGCCCCGCGTGCGGAGCCCCTGTCCGCTCCGAACCCAGCGCCGATCGATGCAGGCACGATCTACACGGGCCACTGGCTGCGGCGCGAGCGCAAGAAGCGCGGGATGATGCACATCGCCATCGCTCCCGCGCTGCCCGTGACGGCTGCGGAGCTAGCCAGCGCCGAGGCCCAGGACTCGCCCCTGCCGCTGCACTGGCTGCCGAGCCTGCGCCGCTTGGGTCTGCCCGTGTCGGAGGCGGCGGCCGCGCTCGCAGCGCAGTCCACACCCAGTCCCCAGGTCACATCGCCACCAGCGTCCAAGCCCACAGCAAATGCACAGCGCTTAGCGAAAGCACAGCACCCAGCCAGCGCCGCGGCCACGGCAGACAGCAGGCCCGAGAGCAACCTGCCCACAGGGGCATGGCTGCGCCAGCATCGCCTACAGCGGAACATCATGCAGCGCGATCTGAGTGCGCGCTTGAAGACGAATCCCAGCGAGCTGTGCCGCTACGAGATGGAAGATCGCCCGCTTCGGCCCGACTGGCTACCCATCCTGCGTGAGCTGGGTTTCCCTCTGCCGACTGCGGCGAACGACAGGTCTCCGCCACGGGGACCGGCATCCGTGAAGGAATCAGAGAAGCCACCGGCCCAGAGCACGACACGAGAGATGGCAAGCACCACCATCGATGGCCGCTGGCTCAAGAGCGAGCGCACTCGGCTGGGACTCAGCCTGCATGCCGTACGACTTCACCTTCATGTCTCAGCCAAGACCTATGCCCGCTTTGAAGCGTCGCGCGGCCTCGTTCCGCGATTCTGGTGGCCTGGCCTGCGCCAGATTGGCATACGCCTACCCGCGGCCCCGCCCGCGCTGCCATCAAAGCCCACGCCGCACAGGGGACCGTTGAACGGTGCCTGGCTCGTCCGCGAGCGCAAGCGACTGCGACTGACCCAGTACGAGGTCTGTCGCGTGCTGCAAGCCAACCACCGCATGGTCCATCGCATCGAGCGCGACGCTGCCGAGCTGCCGAAGGCATGGCTCGCCAAGCTGCCCTTGCTCGGCATCGCGGTCGATGCCGCCGCCCAGCGGAGCCTTGCCCCCAGCACGTCACAGCGCACCAAATCTGCCCCCAAGACACCACCGCCTGGCCAGCAGCCAGCAGGCACCGCGAATCCCGTGGCCCCAGAGACCATCAAGCCAGCCTCCTCCGCGCCTGCAGCCCGTCAGGGTGCCGACCTCGTCGCCCTGATCGTGAACTTCCGCCTAACGCTCGGCCAGCACACCAAGCAGCCTCCCTTCGAGATCCTCAGCCGCATCCTGAGCGATCTCCACGAGGCCGGCGCCGACCAAGCCCTGAACCATGAGGACGTGGAACGCGCGGCACGGGCGATGATCCCCAAGTGGTCAGCAGGCTAGCCGAGCGCACACGCCTCGCCTCGCCTTATGGGGTGGTTTGCAGCTTGCGCTCGATTTCCGCTAGGTGCTGGCCTGCCAGTCCTGATAGATCCCCTCATCTGAGCGACGAAAGTGCGTGGCTCAGACAATGGCGAAGATCTGCGAGCAGAAGGGCTGAAGGGAAAGGTGGAGGGCGAAG
>CALFYE010000362.1 GCA_937952145.1 uncultured Myxococcales bacterium
TGGCGATGCCCAGCGCCACGGTCAGCGTGATGAAAAACAGCATGACGTTCTTCGAGCTCTCTTGCGATTGCAGCGCCACGAGGAGCTGCGGGTTGGTCTTGGTCCAGCTGTCGGCGACCAAGCCAGAGCGCTCCGCGGCGTCGGCGGCGATGCGCTGCGCGGCGAAGACATCGCTCACCTTGAGCTCGATCGAGGAGATGCTGCCCGCCAGATCGAACAAGGTCTGCGCCGAGCGCAGCGGTACGAACACCAGCCGCTCGTTTACATCCTTGGACCCCAGGTCAAAGAGGCCCGCGACCGTGAACACATCGGCCTGACCGGTAGCGGTGAGGATGCGAATCTTGTCGCCTACCGCGATGCCGAAGTCGCGCGACAGCTCGATACCCAGCAGCGCCTCGGCACCGACGAGCTGTTGCCGCCCAGCCTTCATCTTTTCGCTCAGGTTGACGATGCGGCCAAAGCTCTCGGGTTCGATGCCGCGCAGCGAGACCGACTTGGTGGCCGCGCCGCGTACCGCGAAGGCTGAACCGGAAACGACCGGGGCAGCGGCGAGCACTCCGCTTAGCCGGCCAACTCCGGCGACGACCTCTACCCAGCCCGAGATCGACTGCATACGTTGCGAGGGCTTCTCGATGCGCGGCACGACGAGCGAGTCGGGGCCGTCCTGCCAGATCACGCGTGCCTCGAGATCCGCTGGGTGCAAGACGATGTGCGCCTGCGAACCCAGTGTCTTTTGAATCAAGCTGGTCTGCAGGCCACCGATCAGCGCGGACAAGAAGACGACGACGGCAACGCCGATTGAGACGGCGCCCAGGATCAGCGCCGTCTGCACCTTGCCTTCGCGCAGATAGCGCAGTGCGACGAACCAGTCGAAGGGCACGGCTAGCCTCCAGTCGCCGAGTGCGCTCGCACCCACTGACCGTCGCGCAGCGTCGTGCGATTCTGCAGAATCACCTGTTCTCCGTCGACAAGACCCTTTTCGATCTCGACGAAACTTTCGTCGCGCAGACCGGCCTCGACGCGCTGCTTGGCGATGCGACGGCCACGCAGCACATAGACCCACGGGGGGCCGGAGGCCAGATCGCGTACGGCCTCCTTGGGCACGACGAGCGCCGCGGCCCGCGAGCCGACCTCGATGTTCACCGAAACGGTCATGTCGGGGCGCAGATAAACAGGCGGGTTCTCGACGAGAAATCGAACCTCGACGGTTCCGCGCTGCGGATCGATCGACGGCGCGATATACGACACCTTGGCCACGAAGTGCTCCTTGGGAAAGGCATCGGCGGAAGCTCGCGCGGACTGGCCCAGCCTCAGCTCGGCCAGATTTTTCTCGTCGGGTTGGACACTGAGCTGCGTCTGTCCATCGCGCGCCAGCACCAGCAGCGTGCGTCCCGGCTGCACCAGATCGCCGGGCTCGACCGAGCGGGTCAGAACCAGCGCCGAAACCGATGCGGTGATGCGCGATTCGGCCGCGTGCGCTTCGGCCTGCGCCAGCGAGGCGGCGGCTTGCGCGTAGCCGGCCAGTGCCAGTGCATGCTCTACGCCACGCGGCCCGCTGCCCCGCGCCTGGGTCTCGGCGGCGGCGTGCTGGCTCTGCGCAACTTGCAGCGCACGCTTGGCCTCGTCGAGCTGGGCGGTGGGCGTGCTGCCCTGCTTGACCAAGACAACGAGCCGCTCGTAGTTCAGATGGGCCAGCTCCAAATTGGCATCGGCCTGACGGTGCGACTCGCGAGCGAGCGGCATGCTGATGTGCTTGACCTGACGCAGCCGTGCGCGCGCTTGCTGAAGGCCGGCTCGCGCCATCGCCACCGCCGCCTGCGCCTCAGCATCGCCCAGCTGCACCAGCAGCTGTCCGGCATTGACGTGCTCGCCCTCCTTCACAGCGACCGTCGCTACGACACCTGGCACCATGCTGCCGACGTTGATGCGGGCCGGCGGCAACACCCGTCCGCTGACGACGATGGTGCGCACGATCTGGCGGCGGCTCACGCCAACGGCCGTCACCTTGGGGCCAAGCTTCCACACGATGCCAAGGCTCGCGATCGCCACGGCGAAGATGGCGCCCACCACAATCCACCAGAGCTGCTTACGTTGGTTCGATCCATCCATGCTCTTCGCTCACCCGCGGGCTCGTGGTGAGTAAGCAAAGCACGTGCCGTGCCGGATCGGGACGCTCGATGCACCTCACGGAATTCAGGCGGTTATCGAGATCGTATGCAAGATCTGCGTCGCTCGCTTGCGGTGTCTGCAATTTCTGCGCGGTGCGGCGACCTGCCTTGGGCGCTTAGAGCGTCGCGTCGTTCGGTGCGCTGAGCGGGCGAAGCTCTTCGGCGAGGGATGGGGGCAGGCGATCGAGGAACTTGGCGGCGTCGCTCTCGGTCATCGCGGGCAGCATCCAAGAGAGCATCATCCGCTGGTCGGCCGGGGCGGTGCGTTCCACCGAGCGACGACCGAACTCACCCAGCTGTTCGATGGAGAGGGCCCGCCGGATGGCAGGTTCGAGTTCATGCTCCTCTTCATGCATGTGCTCAAGGTACAAGGTGATGAAGCTGCAGGTCTGCGCGTAGAGGATGGTCGTCGTCTCGGTGTCGAGTGCTGTCGTGAGGGCAGCAAGCGCCGCCTGCACCCGGACGTGCGCGGCGTGAATGCGCTGGAAGATCTCAGGGGTGTGCTGCGCAAGGAGCGGCAGCAGCAGCAGGTCTTCGTTTTCGCCATGGTGGGCGACAAAGCGCAAGACTTCGCGCAAGCGGGCGCGCGTCGTGGCTTGGCGCTTGGGGTCGTCCCCGCAGCGGCCAAGTGCAAGACAAGCGGAGAAGAGAGCCCGACGGATGCCTTTATGGACGTTGGTGAAGAGGTCGGGAGCGGTCTGGTTCATGAAGTCCTCCTGGGGACATCCTGGACAGTGGCGACCGTCCACGATTGGACAAATCCGACATCTTCAGCGCGGCCGGCGCAGAATCGTGCTGGGCGGCGCGCCGGTGAAGCGGCGGGACTCGCGGATGAAATGCGACTGATCGGCGTAGCCGGCGGCGAGCGCGACTGCCGTAAGAGAAATGGGCTCGCGGCAGAGCGTGACGGCGCGCTCGAACCGCAGCAGGCGGGCCAGGCGCTTGGGCGTGAGTCCGACCCGCAGGAGCACACGGCGCTCAAGCTGGCGCTCGCTCAGCCCGACAGAGCGAGCGACGGCAGCCACGCTGGCATCGCCGCCGTCCGTCGCCGCCAGGAGCTCCAGCGCCCGCGCAACGAGCCGGTCGCTGATAAAGGGCATGCCGAGCAGGAGCTCCTCGACCGCCGCGACGCGCGCTTGGGAATCGGGGGCCGCGACGATCCGCTCGTAGGCCGTCCGCGCCCGCTGCGGGGCGATCAGCGCTTCCAGAGGCACGCTGCGCCCGGTCAGCTCATGCGCAGGCAGACCGAGACTGGCGACGCCCTGCGGCGTAAAGCGCACCAGCACCGACCCGGTATCGCCAGAGTATGTGTAGCGGCGCGTCTCCTGCTGAATGCCGGTCACGCCGGCAACTGACAGGAGCCCATCGTCGGTTCCCACGCGACCGTAGAACTGAAATCCCAGTACGGCACCGGCCCGGGGTAGCACCGTCGTGTGCCCACCCCCAATCTCGATGATATCGATCGACGCAACGCGGCTCTGCAGCGCTGGCTGCGGCGTGAACGACGTCAAAGAGGATGGCGTGACCGGCGCCTCGGCGGGTTGTCTGCGCATCGCTGGCAGCTGAATTCTAGCAGTCGACGAAACCCTCGTGCGCATTCTTTGCCGACGCTGAGCCTGCTGCCTTTGGGGGCTGCGAGCGCCGGAGCACGACCGTCGCACGGCGACTGCGAGCCGCCGCGATCTCGACATGGACGGCTCGGATGCTCCCTGGTTCAGGGGGCTCTAAAGCACAACACTGCGCCGACGCGTCTTGACCCCCAAACGCTCCCTGCGACAAGCGCGAAGCCAGGGGCCAGGGCTACGCTTGGGGAACGCAGCGGGGGCTGCACTGGAGGCGATGCGCGATGACCCGATCGAGCGTTCTTGGCGGGCTGCTGGCGTTTTCGGGACTGACTGCACTTGCGACGGGCTGCGTCGCTCCGAATCTCAGCCCCATCTGCCCGCTGCCGCCCAACGCCAGCGCTGCGGATCGCATCCGCGCCCTGCAGGAGTGCTTCGCTCCGTTGAACGAGCGCTACTACGATCTCCGCTTATTACCGCCCATCGATCTGTTGCTGGTGATCGGCAACACGCCGGGCATGCTCGAAAAGCAGCGAGCCCTGGCCCTGCATCCGGGCTGGGCCGCCTGGCTGACCAACCCCAGCATGGATCTGCACGTCGGCATCGTCAGCACCGATGTCGGGTCCTGGGTCGCACCAGGCCAGCCCTTCGCGCAGCCGGCTGGAGCCTGCGATTCTTTCGCCGGAGACGATGGGGCGCTGCAGGCCGTCTCGTGCTGGGAGCGCGTGAATCAGACGGCGGCTGAGCAGGCCGCCTGTACCGCGCTGTGCCCGGATCATCGCTACCTGCCGACCGATGGGAGGCGCTTCATCGCGATCGAAGGTGCGGCCAGCAACGTTCCGCAGGACTGGCAGCCGCAGCCTCCGAAAGAGCAGGGAGCGATCGACTTCGGCCCCCTGCATGCGCTGCGCTGCATGGCTCCGCTGGGTGAGCGTGGCTGCACCGTGTCTTCGCCACTCGAAGCCGCGCGCCGCGCCCTCGATGGCCACCGTCGTGAAAACACCGGCTTTCTGCGGCCGGACTCGATCTTGATGGTGCTGTTTGTGACCGACCGCGAGGACTGCTCGCTGCGGGCGACCGAGCGCGCCGCGAACGATCCCCGCACCCAGGACTGCGCCGCCGCCCCCGGTCCCGAGCCCGCGCACTGTTTTCAGCCCGGCCCTTATCGCTGCGCCGCCTTCGATCTGCAGTGCGACCAGCCGCTTTCGCAGAGTGGCCCCAAGAGCTTCTGCCGCCCTCGCCCCGCGGGGCCACTTGAACCCGTCGACACCTACCAGCAGTTTTTCCGCGATCTGTCGGCAGAGCACCGCGCGCTGATCATCAATGCCATCGTGCCGACGCCAGCGCTGGGACAGGGGGCGGCGATCACGGCGCTGCAGTCTCCGGGGACCTTCGGCTCATCGGGACTGGGCCTGGCACCTAGCTGCACCGCCGCGACCGATCCGACCTTTGTCGGCCTGCCGCAGCACCGCCTGTCGGATCTGCGCGCCCCCTGGGCCCTACCTACTTGGGAGGGTCAGTTCCGGCCACCGATGAACCTGTGCCGCATCGACCCGGACCCGAATGCGCTCTTCGGGGCCGTGCCGCTCTGGCTAGAGAACTTCCCGCTGTGCATCCGCGAGCGTGTAAAGCGCGTGCAAGGTCGGCCGCAGTGCCTGGTCGGCGACGTCGATGCCACGGAACGAAACGCCCTGCCCGACCACCTGATGCCGCTGTGCAGTCGCGCCTGCTGCGCTGCGTTAGCCGGGAGTAGCAGCGGCTTCTGGTACGACCGAGAGGTCACTCGCGCCTGCCAGGCCGAAGCCGAGAGCTGCTACTGCATGGAGTCAGTGAACCAGGCTTGCCAGACCCGCGGAGGTGATCTGTTCGCCACCTGGCACGTCCCGACAGGCTTTCCGCCGCAGGGCACAAGCACCTCGGTTCGCTGCGCCGTGCAATCGACGGAGTAGCTGCGGCACGCCTTTGATCGCCACAGCATCGGCTTCTTGCGCGTGCGCATCGGTCTGGGCCGGGCCGGTCGCGACTCGAACATAACCAATCGCAGTACGCTCCCCCCGATTGCCGCGGAATCCCTGCGATCCGTTCCGCGCAGTCCGCGCCGCCGGACGACTCTACTTTGCCGTGACCCTTCCCTCCGTTGTGCGTTCTGTGGGTGCATCCCGGAGGGGTTGAATTTGCTCATACGTCCACGGCCAGAACCCTTATCGCTCAGACGAGGGGTCGCTTCACTCAGCCCAGTCTAAGCCGGCGATCTCGTAATTTTTTCATGTGGGTGCAGGCACGGAACCTGGATGGCTGGGTGAGATGGGATGATGTCCGTCGGCGGATGTATGTGTCTTTGACGGACATTATCGCTTGTCGTGGTCGCTGCGTGATGTCTGCGCGCTCGTCAGGGATCTCTTATCCGACGAGTGGGATCTTCCACGGTCGCTGGGTTCCATGGCCAACGCCCACTTGGCAGGCATGCGGCGCTGAGGGTCTAGGGATCGTTCGCGGGGTGGGTGACTTGGTCGTCCGATACGATGCGGCCATCGACGAGACGGATGATGCGATCGCAGCGTGCCGCTAGGCGGTCGTCGTGCGTGACGATCAGGAACGTCGTGCCGCGCTGGCGATTGAAGCGGCGCAACA
>CALFYE010000363.1 GCA_937952145.1 uncultured Myxococcales bacterium
CCTGCTCAGTAAACTTTTTGGGCGGTTGGTGTCTCATCCACCTTGGCAGAGAGGGGCTGCCGCGCCGCCGTCCTGCCCGACCCTGCGCCTGCTCTATTCCGGCAGCGTCGGTGTCGTCGAGCTGCCCGGCCGGGTCCTCCATCCCGGAGTGCTGCAGCTCGGTCGCGAGGTCGCTGAGGCGCAGGGCATCGGGCTGCCCGCGGATGGGCGGGCCTCCCGCATCCACGCGACGATACGCACCGATGCCGAGGGGCAGCGGGTGCAGCTGCTGGATACGGACAGCAAAAATGGCAGCTTCGTCAACGGCCAGCGCGTCAAGGAATCGCCGCTGGAAGACGGCGATGTGGTGCGGGTAGGGAACTCGCTGCTGCTGCTCCGGTATGAGCCGGCGCGCCAGGTCGATGCCGTGGTGCCGCGGCTGCTCGGCTCCTCTCCGGCCATCCGGGCGGTGCGCGATGCCATCGCCCAGGCGGCCCTGAGCGGTGCCACCGTCCTGCTCCTGGGCGAGAGCGGCACGGGCAAGGAAGTGGCGGCCCAGGCGCGATGGCGATCGACGACGCTCGGTAGCAATCGGCGGCGATCGGTAGCGCTCGACAGGCATCGGGTAGCGAGCGAGCGAATTACTTTTGAGCGAAGATTATTGTTTCGTCGGGTACAAGATCGTATTAGGACGATCGAACAGATGCGGAGTCGAAAGACCAACTGCGATCCCGATGGAGACAGCGCCTGCGGAAGCGCTCATGAGTCCAATAAACCAAGGACGCTTGTAAACGGGACGCGGTGTGTCTGGTTTTACTATAGCCAGGCTGGTGGTCCGGGTCCCGGCGGACCGGTCAGGTACCATCGCTGTCGACGCTGCCGCAGGATGCGTCGGCGGCGCTAGCAAGGGAGCGGGCGGCGGCTCTGGTTCTTCGACGGAGGTCGGCTCCGGCTGCTGCCGCACGAGCTCGGACTCTGCTTCTGCCAGGAACGCTTTGGCTCGGCTCCTGGTATCGCTTTCTTCCGCACGATCGTCGCGAGCGAGGAAGTCCCGGTAGCTCCGGATCGCCTCCTGCAATCGCCCGAGCTTCTGATTGACTCGCCCGATGTTGACCAGCAGCCACGGAGCCGGCCGCAGCGCGTAGGCTGCCTGATAGGCTACAAGCGCGGCCTCATACTCGCGCGCAGAAGACATAGCACGAGCTCGATTGGCCAGCCGTGCGCAGTCTGTATCTCGCAGACACACATCCACGCTGCTCTGGGATATGTTGGCGCCTGCCCCGGCTGGACGCGCGGCGCCATTTTCACCGTCACCTCTTCCTTCTTTTGTCCAAAAAAGCAAGGCACAGAACAGGATCAGGCTGATGATACGTCCCAAGCACACACCTCGAATCATCAGCAGACTGGAGCGGTCGCCTTCTTTCCGAGGCTGCAGATGGGGTGCAGTGCCCAGGGTTTGTAGACTAGTCTTCAAGCGGGATGGACTCTTTCACAAGCGGACCCCCTGCTGTCGAAGGTGGGCTATGGCCCGTATGGCGCTCAGCGCTGCTGGCAGCCCTCTGCTTACGGTTGGGAGCTGAAGCGGGGCGCTTGACTGACAGCGGAGTCAATTGCTCACGATACGTTGCATCCTGGCTGAGATCTAGATGCAGCTCCTTGTTCGCGAAGCCGGCGCGATGAAGGCGGACGTCCAGGGTTGCATTCTGAGCTTGCTGCTCTGAGTGCCATGGAGTGGTTCCTAAGACCTTGCCATCTGCTAAGCTAGTGACCTCAGCGTCCTTGGGATCGGTCTCAATCTGAACTTGAATGCGCTTGATCACCACAGAACGTGAGACCCCCGCATCAGGGCCGGCAGCGGCGAGCGGCTGGCCTACCGCGCGGGCACTGTCCGCTGTCCGATCGACTCGCATGGGCTGTGGAGCCTCAGCGCTAGTAGTCTTTGGTGGACGGAGATAGTAAATTACTCCGCACAGGATCATAGCGACACAGGCTATGCCCGCCAGAACCCGGCGGATCATCCGTGGCCTCATCCGACCCTGGGGTTCTCCAGGGACCTGAGCGAGTGTCGCCTCGAAGGGAAGGCTCTTGGGGGCGTCTCTATTTGGGACCTGCTGGGGGCCAGAAGGATCAGGCTTGGTAATTGGGACCAGTCGCTGCAGCTCGCTCAGCTTCTTGGCCACTTCCGACATGACGGGCCGCCGTTCTTTCTCCTTGCTGAGCATTGCATGCACCAGCTGCATCACGGGCTTAGGGAGCCGTGGGGCTAAGCGGCCCAGCGGTTCCGGCGGATCATACATGTGCATCCCCAAGAGCTGCCCCAGGCCTTCGGCCATAAAAGGAGGCCGGCCGCTTAGTGTCTCATAGAGCAAGCAGCCCAGCGAGTAGACGTCACTCTGCGCATCTACCTTGCCGGCACCGGCGCACTGCTCCGGCGACATATAAAGCGGGGTACCAAGGATGCTGTTGTTGCTGGTCTTGAAGAAGGGAGAACCGCCCGGCATCGCCAGCTTGGCGAGCCCGAAGTCAAGTACCTTGACTCGCGTGCGCTCCGGAGACTGGAGATCGGCTACGAGCATTACGTTCTGCGGCTGAATGTCCGTCTAGGTCTCTCCCGTCGCTAAATCGGCTGCTTTGTTGCTCGTGGGATCGATTGCGGATCGATTCCCGCATGCCCGAATTGGCTAGTTTCCTGGCTTGCCCTTGAGGGCTTGGTGCCCTGAAGGGAATGTCGACGACAGATAGGAGAGCGCGAGCCAGCCCTGATCAAGGTCGCGACTGGCGCGCTCACTGTGCCGCCGGGCAGCTCGCCTTGCCGCTGTCGAAGAACTTCACGTCGTCGGAGGCCCGCTTGAAGGAGAAGGTCCCCGGCGGGCTCTGCCTTCTGGTGACGGTGTAGGCCGCGGCCGACAAGGTATAGGTGACCGCCTTCGGCTGCTTCAGCGGGCATGAGCCGACGATGACCGTGCAGGCGTCCGGCTTGCCGCAGCCCAACGTATCTGAGACCCCCGCTCTCATGGATGTACTCCTTATGAGATCGCCATCCGAGTAGACGCAGATCGTGAGCGATCCGCCCGTGCAGTTCAGGGCCGAGAAGCTGATGTTCGTCGGCGTTCCCGGGCACACGCGGTTCGCCGCGTTGTCGAAGTAGGCTCGATCATCAGAGACCTTGTCGAAGGACGAGCCGTTGAAGCGGTAGGAGACCTCGTCCAGCACCTTGGCGTCGGCGAGGGAGGTCTCGTGGGCGGTGCTGACGCAGCCGGCGCCCGACTTGACCACCTTCACCTTGCAGCCGCCGTCGCTCGAGCAGCTGACCTTGCTGGTCCACTCACCAGGACCGAGCTCCACCGAACGGTTTTCGGACAGCAAGCTGATGTCGGTCTTGTCGTACACGCACAGCTTGACCTTTGTGCTCCCACAATTTAGCACCGTCAACTTCCCTTTCGCGGCCTCTGCCTTTGCGGCGGTCAGCCCGAAGAGAATTGAGAGAAGCAGCACGGAAGCAGACGCAGAATTCTGGTACATACGAGGAACTCCTTGGCCACTAGACTGGCCTCTAGAGCATGCGTGCGGAGAGTATGAGTAAGCAATGTCCAAAGTTGGCCATGCGCAGGTCGCTTCCTGACCATCAGGTTGGGTGCTGTGCGCAGCGTCACATGGCGCCCCTTGCTGATGTAGGGGGGGCTTGGAGTCGCAGCTCAGCAACGATAAGTTGGATGGGACATGTGGATACTTTTTCCTCGACATGGTGAATCCCGTGCAGCTGCCAAAGCCATGGATCGAGATGACTCATGCGGTGGAAGGCATACGAGCCCAGTGAGCTCAGGACGAGAGCGAGCACGGTCTCCACCGCGAACGGCAGCGACAGCTCGAGGGGTTTGACGTGCTTGGCGATTTGAAACAACGCGGCGACCGCGCCGGCGCCGCCCATCATCGTCATCAGGAAATAAATCCCGTCACGTCCCCACTCGCGGGCGGACGGATTCCACTTCGGTTCGTAGGGGATCAGCTGTTCCAAGAGACCCAGGTAAGCAACCGTCCAGACTAAAAAGACGACATTGCACATGCCGAATTCCAGCTGTAGCCGGAAGGCGAGGAAGATGGTGAACAGCGCAGAGAAGAACAGAAACGGATATCCCAGGGTGCGCAGCACCGGAAGATAAGTCTCTGCCGGGGCGACTCTGGCATTCATGACTGGGCCTCTTGCGCAGGGTCTTCGTCGAGTATGGGCAGGTGCTGCAGTCCCTCGGTACCCCAGCTCGGACTCTCCGCGGCCAGCCAGGCCTGGAAGGGTCGCTTCTGATCGCGACACAGGAACTGGACTGCGAACCGCCCCGAAGAAGCCGCCCGGATGAGACCCCCGCCCGACACCCACTGTCCCGCCATATAAAAGTTCTTGAGTCCCGGCAGCTTCATCCCGTACTCATTGGTGAAGCTGTTGGCCAGGTCCTCAGCCTGCGAGAACGAGCGGCAGGCCAGGATGCTGCCATTGTAGTTGCCGGTGTAACGCTCGGTGGTGGCCGGCGACGCAACCTGGACGACTTCGGTCTTTTCGCGCAGGCCGGGATAACGGCGCTCGCGGAAGTCCTGGATGAAGTGGACGACTTTGCGTTTTTCGGCGCGGTACTGCTCGCGGTTTTCCTTCCGCAGCTTTTTCCAGTAGTCGAAGTCGGCGAAGAACGTGCAGTGCAGCACCGACTTGCCCGCCGAGGCAAAGCCGTTCGAGTAGCGCGAGCGGTGCTGGACGACCAGGCTACGCTGCACCGCCGCCGGCAGGGCGTCGGCGTCCTTAGGATTGAGCAGGTAGGTGGTACTGTGCGCCTCGCCTTCGCCGAACTGGCCGTCGATGCCCAGGAACACCGACATCCCGCCGGGATAGATCTGCTGCGGCTGCAGCATGACTTCCTTATAGAGCTTATCGATCTTCTGATCGACGTACTTTCCTTCCAGGAGCTTATAGATTGTCGTGGCGCCATCGCAGGCCGAGACTACGGCATCGGCGTAATGACGTGAGCCGTCCGCAAGCTCGATTCCCACGGCGCGATCGCCATCGACGAGGACTCGGGTGACTTTGGCGCGATAGCTGATCTCGCCCCCCAGGTCGCGATAGCGCTTCTCGACCGACTTCGCCAGGCCCAGCGAGCCCCCCTGGGGAATGCCGGCGTTCTTGTTGTGGGCGCACGCCAGGTTGTACATGTATGGAAGGAGCGGAAAGACCTCCGGATCTTGGAAGAAGATGTTGGGAAACGAGCGCCGTAATAGAGGACTTTTGAACTTACCGCAGAAGGCGTTCATCTGCAGTCCGGCATTGCGCGCGTACAGCCGGGCGTCGGGTAGCACGCCAAGAATCATCTTGAACCGCTCACGCATGCTCATAAGCGGCCAGGGCTTGAGAAACGGATACATCGGGTTCTTGGCAAGGCGGCGAATGTCGGCGCAGAAAGTCCGCGCCAGCGGGGCGTCTTCTGGAGAGAGCTCGTTGAGGTGCCGCTCGAGTCGATCCGGATCGGTATAGAAAGTGACGGCGCGACCTTCTTCATCGACGACCCGGTTGAACAGATCGAAGTTGGTGACCGATTGGATCGATTCGCCGCAGGCGAGAAGTATCACTACATTGCCCAGATGAGCGAGCGGGCACGAGCTTCCTTCAGACGGTGAATCTTTGGGCGGGCATGGGTCGTTCCATTGCGTCACGCGGACTCTACGATTTGAATACCTCGCCTCACCTGAACAACGTCTACCGAAAGTCTTGGAGCTTGGTCCCGATCTCGACGCTGATTACGGTGACCGGCTCTGCTTCGAGCTCGTAGCTGCGCAGGGAGTGAGCCGCTTCTCCAGCTCGCCCATGCAGTCGGAGGATCGTCTGATCGCGAGCCTTCTATTCTTCCAAGCCCGCCAGCAGGGTGACTCCGGCGGTCGCTGGGGAGCTTGCCGTCTGGAACGCGCGGGCTTGGGGTCCTCGCGAGGAGCTCGACAGAAATAGGCATCACTGCGCGTGGTCGGCGGCAGGTCCTTGAGCCAGTACACGCAGGAGCGATCGATCCGCAGCATGGTCTCAATCTAGTGGTTCCTGACTGAACTTGGCGCTCTTCCTGGTCGCTGTTCTTAGGCGGCGGCATAGGATAGATGATGAGTCACTACTAAGTGGAGGGAGGGAGGGAGCGATGAAATTGAGCGGACGCGCGCTCGTTGAGCGTTTGCTGGCAAACCGCTCGGCTTCTGTTGCTAGCAAACCGCGCGGGGCGATTGGCGGCAAGTCGCCCGGGTCCATTGGATGGCAAATCGATCTGCGCGGCCGACGATTGAGCAAATAATTGCGCAACGCGGATTGCCGTGCACGTTCCTTGCCGGCGCGACCCAATGGAGGGATGCGCTTGCATGAAGGAAACATCGCGACCCGCAAGGCGGTTTACGCGGCGAGATGAAGGGCCGCCAGGACCCATATGAATGCCTGGTTCAGCGGCGGGCAAGTGGCGGCGCGCGGAACAAGATGGGAACGCGGGTGTGAAGCGGCGCGGTGCCCGGCGCGGGCCGGCGGCAAAGCTCCCAGTGGCGGATGTTATCCATCACGCAGGCGCTGAGGACCGGGTCGGTCATCTCGGAATGGACGATCTTGACATCCTGAAGGCCACGCATGCCAAGCTGGGTGAAGTCCACGTTCCAACAGCCCGGCTCTGCATCGTGACTGCGCCTGGAACTGGCGACTCGGTCGCGAGCGGCCAGCTCTCTGTACATCTCGGGAGTGTAGGGCGCCTGGTCGAACTCGACGATGAGCTGGGTATCGATTCCGGCGGAGCCGCTCCGCAGCCGCTCATAGCAGTAGGCCAGGTGGCGCTGGTGTTTCTGCACCTCACGCTGCATGAGCGCTGCGGCCTCCGGCAGGCTGGTGGTCACCGGCCCGAAGACGACCGGCGAGTCCGGCCGCACGGCGTCGGTATTGCCCTCCGCTTCGGGAGGGAGCGCCCACTCGATGCTGGTCGACAGGGGCGGCAGGAGGGCGCGGAGCTTCTGCTTGAGCTGCATGGCCTGGGGGGTCCTTGCGTCAAACACGCACCGACTGCCGTCGCGGCCTAGCTCGATGGACGCCCCATGGCAGGCCCAGCACAGCGTCACGCTGAGGACGGCCCCCTCGTCGTTGAAGAAGCTGAGCATATAAGACGGGTCGAAGCACATGGATCTCGACGCTTTACAGTCGAGTCGCTGCGCGTCCCACAGGGTCGTCAGCTCTTGCACGGGCAGCCCGGTGACCTCACGCGTGGCGATGGGAATGGGTTGGCCGCGCCGATGAAGCGGCGAGAGCTGTGCCGCTTCAAAGACGAGCGACGAGTGAGTCAGCGCCGCGACCTCGACCGAACGGATACCTCGCTGGGTGAGCCGGAAGCGCTCCTCCATGGGCGGCTGCGGCTGCTCCTTCCCGGTCTCCGGGGGTTCCGGCGGATAATAGCGGAACGGCTTCAGGAGGGTGACCAGCAGGATGAACTGATTGAAGCGCGGCACGGTGCGGGCCAGCCCCGCGATCGCACCCGCCGCCGCGATCGAGAGCGCGGCCGAGACAAGCGCCAAGCAGAGCACGATCCGACGAGAGTGAACGCTCAACATCTATGCACCACCCGCTCTCACATCCTGCGCCGGCCCGCCCGGCCGATCGCGCCTGGCTGCACGCTGTCCTGGTTAGTGTCCAGCCGAGCGGGTGGGTTCCAGCGGGATGCGGAAATGGAAGGGCGAGAAAAGCTCCCATGCCGCCGTCTGGGCGCGATATGCGCGTGATCGCAAGCCTATCGGCCGTCTGCGGATGGTTTGCTCTTCCGCCTCTTCCTGGCGGCGCTTGTGGGCGCTACTGCGCATCCCTGCGTCGGTCTGCACCCATGTCGCCGAGCGGGCCGCGCAGCGGATGCGCCCGCACACCTCCCAGCGACCGACCCCGACGAGCTGCGGGCCAGCGACGCAGCGATCCCTGCCGCGTCGCTATCTCCCGCCGTGATACGCGCGCTCGTCGATGCCCTGACATGTCAAGCCCCCTGGTTCCTGAGCATCAGCCGAGATGAAACTCGGCAGCAGGGATCTTCCGCACGCCGCCAGCCTTTAGGCAGGTTATCTGATATGCGAATCGATTTAGGGGCAGTCGAAATTCGCTGCGCGCGTTATTGTTATCGGCGCTTAACTAGGAGGACCCTATGCTACGCACGATAAGAGGACTCGCTCTGAGCACGCTCTTGCTGGCTGCTGCTTGCGGCAACAATTCCCCGACCGCCCCCGATCTGGCGACTTCGCCTGACTTGTTGCCGCCCACCGTCCCGGTGCCAGCCGGCTGCGATACGGGGATGGCGGTCACTGGCACCGCCGTCTATGCGACCATCACCGCGGCCAACGGTCAGCGCTGCATGGGTCAGAGCTGCCATAATAATGCCCAGGCGCCGACGTTCAGCACCCAGGCGATGTTCATGGCGGCGATGCTCGGCCGGCCCTCGTCCTCTTCCTATCAGTTCGTAGTACCGAACATGCCGAACAGCAGCTATCTGCTCTACAAGCTGCGCAACTTGCAGCAGAACGTGCCCGGCGGGAAGGGCTCGCGGATGCCGCTGGGCGGGACGCCGCTTACAGATGCCGAGTTCTGCACCGTGTACGCCTGGGTCCAAAACGGCGCCCCGGCCAACTGAGAAGGCGGGGCACCTCAACTTGATGAAGATCTTGCTGAAAAGCTCGATTCAAAATGACGCGCCCACGCAAGGCGTGGGCCGGATCGATTAAGGAGGTTTCCATGTCGTGCAATCCGAAGTTCTCCGTATCTGCCGTCTGCCTCTGGTTGTTCGGCGTCGTGTGGCTTGGTTGCTCCGTGGCCAGCGCGGAGAAGCCGCCGATCAACACGCTGAAGCCCGGCGTGGTCAGCGCCTCACCCACCGACACCGCCATCCTGGGCTACGACAGCGTGGCCTACTTCAGCGAGAACAAGCCGGTGCCCGGCCTGGACGCCTACACATATTCGTGGATGGGCGCGAAGTGGAAGTTTTCCTCGCAGAACAACCTCGATCTGTTCAAGGCGGCGCCCGAGAAGTACGCGCCGCAGTACGGCGGCTACTGCGCCTACGGCGTGGCCAAGGACAACCTCGTGAAGATCGATCCCGAGGCCTTCAGCGTGATCGACGGCAAGCTGTACCTGAACTACGACAAGGGCATCCAGAAGAAATGGTCCGCGGACGCGAAGGGCTATATCAAGACCGCGGACGCGAAGTTCGCCGGACTGCTGAAAAAGTAATCGCGCCCCACTGGGGACTTGCTCAGATCCGAGGCGGCGCCGTGCGCAACGGCACGGCAGCAGCGATGGCGGCCAGCGTTGCGCTGCGGACGCCGCCTCTGCGTCCCGTTATAGCCTATCTGTCGGTCACAACTTGAAATTCCGTCGGGAGCAAGCAGGCGTGGGCCGACCGGAGATGTTTTCGGCG
>CALFYE010000364.1 GCA_937952145.1 uncultured Myxococcales bacterium
ACACAGCCACGCTTGTCCCGCTTGGCATCCTTGCCAACATTCGCAGAGTAATGTCCGTCGAAGACGCATACATCCTCCGACGGAGAACATCCCATCTCACCAGGCCATCCAGGTTCCGTGCCTGTACCCACATGAAAAAGTTACGAGATCGCTGGCTCAACCTGGGCTGAGTGAAGCGATGTCTCGTCAGAACGAAAAAAGTTCTGGACACGGAGGTGGCCAGTGATCCCCGACTGTCGACTCGCATCGGCCGCTGTCCGGCGACCGGCAACCTGCCTTGCGCTTGTCTTGCTTTACCTGGGGGTGAGCTGGCCCAGCCGGGGCTTGGCCCAGGCCGGTGGATCCTGCGGCGCGATCAGCTTGCAGGCGGGTCAGATTCGTACCGCATCGTCGCTCACCGCGGAATACGTGGGCAGCGAGGCCGGCAAGCGCTGTCTTTTGCAGCTCGTGGCCGTGGTCGAGAAGAACCGCCTGGTGCGGGCGGTCACGGTCTCGTTTCGGGCCAGTGATAGCGAACGCAGCGACGGAAAGGGGCTGGCGCTGGCGCGCAGTGTCGGGGATGCCCTGGTGCAGGCGGGTCTGCCACGGGCCCGCGTGTTTGCGGTCTCGGCGCGTGCGGCAGCGGGCGAGGCCAGCGGCATCGTCCTGCGCTACACCGAGCGTGCTCCCGACAACGTGGTCGCGCGCATCACCGGTCTGCAGGGAACGGTGCGCATCGGCCCGGACGACAAGTCGCTGCGCCCGGGCGAGCTGGCGATGCCGATCTTGGCCGACGATCTGATCGAGACCAGCGCTGATGGTCAAGCGCTGCTGCAGCTCAAGGATGGCAGCGGCATTCGCCTGCAGCGCAATACCCAGATCAAGATGGCGAAGGTAGTCTTTGCCGACGCTGGCGCGGCGGAAGTCGGGCAGCGCTCGGTGCGCGTCGATGTCCTGCGCGGACAGATCGAGGCCGATGTCCGCAAGGCAGGTGCGGGATCGAGCTTTGAGGCCAGCAGTCGGGTCGCCGTGGCATCGGTGCGCGGCACCCGTCTGCGGTTCGGACAGGATGAGGCTGGCACGAGCCGCCTAGAGACCCTCACCGGGGTGGTCCTTCTGGGCAGCGCCACCGACCCCAGTGCGCCTCCGGTGGCCGTCGCGGCGGGGCAGGGGGCACGTGTTAGCGGCGATGGCAAGGTGGAAGCTCCGCAGCCGCTGCCGGTTGCTCCGCGCGTCGAACGACCTCTGCACGGGCCGCTGCCCGCCGATCGCGAGCTACGCTTCACGCCGGTGCCAGGCGCGACGCAGTACCGCATCGAGATCGCCCGCGATGCCGACTTTCTGGACGCCGCGCAGGAGCGCTTGAGCCCCACCAGCTCACTTTTCCTGCTGGAGCCACTTCCGGCCGGAAAGTGGTTCTTCCGGGTCTCGGCCCAGAGCTCGGCTGGCTTCTTTGGCCCACCGTCTCAGGTGTACGCGTTCGATGTCCGCCCCTAAGTCCTCCGTGCCGGGCGCCGGTCGAAGGTGGGGGCAGGCGCTGCTCGGTCTTGGGCTCGCGCTTTCGGCGTGGCTCTTGCGGCACGCGGCGCAGGCCTTGGTGGCCCGACGCCTGCCGGGCATCTTTGGCGCGGTCTTCAGCCTGCTACAGGGACCGATTTTCCTAAGCCTGCTTTTGGTCGGGCTGTGGCCGTTGCGCCAGCCGCTGTTCGCGGCGCTGCGCGCGCTGTTCCGTCGATTTCAGCGCTGGGAAGAGGGGCTGGAAGGACGCCTGCCGACGCGCTGGGCCCGCCATTCTGTGTGGTGGCGGGCGCTCTTGGTGGGGACGGTCATTAGCCTGCTGTGCAACGGCTTTGTCGAGCTCACGCCGGTTGAGCAAGGCCTGGAAGCCAACATTTTGGATCGGTGGTTTGGACTGCGCTTTCCCCTGCGCAGTGAGGCTGAGCTAGCCACCCAGGCGCTCGCGCCAAGCTCGCTTTCCGACGTCGCGATCGTCGGAATCGACGATGAGACGATCGCTGCCTACGGCTGGCCGCTGCCGCGCTCGGCCTACGCTCGCTTGATCGCGGTGCTGATGCAGGCGCAGCCGAAGTCGCTGTCGTTCGACGTCGCGCTGATCGAGCCCAGTCACGAGCATCCGGAGCACGATCGCGCGGTGGCGCAGGCAACCGCCGCGGCCGGTCGGGTGTACTACACGCTGCTGCTGAGTCCGAAGTCGCTGGCTAGCTCAGATGTCCCGGCGGGTCCGACGGAGCAGGTGCGGGCTCGCAATCTGATTCCCCGTCACGACACCGCCCGTGGGCTGCCTGACTTTGCGCTGCTGAGCCGACGCGAGATGGCCTCACTGCTGCCGGTCTCGGAGATCGCGCAGGCAGCCTATGGCCTGGCTATGGCCAACGTTCTTCTCGACGGAGATGACCTACTGCGGCACTCGCTGACGGTGGCCCGGCTGGGGGATCAACTGTATCCCTCGCTCTCGCTGCGCTTGGCGGCGGATGCCCTGGATGTGCCGCTCTCGCAGGTCCGGGTGCTGCCCGGATCGCACGTCGATTTGGGGGGCAAGCGGCGCATTCCCATCGATGAGATCGGCCGAACGCTGGTCCGCTATCAGGGGCGCCACAGCACGCGAGCCGGGCCGGTGCTGTACCTGCCGCTGCACCAGCTCTTGCGCTTTGATCTGGCGCTGACCCTGCCCGGGAGTCCGCTAGGCGAGGACCAGCGCTTCCTCTTGGGCGAGCGCAGCAAGCTCACCGTCGATGGACGAGCGATGCAGGTGGCGGTCCTGGACCCGCGCATTCTGCGCTCAGCGACCCGGATGAGTGGCGTGGCGCGCTACTCCGTCGATCCTGGGGTGATTGACGAGCTGTCGATCATCACGGCTGAGGCCACCCCGAAAGCTGGCTCGGCTCCGCCTGTGGGGGAGGGGGCTGATTTTGAAGTCCTCGACGAAGATCACCTGCGCTTCCGAACCCAGGTCGGCAGCGTCCAGGCTCTGGGGGGCGCACCGAGCATGCTCCGTGAGCGCCATGTCTTTGTCGGCTCGACGGCGCTGGCGGCCACCGACGTGCACAACGGGCCGCTGGGCGGATTCCCGGGGGTGGAGCATCACGCGACGATGCTGTCGAACATCCTGCGCACCGATTTTTTCCGACCGGCCCCCGGCTGGCTGCGCGTAGGCGAAACCGCTGCCTGTGGTCTTTTGGCGGCGCTTTCGGGATCGGTGCTGAGCGCTGGCCTGGGCGCCGTGCTGGCGGCGGGTTTGGGGCTGCTGCTGCTCTTGGGCACCTTCTTTGCGTTTTCCGTCGGTGTGCACATTCCGCTCGTGGCTCCGGCGAGTGCGCTGTTTCTGGCCTACGCGCTGTGCGTCTTTTTAAGCTTGCGGGCCGAAGCACGGGCCCGAAAGAAGGCAGAAGCCGGGCGCGAGTTCGTGCGTCGCACCTTCGGTCGCTACCTCACCGATCAGGTGGTGCAGCAGATCCTCGACTCTCCCGATGGCCTGCGGCTGGGGGGACAGCGTCGGCGGGTGACGATCCTGATGACCGATCTGCGCGGCTTTACCAGCATGTGCGGATCGATGGAGCCCGAGTCGGTGGTGGCGCTGCTAAATCACTATCTTGAGGCGATGACCGCGATCATCACGCGCTACGGCGGAACCATCGATGAGTTCATCGGCGATGCCATCCTGGTGTTCTTCGGCGCCCCGCTGCCACACAGCGACGACGAGCTGCGGGCCGTGGCCTGCGCCATCGAGATGCAGAACGCCATGCACGAGGTCAATGCCTGGAATCGCGCGCAGGGCCTGCCCGCGGTCGAGATGGGCATCGGCATTCACTGCGGTGAGCTGGTGGTGGGCAACATCGGATCCGAGCTACGGGCCAAGTACGGCGTGGTCGGCGCAGCGATTAACCTGACCTCGCGGATTGAGTCGTGCACCGTCGGGGGACAGGTCCTGCTTTCGGAACAGGCGCGCGAGCGCTGCGGCGCCAGCCTGCAGGTCGGCCAGAGCCAGGTGATTACGCCCAAGGGCGTGCGCGGCACCCTGACCATCTACGAGGCACTCGCCGTCGCTGCTCCTTACGATGTCACGCTGCAGCAGCGTGCGGAGGATCGGCACCCTCCCGCTGAGCCGTTGCGTGCTCGCTGCGCGGTGATCAAAGACAAGCAGGTCGGCGAGCTCTCCGAGTTGGCGACGGTGATCGCGGTGAGCGAGCACAGCCTGCAGCTAAAGCAAGAGGCGGGTACGGCGGCGCTGGCCTCGCTGGCCAATCTGCAGCTGCGACTGGAGTCGAGCGCGGGCGAGCTGTGGCCCGGCGATCTCTACGCCAAGGTGATCGAGGCGGAGCCGGGGACGCGGACGGCAGTGCTGCGAATCACCTCGGCGGCCGCTGAAGTGGCGCCGCGCTGGCTGGGGATCTGCCGCGCTGCTGCCGCCAAAGCCCAGGTGACCACCAGCCCCGATGCCGCCGGCAAGGCGGTCTTGGACGGCCCCCTGTCGAGCGAGTAGCTTCGGGCCCCCCTGGCTGATAGCCTCTGGCCATGCGTCGAGTGTCCCTGGGGTTCTACCTTGTGGTCTTGGGCTGGTCTGCCGGGGCCGGCGGAGCCGAGGATGTGGTGTATCGCGAGGAGCCGGTGAAGGCACAGCCGCTGCCGGTAAATGGCGCCGCGGTGGTGGCCTTCGATCCGGCGAGCCTCAAGCCGATGTTTCCGCCTGGTCCGCTGCTGCAAGCCTCCGAGCGGCTGCGCAGTGGTGATGCCGCCGGCGCGGCCACGATGCTGGCTGAGCTCTCGCAGAAGCCCGAGGTGGGGCGAGACGTGCACGCCCGCTTTCTTTTGGCCCTCGCGCAGCTGCGGACGGCGCAGGCGTCTGCGGGGGGCGGCGAGTCGGTGGCTTTGGCGCAGCGCGCCGCGGCTCACTTCGATGGGCTGGTGGGCAGCTATCCGCTTTTGCGCAGCTATCACGCACTGTTTGGTGCTCGGGCCTATCTTCTTGCACATCAGCCGGCACTCGCCCTTTCGCGAGCGCAGACCGTGCCCGCCGACTCGGTGTTGGACTGCGAAGCGCGCTTCCTCGTCGGTGAAGCTCTGCGACAGAGCGGCAGCGATGAGCCCACCCGGACCCGCGCGGTGGCCGCCTATCGATCCTTTGTCGCCGTCTGTCCGCAGAGTCATCGCCTGGAGGCGGCGCAGCACCAAGCCGAGCTCCTAGATGCGCTGGGACGAACTGCCGAAGCGCTGCAGATCTGGCGTCGGCTGTACCTGGAGTCTCCGCATGAAGCCGTCGGCGTGCTGGCTGGCAAGCGCTTCGAACAGGTTGGGGCAACTGCCAGCGGCAGTGGGCCGCGGGTGGCGCCGTTTACCGCGGGCGAGCTTCTGCAGCGGGCCCAGGCGCTGTTCGATCACATGCGCAATGCCGACAGCGAAGCCGCTTATCGCTGGGCGCTGGAGCAGCCGGATATCGACGACGCACAGCGCTGCCTGGCTCGCTACAACCTGGCACAGAGCGTCTTTAAACAGCGTCAGCGCAAGCGCTCCGCCACCCTGTTTGATGAAGCGGTCGCGGCCTGTTCTCCGTCGGCAGCAAAGAACGACGACCTGCACATGAAGGCGCTTTACCAGGGCGCGCGTGGCTACGGCAACGGGGGCGAGTACCAGAAGGCGGCCGACCTGTTTGCTTTGGCCGAAGCGACCTATCCCGGACACAGCTATGCCGATGACTGTCGGCTGCGCCAGGCCGAGATGTACGCCGAGCTCGTCGAGCGCTTGGCCAAAGAGGGCCCCAAAAAGACCTGCAACGCCGACAGCTGTCCCGACTACGAGGGCAAGCTGACGGCACTACTTTCCGACCTGCCGGATCGCTATCCCCAAGGCGACAAGCGGGCCGAGGCGCTGTGGCGCCTGGCGCTGCGAGCACTGCGACGCGGCGACCTGGCGGCAGCGCAGACCTACCTTGGCCAGTCGCTGGCCAAGATCCCGCGCGAGACTGGCTGGGATCAAGAAGGTCGCACGCTGTACTGGCTGGGCCGCGTTGCCGAGCTCCGTAGCGATCGCCCGACGGCGCAGAGCCACTACGAGCGCGCCGCCCGCGAGTATCCGCTGTCGTTTTACACGCTGCTCGCGCTGTCGCGCCTGCAGGCGGGCTTCGCCACAGAGAGCCAAGCACTGTTCCGTGAGCTCATCGGCACCGACGCAGAGCGGGCTGGTGACGCGTTCAGCTTTGCCCCGCGGGCGCTGTTTGGTCACCCCGCCTTCCTGCGCGGCATCGAGCTTCTGCGCCTGGGCCTGGGCGGTGAGGCGCGGCGTGAGTTTCAGTCGATCGGCATCGCCGTTCCCGACGATCGAACCGCGCGCGACCTGAGCCCGGAACGGCAAGAGATGCTGTGGCTGGCCGCCGTGCTCTTCGATCAGGCGGGTGCCTGGCACCTGTCCCACTTCGTGCCGCGCTACGTGCTGACCGACTGGCAGCGTCAC
The DNA here is from genome assembly GCA_937952145.1 of uncultured Myxococcales bacterium. GTDB lineage: Bacteria > Myxococcota_A > Polyangia > Palsa-1104 > JAEUJZ01 > JAEUJZ01. Next base: position 6,445 of record CALFYE010000364.1, read on the forward strand.
TATCCGTTGGGGCCGTGGCGCAAGCAGTGGCTGATGGCCTTTCCGCGCGGCTTTGCCGACTTGATCAGCGCGAGCGCGCAGCAGAACAACTATCCCGAGCGGCTGCAGCTAGCGATCATTCGTGAAGAGTCGGCCTTTGATCCGCGCACCGAGTCGTTCGCCAACGCGGTCGGCCTGACGCAGATGATCCAGCCGACGGCCAAGCGCTTTGCCGGCGGTCTGCCCTTTGACCCACAGTCGCTGCGTGACCCGGCGATTAACGTGGCGGTCGGCGGGCGCTTCCTGTCGTTCATCTATGCGCTGTGGGGTAATAATCCCGCGCTCACCGTGCCCAGCTATAACGCGGGGGAAGGCATGGTCGTGCGCTGGCTGAAGGGGGCGCTGGCCCCGGGGGGCTTGGCGCAGATCGCTTCCCAGCCGGCGCTGGGCCAGGTCGACCTGTTCATTGAGTCGATCCCCTACGACGAGACGCGCGGCTACACCAAGCGCGTGCTGTCGAGCTATCTGACCTACCAGTGGCTCTATGGCGGCTCGGCCCCACCGCGTCCGTCGAGTGGGGCGCTGCCGGTGCCGCTTCCGGCCGTCTTGCCGGCGCTGCCGTTCACGCTGCCGCCGGTTCCCAGCCTGCGACCCTAGCGTCGCCTAGGCCTGCGCTGTCTGTAGACGCTGGGGTCGTCGTCACGGTACTGTCACAAGAGGGATTTTCTGACGTACCCCAGCGGTACCTGGTGAGGACTACATGAAGCGCAGATCGCTCTCTTCTCCTTGGCTTGTGGGCATCGGTCAGCGGCTGGCCGGGTCGGTCTTGTTGGCAGCGCTGGTGGCGACGGCGCCGGCTTGTGACCCCGCCTCGGCAGGGCACAACCACAATCACCACCACGACGACGAAGAAGTTGCTCCCCAGGCCGAGCTTACGGCGCTGGCCAAGTACGTCACTACGCCGGACCCGGCGTACTCCTGGAAGCTGCGCACGACCGTTACCGGGACGGACTACACCACCTACTTCATCGACATGACCTCGCAGTCGTGGCGTAGCGCGGCCGAGGTGGACCGCACGGTGTGGAAGCACGACCTGATGATCACCGTGCCGAAGAATCGCCTGCCCGGGCCGAACATTCTGTACATCACGGGCGGCAGCAATGGCGGGACGCCACCGACGACACCGTCCGACACTTCCTTGTCGCTGGCCCGGCTGGTGCGGGCCCCGGTGATTGAGCTCAAGCAGGTCCCGAACCAGCCCCTGACCTTTGCCAATCACGATGGCATGCCACACACCGAAGACGGCATCGTGGCGTTCTCGTGGCTGCAGGCGATGAAGACCGGCGATCCCAACTGGAGCGTGCGCTTCCCGATGGTGAAGAGCGCCGTGCTGGCCATGGATACGGCGCGAGAGTTTCTGTACAGCAAGGATGGCGGCAACCTGCCGCTCGACGGCTTTGTGGTGATGGGGGCCTCGAAGCGCGGCTGGACGACGTGGCTGACGGCGGCGGTGGATCCGCGGGTCGTCGGCTGCGTGCCCATCGTCATCGACGTGCTGAACGTGAACAAGTTCATGACCCAGCACATCGAGAGCTACGGCTTCTGGGCGCTGAGCTTGTACGACTACTACTACAACCACATCACCGAGCGCATCGGCACCAAGGAGATGAACACGCTGCTGCAGAACGAAGACCCGTACTTCTTCCGCGACAGCCTGAAGATGCCGAAGTACATCGTGAACGCGACGAACGATCAGTTCTTCCTGCCCGATGGCTCGCAGAACTACCTCGCCGATTTGCAGGGCGAAAAGATGCTGCGCTATGTGCAGAACGCCGACCACTCGCTGAAGGGCAGCGATTTTCTGGAAGGCATCGCCGCCTTCACCGACGGGCTGCGTCGCGGTCGTCCACGTCCTAGCTTCACCTGGTCGTTCGAGGGCGAGGACACCATCCGCGTGAAGACCCAGACCGCCCCGAAAGAAGTTCTGCTGTGGCAGGCCACCAACCGCTCGGCGCGTGACTACCGCCTAGAGACGATCGGACGCGCTTGGACCAGCACGCCGCTCACCGACGAGGGCGGTGGCGTCTATGTGGCCAAGGTGGCGCGGCCGCCGGCTGGGTTTACGGCCTTCTTTATCGAGCTAGCCTTCCCTAGCGACCTCACGGTGCCGCACAAGTACTCGACGCAGGTGCGAGTGACCCCGGACGTTCGGCCTTTCGCCGGCATCGATCCTCGTACGGGCAAGCTGGAAGGTCTGTAGGCCACGCAAGATCCCGCGCGCGCCCAGCAGGGCGGCGTGGGGTCTCGTTAAAGGGGGGGGAGGCGGAGGCGAGGGCGGGAGAAGAAGGCGAGGGGGCGCTGCGCTCTAGCGCGCGCGCTCTAGCTCGAACGGGTTGTGGTGGTTTCCGGGCATGTCGCGCTTGTCTTGGCCGGTGTAGACCTGGCGGGGACGCGCGATCTTCTGCTCGCTGTCGTCGAGCATCTCGCACCACTGGGCCAGCCAGCCCGAGGTGCGCGGGATGGCGAAGAGGACCGTGAAGAAGTCGGTCGGGAAGCCCATCGCCTGGTAGATGAGGCCCGAGTAGAAATCGACGTTCGGGTAGAGCTTGCGCTTGATGAAGTACTCATCCTGCAGCGCGATGCGCTCGAGCTCGATGGCGATGTCGAGCAGCGGGTTGCGGCCGGTGACCTCGAAGACCTCTTCGGCCAGGCGCTTGATGACCTTGGCGCGTGGATCGTAGTTCTTGTACACGCGGTGGCCGAAGCCCATCAGCTTCTTCTCGCCCTTGCCCTCTTTGACGTCCTTCACGAAGGCTGGGACGTTGTTGATGCTGCCGATCTCGGTCAGCATGCGCAGCACGGCTTCGTTGGCGCCGCCGTGCAGCGGGCCGTAGAGTGCCGCCGAAGCCGCCGCCACCGCCGAGTACGGATCGACGAGCGAGCTGCCCGCGGCGCGCATCGTCGAGGTCGAGCAGTTCTGCTCGTGATCGG
>CALFYE010000365.1 GCA_937952145.1 uncultured Myxococcales bacterium
CCTGTCGCTGTCTCTCCGCTGCCATGACCATTCCCTCCGCTGTGGGTGATGTGTGCTTGCAGGGGAGAGACTTAATTGGGTCAGGCGAAGGCGAGGCCGATGCGCAGCCAGTGCTTTTTGGGGCCACGTTCGATGACCGCGTAGACGATTTTGAAGGTGTTATTAGGCTGCATCGCTCGTCCTTTTGACCCTGCCGCGCAATTCGCAGAGCGCGACGATTTCTGCCTGCATGGTGGGGGTGATTTCGTCGGTGTCGTACTGGGCTAGCACTTCGTGGGTCGCCCACTGGCCCGTGCGGTTTTGCTCGCAGGACGGGCACAGGCACTCGGTCAAGTGTCGCGACGTGTCGACCTCTGTGCTCATGGCCCGCCCCCATCGACCGTCGCCCACAGGATGAACACGGCCAGCGCGAGCGCGCCGAGCATGCCCAGCACGGCAACGGCAGGCATGGACAGTCGCCCCGCAGCAAAAAGCAGAGTCAGCACGACGGCGAGCCAGACAAAGGCTAGGCAAGCGACGAAGACAGCGGCGGCGGGAAGCGACGAACTAATGAAAGCGAGCGCAGCAATAGCCATGGGGAGCCCTCTAGGCGCAGACCTCCCCTGACCGTCCCTAGACTTCAAAAACGGGCTGTGCGAAGGTCCGAACTATTCGAGCGAGCGGTACGGCTCGCCCGGATAAATAGACACCAAATAGATCACTCTAAATAACGGTTAGATGTCAAGCATAATCAAGATCTCTGGCATCCACGTCGGTGCTGCAAGGAAGCTACTCAGAATCAGCCAGCAAGAGCTAGCGACGCTCGCCGGAGTGGGAGAGGCGACCGTCAAGAAGTTCGAGGCGGGCCTACACGACCCTCGGCCAGCCACGCGGAAGGTGATTCGTGAGGCGCTTGAGGCGCAAGGAATCGAGTTCACCAATGGCGGCGAGCCCGGGGTGAAACTACGGCCCAGCAAAGCAACCAAGCCCCCGCTCCATTCCTAAGCTGTGCCCGCCCTTTCTCCGTCCACACATCGACCGCGAACCCCGCCGCCCCCGGGAGGTCTCATGCGCTACCTGCTTTGTATTCCGTTGTTGTCGGTCAGCATGGGTTGTACGCCTGCCGTCACGCTCGGCGCGCACGCTATCCACTCGGCCCAGACTGCCGACTCAAAAGAGACGTGGATCTATCTGCAGTCCGCCGATGAGCACCTGACCGGCGTCTATCGCTGCGCCGACGGTCCACAGGGGCCGATCTGCCGCAAGGCGAAGCTACTCAAAGATTAGAGCCGACCCCACTACCGCATCCCGCCCCATCCCTGCACCCCGAATTCCCGCCTTTTCCAGATCCCCGCGCATGCCCAGCCGGCCTACCCGTCTGCGGATTGGGTAGCTGTCTTCTCTCGCAACCTGTGCCTAAGAAGCCGCGCGCGGCAGGGTCCAACCTAGGTGGACACGCGCTCCGAATGAACCCCTGAATGACCCCCGAATGGCCGTGCTGAATTGTCGGCAAAATGGCTACTTGTCGAGGCTGGCCCACAGAAACCGAATGAAACCGAATGACGACCCATTCGCGTCGTGATTTGAAGGGATTCCCCGCACAGGTCGCAGCGGCGACTACATGCGCGATTGAGAGCCTAAGTTCATTCGCAAAATTTTGTTGAAATTTTGATATTGACTCCGCCGGCCTGATATCGGCAGCCTGGATTTAAGGTGCAGTTACGGGCCTACCAGAGCAGAGCAGTAGCGTATGCACTGGATCACTTGGCAGAGCGTAAGCGGTCAGTGATTCAGCTCCCGACGGGGACGGGCAAGAGTCTTGTCTTGCTGCATATCGCGGCGCAATCACTGCGGCAACGCAAGCGGATATACCTTGTCGTGCCGACGGCTGAGGCGATCGCGCAGTTCCATTTGCTGACTCTGCTTTTGGGAATGCGCGCTGTGTTCGATATCGGCCCCGAGGCGGCGCCGCCTTTAGCGCCCTTTGTCATCACGACGTATGCGACAGCGTGGCGACGGTTCCGCGCATGGGTAAAGCCGGATACGCTGGTCCTTCTGGACGAATGCCATCACGTCAACTACACAGCGCCGGTGAATCTGGAGATCCTGCGCTCCTTCCCGATGGCCATCGGGACGAGCGCGACGCCGTGGTCTCGGGGCTGTCTGGAGTTCTTCGACGGAAACCGGCATGTGTACCGCCTCAGCGAGTCGATCGCGGCCGGGCACAATGCGCCGTATCGGATCGAGCGCTGGCAGGCTCCGCAGCCGGTCGACAGCCCGATTATCTACACGGGCAACGGGGAAGATCTGCGGCAGTTCTGCGCGGGGATGAAGGCATCGGACTATGCGATCTATCAGCGTCGCAATGCGCGGCTGATCATCCAGCGTTATCGCCATGATCTGCTAAAAGCGATCGTAGTGCGTCGAATGCTGACCGAAGGATTCGACAATCCGCGCTGTAAGGCGGTCTATATTGCGCGTCAGACTGCCTCTCGCATTGCGGCCATGCAGATGTCAGGTCGGGCACTTCGGCCACATCGAGATCAAAAAGCGACGATCTTTGTCGTCAACCGAGAAATTGCAAAACTGGTGAAATCTGCTTTTCGCAGAGCGGGTTAATTGAAATACAGAAGGGGCACGGGCTGATGTTTGGGCTCAAAGTACCCACGGGTGCGGATGTAATCGCCGAAGTTCGCTTTACGCTAACGCGCGGCGGGCCTTTTGTGGCTTGGGATGGCTCGCCCGAAGCGACCGATTCGGACGTGACGGGCGACCTCCTCGGCAGCCGAAACGTCGTCGCCTACCTGTGGGCGGCGGTGGACAAGGGGAAACTGCAAGCCGATGAGATGGGCTATGTCAGCGTGCCGGCTCGCATCGTCGCCATTCAGAACGGCAAGCTCTTTTTCGACGAGAAGGTCTCGATCGGGCTGACGCTCCCGGCCAGGCCGGGGGACTCGCCGCTGTCGGGGTTTCAGCTCCAGCGCGAGATGCTGGCACTGCTGTCGACGGCGCTGTCGACGATGCAGAGGGCGGCGAGCGAGGCCATCGAGCAGGTCAGCTCGGCGAGCCTCGCGGCCATCCAAGCGGCCAACGCGAATATCGAGAAGGTCAGCGCGGCCAGCATGAGCGCGATCAAGGAGGTAAGTAGCGCCCACCAGAAGACGATGGAGCGGGCGCAAGAGGGCCTTGAGCACATGAGCGCGGCAGTGGCGAGCGCGATCAAGGAAATGAACGCGGCGCATCAGAAGTCGCTGGAGTCGGCGCATCAGGCGCTTGACCACATGGCGGCGGCGAGCGACAGCGCGATCAAGGACGTGGGCGCGGCCAACCTCAAGGCGATGGAGCAGGCCCACTCGGCGCTAACCACCGTCGCCGCGTCGGCCGACAAACTGACGGGCCTCGCCGACAAGATTTTCGAGGACTCGCGCGAGCGGGCGGCGGCGCTGGTCCATGAGACGCGAAAGGGGGCGCAGCAGGCGGCGAAACAGACCCCGCTTTCTGACAGCGTCCGCGACATCAAGGCCATGACCGACTTGATGATGATGGTCAAGTCTGTAACGGAGGATAAAGACGATGGCGGAACCAAGAAGTAACATCTATGCCGATATACCAAGTGGCGCACAAATCATCCGCACAGGTGGGCGAGAAGTAGGAAAACTAGCGGACTTTGTATGGACATTTAGCCCGTCGATGCTGGGCGGATTGATGACAAAAACCATCTACAACTGGGGCGTTAAGTATTTCAAAAGCGATAAAGGTTCATGGACCATCACAAAGACCGATGAAGGCGCGGGGGCGGCGGCCGTGCTGCTGTTTGCGTTCCTGGTGTGGCGTGTGGTCGGCGAGAGTGACATGGTGTCGATGTTCGTCGCTGGTCTGGTCGGGCGAGGTTCGATCGTCGTGCGCAACACGTTCTATCGGATCATGGGCTGGCAGGTTCCCGCGAACATGCCTGAGCCTGACGTTATCGACGTAACGCCAGTCTCTGCGAATGAGTCTAGCAGCGGACTTGACGAGGATATGTTGCGCGAGATTGGGCGCTATGGATTGAAGAATAACGACTTCCGCGACGCCTTGGCGGATGGGCTAGGGCGCAGGATGAACGATTGGCTCACATCGCAGGGAAGGCCACCTATCGAGCCAGACGCCATTAACAGCGGCGTAAAAGACATCTTCGAGTCGATGGCGAATCGCG
>CALFYE010000366.1 GCA_937952145.1 uncultured Myxococcales bacterium
GCGCAATCGCCACGCCGACCCAGGGACCGCCCAGCCGGCGACCGATCTCGACCCACGAGCCGGTGGTCCAGGCCTCGGCCGGCAGGCCACTTCCTGCTGCGAACAGCACCGGAATGGTGTAGCAAGCCGCGACCAGGATGACGGCGATGAACAGCGCACGCGGATAGTTGCGCTGCGGCTGGTCGACCTCGCCGGCTACCGTCGATGCGCTGTCCCAGCCAAGGTAGTTCCACATGCACAGCAGGATGCCAGTGACCCACAGCGGGCCGGACTCCGCGCTGCTGGGGGTGGTGGCCGGGGCGGCGGTGAGCGTGGCGACAAACTGATCGAAGCCGCTGTGGCGCAGGGCCAGCGCGCCGCAGATCGAGACCACAACGAACGGGAAGAGGAGCAGCGCCCCCAGACCAATGCTGCCCGAGCCGACGGCACGACTGCCGCGCAGGTTCCACAGCACGCAGACCACGACCATTGCCACACCAGCCAGCCAGCCAGTGCCGCCGACGCCGGTGTCACGCAACACCGGAAAGATGCGCCCCAGGTAGGTCACGAGCAGCGTCGGGTAGATCGCCATGTCAAACAGGCTGAAGGCGACCATCAACCAGGCTTCCTGCATGCCCCAGAACGGCCCCAGGGCGCGTCGCACCCAGGTGTAGTAACCGCCCTCCTGCGGCAGCGCAGAGGCCAGCTCGCCGACCATCAGCGCCGACGGCACGCTCCAGATCAACGGAACGGCCAAAAGCAGCAGCAGGGTGTTCAGGTAGCCATGGCCGCTGACGATCTCTTCCAGGCCGTACGGTCCACCCGACACGACGAAGAACAAGGTGGCGACCAGCGATAGCAGGCCAAGCGGCTTGGCCGTGGTCATGGCGCTCGGGCTGCTGTGCGGTCGCGAGATCGCGTGCGTCAGCGAGGGAAGATGGTCGGTCGAGCCAGGTTTGTCAGAGGTCTCGACCAAGGTCGCAAGGGTCGGCGTGCTGGGCGGGTTGATCGAGGCGCGTTTCTTAGACGCTCCGATCTGCTTAGCGGTCCCACTAGGTAGGAGTCTTCGGCGCTGCGCAACAGCCGACGCGACCTGTTTCATTCTTTAGCCCTCTATCGGCGAAGTTTGGCGCAGCGCTGCCGCTCGGTGCAAGGCCAAAAAATGCCATTTTCTTGACAGCGCAGAGGCCGCCAAAAAGGGCAATGTTTTCGCTAGAAAACAACTACCCAGGGCTGCGCCTATGTGCTGTAGTCTGCCCAATTTCCTCGTCACAGACGGAGTCGAATCATGCGGATGTTACGCGCCTCGCTTAGCTTGAAAACCCTGCTGCTTACGCTGTGCACCTCGTGGGCTGGAATGTCGGCGTACTCCTCGACGGCGCAGGCCGCCAAGTGCCCTAACGTTCATGTCGTCCTCGACCGCTCGGGATCGATGTCGACGGCCAGTGGGACCAAGTCGCGTTGGGAAGTAGCCAAGGACGCAGTGAACACCGTGCTCGACAAGTACGACGGCAAGTTCCCGATCGGCATGTCGATCTTCCCCAACACTGGCTGCGATGCTGAGCTCGTGACCGAGCCGAAGTACAAGTCGAAGATGACGATCCAGACCGGCATGAACCGCACCGGTCCCAGCGGCAGCACGCCGTCGGCAAGTGCCATGCAGCATGCCCTGGCTCTGAAGTCGCTGCGCGAGCCCGATCGCGAGCAGTTCGCCATCCTGATCACCGATGGTGGCCCCGGCTGCGGCACGATCGATACCTGCGCTGGCACGGTCATGCAGCTAGAGAGCGGCGTCAAAGCCACCCCCCCCGTCTACACCTTCGTCGTCGGCTTCGGCGGCGGACTTGGGGCCAGCGAGCAGCAGTGCCTGACGCAGATGGCGGTGGCCGGCGGCAAGCCGGCTGCGACGGCCGAGAAGTTCTACAAGGCCGATAACGCTGCCGACCTCAACACCGCGCTCTCGGAGATCGTCAAGATCATCGGTGGGGGCGGCGATGTCGGCATGGGCGGCTTCTGCGATGACACCTGCTACAGCAACGGCTGCAAGACTCCGGGCGACATCTGCGTCGGCGGCGAGTGCAGCCAGAATCCCTGCGCCGGCGTTGTCTGCCCCAAAGATCAGTACTGCTACACCGACGGCAAGTCGGCCGCCGCCTGCATCAAGGCCTGCACCAAGCCCTGCCCGCGCGGCACGCGCTGCTTGATGGGCTCGTGCGCCAATGATCCCTGCCCCAGCGCTTGCCCAGCGGGTACGGTCTGCGACTCTAGCGTCAAGCACTGCGTGCGCGATCCGCTGTGCGGCATGATGGCTCCCGACGAGCAGTGCAAGGGCACCAGCGCCTGCCGGGCTGGCAAGTGCGCCGACGATCCTTGCCGTTTCATCACCTGCCCCTCGGGTACGCGCTGCCTGCCGTGGGAAGGCACCTGCGACTGGATTCCGCCACCGCCCGACGACACGATGATGGACGATATGCCGATGGGCGACGATGGTCCCATCACCCGTCGCACTGGCTGCAGCACCATCCCCGGCGGTGCCACCGGCGCTTCGGCGGGAGCCGCCGTGCTGTACCTTGTGGGCCTGATCGCGGCCCGCCGTCGTCGTCGCGCGGCGTAATCCGATTGCCGTCGCTGGGGACGGCTGTGTGGCGCGCCTTGTGGCTATAATGCGCGCATGCTTGCCGCCGTGCCGCCGTTCCCCGTCGATGAGTGCCTGTATGTGCCTGGGCTGGCCCCCGCCGGGGGGCGGGCCGTGTACCTGGGCCTTGTCGAGTATGGCGAGGCCTGGCGACTGCAGCTTCAGCTAGTCGATGCTGTGCTGCGCGAGCGCTTGCCAGAGCTTTTGTTGCTCTGCCAGCACCCGGACGTCATCACTGTTGGGCGACGTCAGCGTGCCCGCGACAACATCCTTTTGCCGCGCTTCCCGACCTTCGAGGTCGAGCGTGGCGGCGATGCCACCTATCACGGGCCTGGGCAGCTTGTCGGCTATCCCATCCTCAAGCTTCGTCCGAACCCGACGGGTCCCGGCACTCCGTCGGAGCGCGACCTGCATCGCTATCTGCGGGCACTCGAAGGCGGGCTGATCGATCTGTGTGCCGCCTGCGGGGTTGCCGCGGGTCGCAAAGCGGGGGCGACGGGCGTCTGGACCCCACCGTCGGATCCCAGCGACCCCGAGTCAGCGCGCAAGATCGCCTCGATGGGCATCGCGGTGCGTCGCTGGGTCACGTTCCATGGCTTTGCGCTGAACGTCACCACCGATCTGCAGCGCTTCACCGCCATCAACCCCTGCGGCTTTCGCGCCGAGATCATGACCTCGCTCGAAGCACAGAGTGGCCACGCTCCCGGTCGCGCCGCGCCGCCTGCACCGGCATCGCAGACCGTGGTGCCGGAAGGGCTGGCCAGCTTGTCCGTCGAGGCGCTGCTCAGTGAGGCCAGCTCATGCCTCGGCGCCCGCCTGGCGCGTCACTTCACCGTCGAGCCACGCGAGTGGCTGATGCGCGAGCTAGCTCTTATAGAGCAGGATCGTTCCGCTGTCGCCGAGCAGTAGCAGTTCCAAGGCCATGGGCTGCGGCCGCAGAGCGATCGCTCGCAGCGAATTGTTCGTCCCGCTGCTCACCGGGGTCCAGGTCGCGAACATCCCTGGATTGAAACGATAGAACGCTCCGCCATCCCCGGCGGCGTAGGTCGCCGTGCCATTGCTGAAGACCGCGCGCATCGTGCCCGAAAGTCCGGTGTTGCGACTGCGCATCATGGCACCATCCCAGAACTGTGCGGTGCCGTTCGCGCCGACGAACCACAGGCTGCTGATCACCGACCCGCCGATCGCCGTGAGCTCCTGCGTCGTGCCGCTGGTCGTCGTGCTCCAGAGGGTGCCGTTCCAGTGAATCACCGTCCCCCCCACACCGGCCGCCCAGATATCGTCGCTGCCGGCGCCCCAGAGGGCATTTAGCCCGACGGTGATGTTGGTGGTTAGCTTCTGCCAGCTGCCGATGTAGCGATAGACGTTGCCCCCGGTTCCGGCCGCGAAAACTGTCGCCCCCCCCGGCGCGACGTACAGCGCGCGCAGATCGGCCGTCGTCTGCACCGGCTGAAGTGACCACGTGGTGCCGTTCCAGTGCATGGCACCGCCCGCGCTTCCGACCGCCCAGACATCGCTCGCGCTCACCCCCGCAACCGCCAGCCACTCCGACCCCGCCGGCCCCTGGACCGTGCGCCACGCGCTGCCATCCCAGTGCAGGATCATCCCCCCCGCCGCCACCGCCCAAATATCGCTCTCCGAGGCCGCCCACGCCGAATAAATCGTCGCTGTCGGCCCGCTGCGCAGGTTCCGCCACCCCACCGCATCGCGATGCAGAATCGCCCCCGCCTCCCCCACCGCCCACATGTCCGTCCGACTCAGCCCCGAGACATCCGTCAGCTCCACCGCCCCCATCAACGCTTCCGGTGAAACGAGCTGTTTCGAGCCGTCCCAGTGAAGGATGGCCTCCAAAAGGGGATCCTGGGCGACGGGACGAGACATAATTCATGGCGTGGCGGGGGGCGGGGTTGCGGGGGAGGCTGGCGGTCGGGAGGTGGGGTTTGACTCCAGCGCGGCGATGTTTTGTTCCAGCCAGGCTTGATGCGCCGACACCGGAATCCAGCAGTCCGCTTCGACTTCGCGGTCGCCCTCACGCTTGGTGCGAAAGCCGGTCAGCACACCCAGGACCTGAAATCGTCCGTCGCTGGCGCGGAGCAGAGCGGGTCCGCCGCTATCCCCAGCGGACGCGGGTGTCTTGATCCCGGCCCGACGGGAACAGACCTCTTTGTCATCGCGCAGATCCAGCCGGCGGGCGGCAGCGCTCTTTTGCCCCATCGTGTTGCGCTGCTCCTGCGGGTGCAGCTCGCCAAAGCCCACCGAATGGATGTCCTGGCTGGCGGGGGGCAGCCTGGCTTGCAGGCTCAGCGGCACGACGCCGGGCAGTGGCTGGTCGATGGCCAAGAGCGCCAGATCGACCCCTGCGCCGCTCCCGGGATGCACGATCGCCCGCGTGACGCGGACCTGTCCCGCCACCGGACCGCGGTAGTTCAGGCGGCCTTCGCCGCGATAGATGCTGACCTGCGAGGGCAGGTCGGTGCGCGCCTGCTCACTCGCCGGCTGCGTCACACAGTGTGCTGCGGTCAAGATGACGCGCGGCCGAATGACGGTACCGGTGCAGAAGACGCCCCTTAGCTCACTGCCGAAGATGCCGGCCCCCTTGGTGCCGCGATCGACCAGGGCCACCACTTCGGGCCACGCTCCGGCGTTCACCGGCAAGCCACCTTCAAGCGCGTGCCCAGCGACCGCCGCGGCGAAAATCCCGCCGCCCAACAACCAACGCACAGCCCCGACTCTTGTACCTTGCCGCATAGCGTGCAGGCCCCGCATAGGATGGAAACTTGCAGCGTATCACGTCGCGCTCCGTCGAGCAGACCAGGTCCGCGGGACGCAGCGTCACCGTGAGGAGGCCAGGCCGGCTCGGGCGCATCGAGCCGTATTTTTTGCGGCGATTGTCGCGATAGAGCGATGAGTTTGGCGGGCGGGGTCGGTCTACACAGAAAGTCGCCGAATCGCCGGCGATCCCCATGTTAGGAGACCCTCATGACCCAGCAGGCATCGTCCATCGTTCCCTGTCTTTGGCTGAACGACCAAGCCGAGGAAGCGGCCGAGTTTTATATGCGGCTCTTTCCGCGCGGCCGCCTTCGCGCCCGGTCGTACTACCCGTCTTCGCGTGACAACCAATCGGGCCGTCCGCGGGGCAGCGTGTGCGTCGTCGAGTTCGAAGTCGCCGGTCAGCGTTTCACGCTGCTCAACGGCGGGCCGATGTTCACCCCGAACCCCAGCATCTCGTTCTTCTACGTCACTGATTCGGTGGCCGAGGTGGACCGCATCTGCGCCGGGCTGCTCGACGGTGGCAAGGCGTTGATGGCCCTGGGGGAGTATCCCTGGAGTCGGCGCTACGGCTGGATCCAAGACCGCTATGGCATCTCGTTTCAGGTCATGGTCGGTACGCCGCTGCCGGGCGGTGCGGCAATAGCCCCCTGCCTGATGTTTGCCGACGCGCTACACGGCAAGGCTGAGGAGGCCCTGAGCACGTATGTGCGCATCCTCGGCGGCGCGGTCGACAGCCTAGCTCGCTATGGTGAGGGCACTCCCACAGCCGGCACGATCAGTCACGGCCGCTTCCAGCTCGCGGGGCAGGCGATGGTCGCCATGGATGCGCACGGTCGCCACGGGTTCACCTTCAATCAGGGCATCTCGCTGCAGATCCTGTGCGCCGATCAGGCTGAGCTCGACCGTCGCTGGGCAGCACTGTCCGAGGGCGGAGAGCGGGGACCCTGCGGCTGGCTGCAGGATCGCTTCGGCTTGTACTGGCAGGTCGTCCCGGCTGACATGGCCGAGTGGATCGGGGCGGCCGACCGCGTCGCCAGCGAGCGCGCCTTCCTGGCGGTGATGGAGATGGAAAAGCTCGATATCGCGGCCATCCGGGCGGCCTTCGCCAGCTAGGAACAACGCGGCCAGCAGCGGCTGGCGGTGATGTCGTCCCTTTGCGCCAAGGCTTAATTCCGTTAAAGGATGGTCCCGCCGCTGCCGACGATCCAGGCCTCGCTGCTGTCGGGGCCCCACATGCCGCCGAGGGTGCTGTTGCTGCCGGTGACGATAGGGTCCCACATACCCGAGGTGTTGCGGCGCAGGAGCTGGCCGGTGGCGCCGACGGCAAACAGGTTGTTGCGGCTGGTGCCCCACAGGCGCAGGAGATCGCCGTTCGAGCCGTTGCGCTCGATGATGTCGGGCTGCAAATGCCAGGCCCAGATCCCGCCGCCCATGGTGCAGCTCCAGGCCATGGATACGTCTTCGGGATAGATGCCGCGATAGGTGATGCCGGCGCCGGGGCCGACCTGCATCCACTGCGCACCGTTCCACTTGATGGCGGCGTTGTTGGTTCCGGCGGCCCAGATCTTCTGCGGATCGATGCCGCGCACGGCGTAGAGATCCCCGAGCCCGCCCACCGGATCGAGCGTAAACGTCGGCGGCGTGTAGCGCAGGATGGTCGAGTTGTTGCCGACGAGCCACAGGTTCTGCCGGTCGTAAGCCCACAGGTCGTTGAGGTGCGCGGTAGTGCCAGAGTTGACCAGGCCCCAGGCCATGCCGTCGAAGTGCAGTACCGTGCCGACCGCACCGACGGCCCAGACATCGCTTGTGCTGATGGCGCGCACCGAGGCGAGGCGGTTGCCCTGCGGCAGCGGATTCTGCCAGCAGATGTTGGCCGTGGGACACAGGCCCTGCGATGGCGGCATGGGGTTGATCGTCCCGCCGTCGCTGTCGATGGCGCCGGCATCGGAGCCGGGGCCGCGCTCGGCCAGGAAGGGATCCCACAGGCCCGCGCAGCCTGAAATGAGCAGTGCGCCGCCGACGATGCCTGCTCGTCGCGCTCGGAATGCCGACATGGCCGCCCCCCGTGAGTAATGACTGCGCCCTATTTTACGCTCGCGATCCCGCCTCGGCATGGCGATGTCTGGACGCGGGGCCCCGACCTCTGTTAAAGCCAGCCGCCATGCCACCTTCCGCTTCACCGTCGACAGACCCTGCCCCTCATCTCAGCGATACCGCTGAGTTCGCCACGGCTAAAGTGGCCGAGCACCTTGTCCCCGCGCTGCCTGAGTCGAGCTTTGATGAGCCGAGCGGTGGCAGCGGGCGCGGGGGCTCGGCGCTGGCGACGCCGTTTATGCGGCAGTACCTGGAGGTCAAAGAGCGCTACGCCGACTGCATCGTCTTTTTCCGCATGGGCGATTTCTACGAGATGTTTTTCGACGATGCGGTGGTCGCCTCGCAGCTCTTGGATCTGACGCTGACGGCTCGCGACAAGCAGCGCGAGGATCCCATCCCGATGGCCGGGGTGCCGCATCACGCGGCGAAGCACTACGTCGCCAAGCTAGTGGCGGCGGGCCGCAAGGTGGCGATCTGCGAACAAGTCGAAGACGCACGCAAAGCCAAAAAAATCGTGCGCCGCGCCGTGACCCAGGTCATCACCCCGGGCGTCATCCTGGAAGAAGAGCAGCTAGAACCCAAGGCCGGGCACTACCTGGCCGCGGTGTGCTTCGGCGATCGCCAGGCCGGCGAGCCCTGCGCTGGCATCGCGCACGTCGACGTATCGACGGGTGAGTTTTCGGCGACGCTGGTCCCGGCCTCCGATGCCAGCGAAGAGCTAGGTCGCATCGCACCGGCCGAGCTTCTGGTGGTCACCCCCGATGCCAGTGTGACCTCCGAGACCGCAGCGCAGCTTGGGCGCCAGCTGCGCGTTCCGGTCGGGCAGAGCCGAAGCGGCTCGCCGCGCGAAGATGCCGAGACGCTGTCCGCGCTGTTCACCCACCGTCCCCCCGAGACGCCACTGCACCCGCTGGTCGCATCGGCCGCCGCGGCTTGCATTCGCTACGCGCAGGCGACGCAGCCAACCGGCACGCTGCCGATCTTTGCCCTGCGCACCTATCAGCCCGGCGACAGCCTGATCGTCGACGAGACGACGCGCACCAACCTGGAGCTTCTGCACACGCTGATCGAGCACAAGCGACAGGGCGCGCTGATCGGCGTTTTGGATCAGACCAAGACCGCGATGGGCGGTCGCTTGCTGCGGCGCTGGCTGCTGTCGCCGCTTATGAGCCTGGGCGCGATTCGGCGACGCCATGATGCCGTCGAGTGGCTGGTCGAACACCAGCTAGCGCGACAAGCTCTGCGCGAGCGCCTGGCCGAGATCTACGACATCGAGCGCCTGGCCGGACGCCTGGGAGCGGGGGTAGCGACACCGCGCGATCTGTTCAGCCTGGGCCAGAGCTTGAGCCTGATTCCTGGCCTGCGCGCTGCCTTGGCCAGCGCCGCCGATCCGCTGGCCCTGGTCACCGAGCGACCCGCCGCCGATGCCAGTCACGAGCGGCACGATCCGTCGGAAGCCGATCGCGGGCTGCCGGATCTTTTGCAGCTGGGCGCCGATCTTTGTCAGGACGTGGCAGCGCGCATCCACGCCGCCATCATCGACAACCCACCGCTGATTTATCGCGAAGGCGGCTTCACCCGCCGCGGCTTTCACGCCGGGCTGGATGAGCTACTAGAGCTATCGCAGGGCGGCAAAGATCACATCCTGCGCATCGAAGAGCGCGAGCGCGAGCGCAGCGGTATCTCGTCGCTGAAGGTGCGCTACAACAAGGTCTTCGGCTACTACATCGAGATCACGCGCGCGAACCTGGCCCGCGTCCCCGCCGACTACGTGCGCAAGCAGACCACGGCCAACGCCGAGCGCTTCGTCACCAGCGAGCTGTCAGAGTACGAGGCCAAGGTGCTCGGTGCAGAGGAGCGCCGCGTCGAGCTGGAGCTAGAGCTGTTCGATGGTCTGCGGCGCGAGCTAGGGCAGTCGACGGCCCGCATCCTGGCCTTGGCCGAGCACATCGCGCAGCTCGATGCCCTGGCTAGCTTGGCGGAGCTGGCGCACAAAAACGGCTATGTGCGCCCGTCGATGAGCCAAGGCCTGCAGCTGGTCATTGAAGAAGGCCGTCACCCGGTGGTGGAGCAGCTCGCGGGGCGCGGTCGCTTTGTGCCAAACGATACGCAGCTCGATCCCGATGCCGAGCAGATCATCCTTCTGACCGGGCCGAACATGGCCGGCAAATCGACGGTGATGCGGCAGGTTGCACTGATCGTTCTTTTGGCGCAGATGGGATCGTTTGTGCCGGCCCGACGCGCTGAGCTGGGTCTGGTGGATCGCATCTGCACTCGGGTAGGCGCCGCCGATAATCTGTCGCGCGGGGAATCGACGTTCATGGTCGAGATGCGCGAGACCAGCCAGATCCTGGCCCGTGCGACGCGCCGATCGCTGGTCATTCTCGACGAGATTGGTCGCGGCACGTCGACCTATGACGGCGTGTCGATCGCCTGGGCGGTGGCGGAATATCTGCACGATCACATCGGCTGCCGCACGCTGTTCGCCACCCACTATCACGAGCTGTCGGCGCTGTCGGAGGCTCGCTCGCGGGTGCGCAACTTCTCGGTGGCGGTGCAGAAGTGGCAAGGCGACATCGTCTTTCTGCACAAGCTTGTGCCAGGGGGCGCCAATCGCTCGTACGGCATCGAAGTGGCGCGGCTGGCCGGCCTGCCGACCTCGGTCGTTGATCGGGCGCGACAGCTTCTACACGAGCTGGAATCGACGGGAGATGGCCCGGGGGCGGTGACCGGCAGCCCGGCCCATGGCATGCCGCGATCGAGTCAGCTGCCGCTGTTTCAGGTGCCGCTCGCCCCGCCGCCGGGCTTTGCCCCACCGCCGCCGCCGCCGCGCGATCCGGCCGAGGTCGAGGTGCTCAGCGTGCTGCGCGCCCTTGATCCCGACAACCTGTCGCCGCGCCAAGCGCTAGATCAGCTGGCGCAGCTTCGCATGCGATTGATGAGTGGAAGTGGAGATGGAAAGAAGCGGAGAGGGGACGCGAACTAGCTACTTTTCCAGGATGCGGCCGACGATGTAGAGCAGCACGAGCAGGCCGAACAGACCCCCGACGACCACCAGCACCCAGAACATCCAGCCACGGCCGGCGGTCTCGGCCGGCTCGAACGCCGGAAGCTGGATCTGCAGGGGTTCCGACAGCGTGTCTTCGTTGCCCTTGTGGAAGCCAATCTGGATGGCGTGGTTGGCGTTGTCACCGCTCTGCGTCAGACCGAAGCTGATGATGCCGGTGGAAAACAGCGTCTCCGAGACCTCGGCATAGCGGCCCTCGATGTCTTCGGGGGTCTTGCAGCGGCGCGCGGTCCCGGCCGTCGTCTTCGACAGATCGATCAGCGAGCGTAGGCGGCCGGCCTCGAACTGGGTGAAGCCGATGCTGTCGATCACCGCTCCCGCTTCACGAGCGCGGCGCGCGACTTCGGTAAACGCCTCTTTGCCGGCCGAGGTGTCGATACCATCAGAAAACAGAACGATTCGTCGCCGTCGTTCTGGTTTTTCGCGCGCGAGATCGATGGCCACGCGCAGCGCATCGATGAGCCGCGACTCCGTGGCGTCGCCATCGACCGCCAGCTTGTCGAGATCGCGAGCGATGGCGTTGGGATGACCGAAGTCCTCCAGGCGCTTGACCTCGGTGGCGAAGCCGATCAGCGCGACGCGGCTGTCGGCGTGATGCTTGAGCAGGGACTTAGCCAGCTTCTCGATGCCGCTGCGCACCTGCTTAATCGCCGGCTCCATCACCGACGACAGCTGCACCACCGCTACCAGATCGATCGGCTCTTTCGCTTCGCTGACCGGGGTGTAGGTGATCTGCAGCTCTTTCTGCTCGACGGTGTCCTGGAACAGCTTGTAGCCGCTCTTGGATCGCACCGGCTTACCGTCGCCGTCTACCAAGGTGACGTAGGTCTTGAGGAAAGGCAGCTTTTCGGTGTTGGCGCCTTCAAAGAGCACGCGGACCTCGTCCGCACGCGCGCCGCGCGCCCCCGGCAGGCCGACGAGAGCGACCACCGCCAGGAGTAGACCCAGCCACGACCGTCGCCGGAAGGAGACGCGCTTGCCTGCATTCACACTTGGCACCCATGCCTGCATGACCGACCTCAGACCCCTGGTTTGCATCGACTTCGCCACCCCTGACGGGGGCAGCGCCCCTATAGCCGCGGCCAGGGAGCGACTCGCATCCCCCAGACCGATCGACACGTACTTACGATAATAGGGCGTTTACCGCCGGATCGGGGCGGCTTTGTCGCGGTCAAGGCGACCCCGCGGGTGGGATGGCTGGCCGGCGTCCGCGGTCGGTCGGTCGCCGCTAGTCTTCTAGCTCGATGGCGACGCTGCGAGGCTTCTTGCGCGCTCCCTCACGACGAGGTTTTCCCGTGGGTGGGTTGGGCTTCACCTCGACAGGCGTCGGGATCGCTGGGGGGGCCACGACGGCGGCACTGGGTACGGCTTCCAGCACGTCGTGGCGTTGCACATCCCGACTGCGGTCGAGCTGAACGAGGAGCTCGATGTAGCCCGACATGCGGATGCGGATCTCTTCCACACCACTGCCGGGCACGACCTCGGCGTACCAGGGGGTCTGGCCGACGACGGAGCCATCAGAGACTCGCACCACCGTCGCTCCCGCCGGCTCGGTCACCACCGACCAGTGGATGCGTCGTGCGGTCGTCGCCGTCGGGCTGGTCCCTGGGCCTGGGGTGCTGGATGGTGGCTGGTCCGTGGTGTCGGACCCCGTCGCGAGCGCTGGCCCGCCGCGCTGCGGCTGCCGGGCTGCCGGGCGCACCAGCCACAGGGTGATGCCGAGGAACAGCGGGGCGCTGGCCAGCGCGACCCAGTGCCAGAGCGGTCGTCGTCTCGGCTGCGGTGCCGGGGTGCGCTGCTGTCCAACCGAGACTGCGAGCGTCGACGGGGCGCTCAGCGGCAGTAGATCATCGATACCGGCCGGGGCGCGGTCATCGGCGCTATCGACGGTCGGCATCACCGACGGCGAGTCCACCCCCGTATCCAGCTCCATACTCGGCGTCAGCGAGGCATGCTCTTCGCTGGCAGCGGCGGGCGGACGCGGCGGTGGCTGCAGGTCGGGCAGCGTCTGCAGCAGGCTATCCAGCAGCGCGACGACGTCGAGCATCGTCGGGCGGTGCGTCTTGTCCTTGCTCAACAAGCGATGCACCAGCGTGGCGAGCGGCTCCGGCACCCAGGGCGCAAGGCCAATAAGCGGCGGCGGCTCCTCGTAGATGTGCATGGCCATGATCTCGCCTGCCCCGGCGGCGATAAACGGCATGCGGCCGGCCAGCAAGCGGAACATGACTACGCCCAGCGAGTAGACATCGCTCTTCTCGTCAACGCCGGCGGCGCCGCGACACTGCTCGGGCGACATGTATCCCGGTGTGCCCAGCAAAAGATCACCGCGCGTCTCGGCCAGGCGCAGGCCCGGCTCGCGCAGCTTGGCGATCCCGAAGTCGAGCAGCTTGGTTCGCTCGCCCCCCGGAATGGCCGGATCGGGCACGACCATGATGTTGTCGAGCTTGAGGTCTCGATGGACGATGCCCTTTTCGTGCGCGGCGGCCAGCGTCTCGGCGACCTGGCGGATCAGCCGCAGCAGCTGATGCAGCGACAGCACATCGCGCCGTCGGACCCGCTTGCCCATCGTCTCGCCCTTGAGGAATTCCATGACGATGTAGGCGGTGCCGTCGGGTAGCTGGCCGTGATCGAAGATCTGCACCAGCCCGGGATGGTCGATACGATTGACGGCGCGGGCTTCATTAAAGAAGCGCGTTACGGCCTCGGCGTTGCGGGTGTAGTCGGCGTTTAAGACTTTGACTGCGACGCGTCGCTCGATGGCCTCGTGGACGCACTCGTACACCACACCCATGCCGCCCTGGCTGAGCTTCCGCAGCAAGCGATATGGACCAAGGTGTCCGTCGGTCATAGACAAAGCGTCCCGGTGTCAGCGTATCATGCGAAGTGCGACCTGCTCAACTCGCTCGGTGCTAAGTCTGCGTCGGAAAAGGCGCGATCGAGCGCCGCAGGCGAGGGGCTGCAGCGCGACCTTCCGAGCCGTCGGCACGGCCGCTTGGGCACAAAAAAAACAAGCCCCGACAGACAGGGTCTGCCGGGGCTGCTGCGCGCGGTCTGACTTGCGCGCTTGTTGCGCTAAAAGGCCGAAAGGCGAGGGAAGCGAGACTTACTCAGTCTTCTTCTCTTCCTTCTTCTCCTTGCCCTTCTTCTTGGCGGGGGCCTTGTCTTCCTTCGCGGGCTTCTCGTCGTTGGCGTAGGCGGGAACGGCGACGGACAGAGCGAACACGGCGGTCAGACCAAGCAGCATCTTATTCATGGTGGTTCTCCCAACGTTGGAGTTCTGTGTCGCGGGCGCCCTATCGCGCCCAGCACTGGGCAGCAGTGGCTCAGCGTGTTTTTTCCGAAGCACCACGCATGCCAGACCTTTGGGCGCAGGCTTTCCGCGGGTCATCGGCGGAATCACAGCCACTTAGCCGGCGGCCCGTCGGTCGCCTCGCTCGTCAGTGAGGCGTCCTGGTACTGTTCTCATGTGGCACTTTTGCAGAGGTGCGCGCTAGCGCTCGCGCTGGGCGCGCAGGAAGGTCACCAGCCGGGCTAGCTCGGTCTCGCCCAGCTTCTTGCCAAAGGCCGGCATGTCGTTCTTTTCGCCGTAGTACGTCGCGGCCCCGGGATGAAGCAGGAACTCGCGCAGCCAGGTCTCGCTGGCGTAGGCAGCGAGGTTCGGGCCTTGACCGCTCGTCTTGCCGTCCCGCTCATGGCACAGGTCGCAGTTCTTTTCTTCAAAGAGCACTGCTCCCCGCGCCACTTTTCCGGCATCGAGGGGCTGGCCAAAAGCGCTCGGTGGACCGGCCAGCGAGTACAGATACTCGACCAAATCGCCGAGCTGATCGGCGGGCTGATTGGTGGGCTGATTTGGGAGAAGCTCGACGGGCTTCATGCCGCCGCGGACCTTGCTGCGGCCGTAGTACGTCGGACTATCCGGCGCTTGCAGGAAGCCCGCCAGCCAAGCCCGCGACGCGAAACGGCTCAGGTTCGGACCTTTTTGATCTTCGTCGGCCGCTCCCATGCGATCGAGGCGATGGCAGCCAGCACAGTGTTCCAGGAACAGCTTGCGACCTGCCTCTAGCGGATCGTTTTCGTAGACCGCGATCCCGCCGGCCACCGGCACACCCTGCCAGGCTAGCTGTCGTGCCCGTCGGGCCTGCGCTTCAGCATCGGCCTTGTGCTTCTGGAACGCGACGTTCTTCTGATCTTCGCGCTGCGCAAGGATGCCAAGCAGGGCCAGGCTGCCCAGACACAGCGCCAAAACGGTGAGCGAGCGCAGTCGCGCCGAGATCGCGCGCGACGCCGCCTCTGGGCTCGATCGATCAAGCCAGGGTAAGAGAGCCAGCGCGCCCAGAAATACAGCCGGCGCTCCCATGGCCGCGACGATCTCCAGCGAGCCCGGGAAATACTTCAAAAGTTGAAATAATGGCAGGAAGTACCACTCTGGGCGGGCGTCGTAGGGTGCGGCGGGATCGGCGGGGGCGCCCAGCTCGGCACCGTGACTGCGCACTACCCAGACGAACAGTCCGGCCAGCATCAGTGCGCCTGCCGTCATGTCGTACACCGCCTGCCGCGGCCAGAACGGCTGGCTGCTGCGGGCGAGCTCAGCGGGCTGCCGACGCGGGTGCGTGGTGACACCGTGTCGACGGAACAGCGCCACGTGAATCACCACCAGCGCGAGGAGTCCCAACGGCAGCACAAAGACGTGCAGCGCATAGAAGTGGGTCAGCGTCAGGTTGCCGTAGCTGCGACCGCCTTGCACAAGCTGCTGCAGCGTGGGGCCGATAAGTGGTGTGGCCCCGAGCAGCGTCGTTGCCACCTGCGTCGCCCAGTAGCCTTTTTGATCCCAGGGCAGAAGGTAGCCGGTCAGCGCAAAGCCCATCAGCAGCAGCGCCAGCAACAGCCCCGTCCACCAGTTGACCTCGCGCGGCGCACGATAGGCGCCGTACACCGCCACCTGCACCATGTGCAGCACGACGCCGATGCACAGCAGGCTGGCCGAAGAAGAGTGCAGGCCGCGGATCAGCCAGCCCAGCCGCACCTGATCTTGAATGTAAGCGACCGACGCCCAGGCATCGGTGGCCGACGGCGCGTAGAAGGCCATCAGCAGCACGCCGGTCAGCACCTGATTGCCCAGCGCGATCAGAAGCAGCGAGCCAAAGACGTAGGCCCAGCGCGCGCCACCACTGACTTTTTCGTCGAGAAGTGTGTGCAAGAGGCGGCGATAGCCGGTGCGACTGTGCAGCCAGCCGGTCTCGCTTGCGCGCTCGTCTTGCGGCGCGGCGGCGGGAGTTTCCTGCGCCTCCGACATTAGACCGGCACCTTGTTCTTCAGTGCCAAGCGGAAGCGCTGGAACTGACAGAACACCGTGCTGCCTTGCACGCTGACGTCGAGTCGATCCATGTCGCGTGGCGACGGACCGCTAAGTCGACGGCCATCGAGGGCGAAGGTGCTGTTGTGGCAGGGACAGACGAACTTGTGGGCCGACTCGTCGTAGTCGATGCCGCAGCCGGCGTGTGGACAGGTGGCTGACAGCGCGGTCAATCCGCCCGCCCGCTTGCCAACGTAGACCGAGCCAAGCTTGGCCTGATCGAGCCGATTCCACGCATCGCGTACGCCAGTTGCCACCACCGCAGCGCGCAGCGGGGCGCCGCCCTGATCGAGGTCGGGCACTTCGCCCAGCTCGGCGATCGGCACGCCCGCCGCGCCGCTACCTGTCGTCGGCTCCGTCGAGCCACCCGGCCCCGTCGGCATCGCGCGTCGGCGACGCAGAGGATCGCTTAGGAACAGCGCTGCGGGAATGGCCATGGCCACGCCCAGCGCGGTGAGAAGAAAGCCGCCCAGGACTCGCAGTGCCGTGCGGCGCTCGCTGCCTTGCAACTCTGCCATCCTCGCGATTTTACAGCGCCGGCTCGCGGTTCCGGCGACGTTTTGTCGCCCCTAGAATTGATAAGCGATGGCGGCGTTGATCTGGTTGGTGGCGCCGCCCGCGACTTCCGTGTGGCGATGCTGATAGTCGAGCTTGACGGCGATCTCGAAGATAGGCCGAAAGGTCAGCCCAGCCGTGTACACGGAGCGATCGGTGCCCGGACGGCGCGACAGCAGCAGGCCACTGTCGGCGATATCCAGCTGGGTATCGCTGCGCTCGTAGCGCGCAAAGCCAATGAGCTGAAATCCCGATGACAGACGCAGCGGTCGCAGCAGGTCATAGCCGACCTCGATGTAGCCGCCCAAGAGCTGCCGAGCCACCGGCCCCTGCGTCGGACGCGACAGCGAGAGGGCGTAGTTGAGGCGCTCGCTATCGCCGATGTGGATGTATGACAGCTGCCCACGCAGCGACAGGCCAAAGCGGGCAAACTTGGCGTCGAGGCCCGCGATGCCGACCGGTACGCTCCCCAGGTTGGGATCGCCCTGGCCCGCGTTCGAAAAGAAGCCGCCCAGCCCCAGGTTCAAGCCCAGCACGGGAGCGTAGTCGATGCGGCCGGTCACTCCCCAGTCGCGGATGCGCGCTAGGTTGTCCTGCACGCCACGGCGGATGCCGACATCGGCCGCGAAGTCTTCGCCACGCAGACCCGGCGTGACGTAGAGCTGATAGCGCAGCGGCCCCACCGCCCCGAAGATGCCCGCGACGAGCTGTTTCCATGTACTGGGGATGATGAACAGGTCGGCATCGGGACGCTCGACGCCGTTAAACGTCGACGGCTCGTGATAGAGGTTCACCAGGCTGAGCGGCACAATGCTCATGCCGGCGCGCAGGTTAAACCAGCGCAGCAGCATGAAGTCGAGCAGCGCCTGCTCGACCGCGACCTCGCCTTGCTTACCGCTGGTGGTGAGCGCGTGCTCGAACTCGATCTCCGAGAAGAAGCGGATGCGGTCGGTGAAGTTGAAGCCGAAGTAGAGGATGGTGCGGCGCAGATCGGCGACCGCTGGTGCAGCCCCGGGTCCAAACGGCGCGTTGACCACCGCCTCGCCATAGCCACCGACGGCGGCACCACGCAGCTTGTTGGTCCGAGGGTCCAGCGCGACGTCGATCTGGCCCTGTCGCGGCAGCGCCAGGAAGCCGCTCTTTTTGATCGCCGCGGGGGGCTGATCACCCAAGATAACGGGCGACTGAATCGGCACCTCTTCCGTCGCGGCAGCCGGGCTGGCGTCGCTGCTTTGGGGCGGCGCGGGGGCAGGTCCGGGGACAGCTGGCGTCCCCCCGGTCGGCGCTGCAGCATCTAGCTCGGGCGGCAGGACGATGACCGGTCCCGTCGTGGCGGGTACCCCCGAAGCGCCTGGGCCGGCAGCCGAGGTGGGGGCAGCCGTGGCCGCTCGTTCCAGCGGGACAGGCGTCGTCGAGCTTGCGGGAACGGTCGGGCCCGACTGGGCGAAAGCTGGCCTAATATCGATCAGCGCGAGCAGCGCTGGTAGAACGAGCAGCGACGGGAGGAGAGGCAGTGAGGTGCATCGTGGCATGGCGGCTTGATTCGGTGCGTGGGTGGGCAGGGCACGGCTACGTGACGTCGACCGGGGCGCTGACCGTCAGGCCAAGCGCTGCGCCGATCGCCACCAGGGCCGAGCTGAGCGCGTCGCAGTCGCGCAAAAAGCGGATCTTGTTGCGGACAGCATCGACACTGGGCTGACCGTGGATCTGCTGCAGCAGGCCGGCAAACAGCGCAGTGAGCTGATCGTGCAGTGCGGGGTCGGCGCTCTGCACCGCGGGTGAAAGCGCGAGATACATCGCTTGCAGGCCCAGCAGGTTCTGCTCGATCGAAAGGTGCGAGGCCGAGGCGTACGGACTGTCCGAGCCATCGAGCTTGGTGCCGACTACTGCCGCCTGCGCCGACATGCTGCCAAGGAGCGCGGCCAGCCCGACCTGGCGCGCGGGATCGGGCATGGCATTGGCGAGCGCAACGCCAGCGCTGCGAAGCTGGCGTCCCAGGTCTTCCAGGTGGCTGGCGCTGATCGGCTGTGCGGAAAACAGCACGGGCTCTAGGCGTCGCAAGCCCGTCGCAGCCAGCGGATCGTCGAAGCGACCGTCGAGAGCCTGATTAAGCTCGGGCGCCGCGACGAAGAAAAAGGGCGCTCCGCGATCGTAGGCGAGTCGCGTCGCAAGCCAAGCCAAGCGCGCCGCCGCGAGATCGCGCGGGGTTCCCATCTCGTCGTAAGTGGCCTCAGCGAGTGTCAGCGCCTCGCGCGCGACCTCGGTCGCCTGCTGCGTCGCGTAGGTTCGCACCGGGCCTTCGAGCAGGGCCTGACCCAGCCCGGGACCCAGGCGATTGTCGACCGCGCAGCCGCTAACCAGGGTCGAAAGCAGCAGTCCCAGCAGGGGCAGCCGAAGCCGCATCAGGGTCGTGCTCAGCGAGCGGTGGTTGTGTCGCAAGCGCCCCAATCTGACCATTTCGTCATCGTCGGCGCGAAGCTTGTCGTGCGTCAAGCAGATCTGCGAGCCGCGGAGGGACGTAGCCGGTGCCGGGTCGCGGCCGAGACGGTCTGCCGCCCGCTCTTCTCGCTGTACTTCACCGATTCTTCCCATAAGATTCGCGCCAGCTTCACCCCGGCCCGGGGCGAACATCCTACTGTTTCGTCAGAGCTTAGTTACCCATGCAGAACGCCAGACATGTCGTCGTTGTAATGAACGGAACCGCGCGCTGGGCCGCCGGCAACGGACGGTCGCTGCCCGAGGCACAGCGGGCCAGCCTGGAGGCTGCTCGGGCCATCGCTGTGGCTGCCGCGGCTGCCAAGGTTCGCTTTCTTACGCTCTGTGGCGAATGCGCCGAGCTGCCGAGCTATCCGCAGAACCCGACAAGCCCCGCCCCGCCGGCGCTGCCTCCGCGATCAGCGGCTGCGGCCGGGGGGGCGGTGAGCTCAGTGGCCGACGGCGGTCCCGAGGCGCTAGCCGCGCTATGCCGCGAGCTTCTGCCCGCCGGTAGTGAGCTCTGCGTCACGCTACGGCTGGGTCAGAGCGGTCGGCGCGATATCGCGGCGGCCGTGCGCAAGCTAGCGACGGCGGTGCAGGCGGGTCGCCTCGATCCGGCCCAGCTCGATGAAGCGCTGCTGCGGGCTGCGCTGTGCACCGAGGCGCTACCCGATCCCGATCTCATCCTCTACACCGGCTGCCTGCCCGGCGAGCACCGGCTGCGCGACGATCTGATCTTTGAGTCGGCCTATGCCGAGTTTTTCTTCAGCCAGCGACTCTGGCCCGACTTTGGCCCCAAGGACTTTCTGTTTTCGCTCAGCGACTTTGCCGGTCGGCAGCGTCGTTTCGGTAAGACTGCCGAGCAGGTCAGCCCCGGCGAGCCGGGAGCGGGCCGCTACTGCGTCGCATCTTCGTCGATTGGGAGCTGACTCGCGGGGGCGATCAGCAGGCGGACCTTGCGACGGAAGACCTCTTCCAGCAGGTCGGCCTTGCGGCGCGCCGACCACAGCTCCAGCTCGACATCGGGATCGGCGCCGGCCAGGGGCGATGCGGGCGTCAGCACCAGCTCGACATCGCGCGACAGCATGCGGCAGCGCACGCTGCGGATAAGCTGTCGATTGGTGCGATCGAGCCCGTCAGCGACGCGCAGCAGTGCGGCGTGGATGCGGATGCGCCGCCGCAGCGAGTCCGAGAGCTTGGCGAAGGCCTCATGGGCGTCCTTGGGCGTCGACTTGCGGTGATAGCGCACGGTCTGCGCCATGAGCGCAATCTCCTCGGGCGTGAAGCCGGCCAGGCCGACGTTTTCGATCAAGTACTGCCCGTGCTTATGGTGCTTGCTGGGCGCGATGTAAAAGCCGATGTCGTGCAAAAGCGCCGCGAATTCCAAGAGCTCTCCGTCGGCGTTGGGCAGCCCGTGGAGCGGTCGCAGACCGCGAAACAGATCCAGCGCCAGCCGGGCCACGTGATAGGCGTGCGGTTCGCGCACCTGCGTCCGCCGCATCAGGGTCACGACCGAGCGTCGGCGCAGATCGGGAAACTCATCGACGAGGGCAATGCCCGGCCGGTTCTTCGCGGCATAGTCGTAGATCAGGCCCTCGCGCAGCGCGGCTTCACACAGCTGATACTGATCGGCGTGGAAGACTTCGAGCAGCGAGCGGACCAAGATGACGCCGGTGACGATGCTATCGACGCGCCGCGCATCCAAGCCGGGGAGACGAGCGCGCTCGACGCTGCTCAGCGAACACAGGCGCTGTTCTAGCGCGTAGACGTCGGCGAAGCGCACGATGCGGCCGCGTTCGTTGCGCGGGCTGGCTTCCGGGCGCTCGGCACGGTCGCTGCGTTCCCCATCGGGTGGGCGGGGAATCGGAGCGCTGGGATAGCACAGCTCGTGCAGGGCGCGTGCTGTCCCGGCGCTGATCGCCACGAAGTCAAAGCCGATGCGCTGCATCGGGGCCGCCACGCGCTCCAGCGCGCGATGACAGAACTCGGCTAGGTGGGCGCGGTCGTCCTGCGACGGCGGATCGCCCTTGAGGTGCGACAGCAGGCGCAGCACTCCCAGCTTCAAGCTGCGCTGAAAGTACAGCTCGCGGGCATCGCCGACCATGACCTCGACCGAGCCGCCCCCGATGTCGACCAGCAATGCGCGGCGGCTGGCCAGCGGCAGCACCGAGCGGGCGCCGAGGTAGATCAGGCGGGCCTCTTCTTCGCCGCTAATGACCTGCAGATCGATGCCGGTCTCGTCGCGCATGGCGCGCACGAAGTCGCCGCCGTTGTCGGCTTC
>CALFYE010000367.1 GCA_937952145.1 uncultured Myxococcales bacterium
CCTGACACATCAGATCCAACGATCTGGATGGCGGGGAGGGAGATCTAACAACACCGGGCAGCGACGGGGCGGGCATTTTGTTGTTGCGAGGGACGTCCGAATCTCAGACGGCGGGCCGGACGTGTGACCATGGGAAAGGTCGTTCAGTCAATCATTCCCAGCCGAAACGAACTATCCAGCCATCCATTCCGGTTCAGCACCAGACCCAGATGTGATGGACGAACAAACCGCTCGCGCGGGCCAGAATCAAACAACACAAGGAGCGGATCGTTAGGTTTTCTCAGCCACGGGTTTTCCCAGCCACGACTATGACCGATCATAAAAGTGGAAAATATCGTTCGTTTCGTTCTGTATTTATTGCTTGCTGCTGATTTTCGTAATTATCTCATTGATAAATTGATGTTCGTCGCCTCTCATGTTCCTGATTGCTCTGTATCGATAAATAACCATTGTAGCGACACGGGGTGTTCATTTATGCATCAAACATAGCCAGCTCAGTCGAAAAACGAAGCATTCCTTGCAGCAACTGACCGGAATTGATACTTGTATGCGTTCAACTTGCAGCGTCGAGCGAAGCGTTCTGTCTACGAATTTCCACGAATGAACATCCAGCTGCTCACAATGTCCATTCTTGCCTGCCATGTGGCACGGTGCTGTGCGTGCGCCAGGAAAAGCTGGCATCAACCAGCGGGTGAAAGTCCCTTCCGTGGAACCAGGGACGAGGCCGGGACAGCTGTGGGCTGCGCCTGGCCGAGTTCCTCACGGTACCGAGTTTTGCGTGCAGCGCGGTCGCGAGGCCGTCCTCGAAGCGTGGACAGGGAGTGCGCAGGCCATAATGCCTCGTGCGTGAAGGGATCGAGCTCCGTCAATCGCTTCGTTCTGTGGTGGCCGAGCGTGTATGCCGCAGCGACGGCAGCATCGACGGCATGGGCCGTCGGCACCACCGGGGTCCGAGACCATGGCATGTACACAGGGCTGATGTCGGAACCTGGGAGGTCTCCTCGGGGTGGAGCACAACATTGCCAGTGCCCCTTAGCAGCGGAGCAAGGCGGAGTCGCCAAGTTCGCGGTGAGCGCCCGAAGAGAAGTCAGATCTGGTCATAGTAGCGAGGAAGTGGGGTAATGCCCATGGAGCCAAGGGCCAGACGGAATGTGAACCAGAGCACGAGGGCTACTGGGCTCTGCGCAGACGGACTCTTTCAAGGATACGCTCGACTGCACTTCATACTCACAGCCGCTCAGAAGCAGCCGCAAGAGCCGATGCGGAATCTCATGCATCCTCTCAACCGGCACAATCGGCGACGGGCATACGCGACCTTGGATGGCACCAAGGCCAGCGGAATCGACCATGTCTCGAAGAACGACTATCGGCAACACCTAGACCAAAATCTGCATGCCCTGGGGCAGGCGTTACGTGGCGGTGGCTGGCGGCCCAAGCCCGCGCGAGAAGTGC
Source organism: uncultured Myxococcales bacterium (assembly GCA_937952145.1). Lineage (GTDB taxonomy): Bacteria > Myxococcota_A > Polyangia > Palsa-1104 > JAEUJZ01 > JAEUJZ01. The sequence continues at coordinate 1,453 of CALFYE010000367.1, forward strand.
TGATTCCCAAGCCGCAAGGCGGGATGCGTCCGCTGGCCGTCGGCTGTCTGGAAGACAAAATCGTCCAGACGCTTTTGGCCCGCATTCTCGAAGCGATCGCTGACCTGCGCGCGGCACGCGCATGGGAGCCGTCGTTTCACCGCCACAGCTATGGGTTTCGGCGCGGCAAGTTGGCGCATCAGCCGCTGGGCCGCGCGTACGAGACCGTCTGCCAACGCAAGGGACGCTGCGTCGCGGTCGAGATGGACATCGAGAAGTTTTTCGATTCCGTCGATCACGACTGGCTCTCGCGCACGCTCGGGCAGCGCATCGGCGATCTGCGTTTTCTGCGGCGCCTCGCGCGCATGCTCCGCTGCTCGACGCTGCAGGCCGATGGCACCCTGGCCGACAAGCTCGCCGGTACGCCGCAAGGCTCGTCGGTCCGTGAAGCTGCATCACTTCCACCACGCCTGCATCCGCGCGCTGTTTCGCTGGCTCAACCGTCGCTCGCAGAAGCGCTCCTTCTCCTGGCAACGCTTGCAACAGCGCCTGCGGTTTTGCCCGCTGTCGCGCCGGCCCTCAGGTCCAGAACGGATAGACGTCTCCTCCGAGCATCGTGCCGTGAGGAATCACAAACCGAAGAGCCGTATGCCCAAATCGGGCACGTACGGTTCTGTGAGGAGCGCTAGCTTGAGGCTAGCGTTTACTTAATGCTCTTCCAACCCTGCCGCCCGTGTGTCGCTTGGGCATGGCTGTAAACGAAGGCGCTTTGGAACAGGTCACTCGACAAGTAGCTGTCATCGGTGGTGGGGTCGCAGGGCTCTGTGTTGCGTACGAGCTTAGGCGGCGCGGCATTTCTTTCCTCCTTTTGGAGGCGGACGATCAAGTAGGTGGGCGCATCCGCACGATCGAGTATCCGCAAGGCCTGACCGTCGAAGCGGGTCTCCATGAATACTGGAGCCACAACCCACTGGTGAAGCTCGCTGCCGAGCTAGGGGTCGAGCTGGAGCCGGACGATGGCGCTCCCTATCCAAGCGTTCTTTTAGGGGGGCAGCTATTTCTGCACATGGACGGCAGCTCGCAGGAATTCCTGGCGAGCGTTTTTTCCGAGGCAGAGCTGAAACAGGTCGAGCACTGGCACGCCGAAGTCGGTGCGCTGATCCGGCTCGCCGATCAGCAGGGCCTGCAGGCAGAGACCATCGCCAGGCTGCAAGGCTGCTCCTTCGCGGACTGGGTGGCGCAGCTTGCCTTGCCGACCCGAGTGGCGGAGTGGATCCGCATGACCATCGAGAGCGAGATCGCCGCTGACTGGACGAGCTTCTCAGCTCTCCTCGGTGTGCTGTCGCTGCGCTTCCTGGTCGACTCGACACAGGGCTGCTTCTACATCCCCGAAGGCAATCAGCGGTTGCCAAAGGCGCTCGCGGGCGTCCTCGCACCGGACGTGCTGTGCGGGGCTCGCGTCACCCGTATTGAGCGCGACACAGACGTCGCCGGCAGCCTCCGCGCTCAGCTCTCTGTCGTCGTGAAGGGGGTCGAACAGCGGCTCTCGGTCGAGCGGGTGGTCCTCGCTGTCCCATTCTCATCGCTCGACAAGGTCGAGATCGTGCCTCCGCTACCCAATGAGTACACCGACAGCCTGCGCGGCCTGATCGGCGGTCAGTACACGGTCGTGCACCTGATTGTGAAACAGGAGGTGTCCTCGCTGTTACCGGTGTACTCGCTTGCCCGGTTTCCGATTCTGACCCCGGGGCTGCTGGGCGTGATCTACGGGCTGGTGACCGCGGAGGACTGCCAGGACGCGTTGATGACGCTGCTTATCAAGGCCGAGCATGCGTCCCTGTTTCGCCGACAGCCTCGCGAGAAGGCCATCGCGCTCCTTCTGTCGGAACTTGAGCGCTTGTGGCCCGGCTTCTCGCGCTTCGTGCGGGACGCAGCGGTGTTCGAGCACCTGCCAGTCGCACTGCCGGTCTGGCCGCCGGGACGATCGCCCCTTGACGCGCAGACACAGCTCTTGTCTCAGCCTCACATGGGACTTTACCTGGCAGGCGACTACACTGCCGGCGTTCACTCGGATGCTGCAGCACACAGCGGTCTTCAGGCGGCAACGCGAATTGCGGCGGATCTGTCCACAACTAGCGAAAGTAGTACGCAGAGCGGCACGGAAAGAGCCCCTCTGTAAAAGGATTTAGCGACGTCATGAGCCGACCAACCTATATCTTGGGCATCAACGCCGTCTATCACGACATGGCAGCCTGCCTGCTTCGCGACGGCGTGCTCGTCGCAGCGATCGAAGAGGAGAGGCTGACTCGCATCAAACACGGGAAGTCCGCTCGCATCGACAACGCCGATGTCTTGCCGGAGCAGGCGATCCGCTACTGTCTGGAGGCTGAGAAGATCTCGCTTCAGGACGTTGCGCACATTGGCTATTCTTTTTTGCCCAAGCTGCGTCTCCAGAACATTGGTGCGGACGTGCACACAGTTGAAGGAGGCTGGGGCAGCAAGGCCGGCGAGCTAGCCTTCACCGCAGGACTCGAGCGCATTCCCGAGCGGCTTGCCGCACTCGCTGGCACCGCGCTCACCGACCGCCTCTTGTGGCTGCCCCACCACCTCTGTCACGCCGCCAGTGCGTACCTTGCTTCCCCGTTTCAGGAGTCCGCTGTGCTCGCTGTCGATGGCATCGGCGAGTTCGCGACGACCTGGTTCGGACACGGCATCGGGCGGCGGATAAAGCCGGTCAAGGAAATTTACTACCCACACTCTCTTGGATTCCTGTGGGAGAAGCTGTCGCAGTTCCTGGGATTCACTGAGTACGATGCATCGAAGATTATGGGGCTTGCCTCCTACGGCGACTGGCGGCGATTTTATGCTCCGATGCAGCAGCTAGTGACGCTCCGCGAACCCGGTGACATCGTCGTCGCGAGCGATATCCTGCGCTTCCGTGTTCCGGAGTTCGCGCCGCTTGAGGCGCTGTTCGGGGTCAAGCGCCTGAAGGACCGCAGCGCGCTGGGAACTGATCACGAGGACATTGCCGCCGCCCTGCAGAAGATTACAGACGAAAGCATGGTCCACTTCGGGCGCTACTTGCGCACCGAGGTCGGCTCCCGGCGCCTGTCTCTTGCGGGTGGTGTGGCGCTAAACTGCGTCGCCAACTATGCGCTTATGAACAGCGGCCTCTTTGACGAGATCTACATCCAACCCGCGGCCAGTGACGCGGGGACCGCTCTGGGGGCGGCGCTCCTTGCGTGGACGGCGGTCCTCGGTCAGGAGCGCTCCTTTGTAATGGACCACCCCTACTGGGGACCGGAATTCAGCGAGTCCGAGGTCGAGCGGGCTCTGCGCAGCGCGGGCCTGTCCTACGAGCGCCAGCACTCCGTCGAGCCCATCGTTGCCAAGCTGTTGGCCGCGGGCAACATCGTGGGCTGGTTCGACGGCCGTGCCGAGTGGGGGCCGCGGGCGCTGGGACACCGCTCGCTGCTCGCCGACCCGCGCTGTCCGGACATGAAGGACACGCTCAATCGTCGCATCAAGCAGCGTGAGAGCTTCCGTCCCTTTGCTCCCAGCGTCCTCAGCGAGCACGCTGCAGAGTGGTTCGAGATTCCTTCCGCTTGCAGTTCGATCTCCACCGAGTTCATGGAGTTTACGTTCCCAGTGCGCAGCAGCCGGCGAAGCCAAATCCCGGCGATCACGCACGTCGACGGTACCAGCCGCGTCCAGCTCGTCGACCGAAAGAGGAACCCGCGCTACCACGCGCTCATCCAGGCGTTCTACGACCTCACGGGCGTGCCGATGCTCCTCAACACATCCTTCAATGAGAACGAGCCCATTGTCTGCTCTCCATCGGAGGCGATCGAAACATTCCTGAGAACCCGGATGGACACCCTGGTGCTGGGGAACTTCCTAACCGTGGCGAGCAATGCGAAAGGCCAGGATGCGGCAGTCGCTATGTGAAAAGCTCGCACAGGCTCGGATTCGGCGAGAGCCAGTCCACCTAGTCGGTGCTGTGGCGGATTGGCCGGCGCTCGCCAAGTGGACACCGGAGCACCTCGGCCGCGTGGCAGGCGAGCGCGCTGTGAAGGTTGTGGTCGGGAACCGCGAGAGCCAAGCGCCGGTCTTCAAGAACATGGCGTTAAGAGAGTTCCTGAGTGCTTGCTTCTCGGAACATCCCGAGGAACAGCGGGCGTACTACCTCAAGGAATACGATCTGCTAGCGGAGATTCCCGAGCTGGCAAGTGACCTGCAACTGGGCGACCTCGCGTTCCCAAATACAGAGTCTTGGCACTACGCATGGATCGGCCAGTCAGGCGGAAGAACCGGCTTCCACTACGACATCTTCAACAACATCCTGACCCAGATCGTCGGCAGGAAAGAGCTAGTCGTGATCCCGCCCGAGAGCACTGCCGGCATGTACCCGAGCGCCAAGTTTGACACGTACGCACGGCTCTCGCTCGTTGACGGGTTCAATCCGGACTTTCTGCGGTTCCCGCGATACCGAGATGCGCTCCAGAGCGCATCCACCTATACCTTGCTGCCTGGCGACGCGCTGTACATCCCGCGCGGATTCTGGCACCAAGCGCAGTCGTTTACCGCGACCATCAGCCTGTCTGGCTTCATGGCGAACCGCTGGGAAAAGCTGACTGTGCAGTGGCCCGAAGCGATCCGCATCGCGCTGCACCGGCTTGGGCTCTACAAGCGCGGGCTCTGCACCTGCCACAGCGCAGAGTCCTGACTCCGGGGTTGGGAGATTCACAACGGGGGGCGGCGCGCGGGGTCTTGGTACCACGGATCCTGCGCCTCCAATGCTGATGCGAGCTGGAAGACCGTAAGGTCATCGTAGGTGCGTCCCACCAGCTGAACCCCGGTAGGCACACCGTTGTGGCCCCGCCCGGACGGCAGCGCCAGCACCGGACAGCAGCGGAACATGTTGAAAAGGAGCGTCAGCACCCAGCGCTCGGCAACCTTGCCGTTGACGGAGATATCTTCCCATGCCTCAAGGGTCGCAGGTACGTCTGTAGTCGCTACGGTCGGACAGAGGAATGCGTCGTGCGCTTCGAGAATCGGTCCAAAACGGAGCCAGGCTTCATGCTGCGCTCGGAATGACTCGAAGTACTGCGCACGCGTCACCCGGGAGCAGGACTCCGCAACGTAGCGAAGACTTGCACTGAGGAGATGCGGCTGTTCGCGGAGGAGCGGCGCCATGTCCTCTGCCATGAGGAAGTCGCCGTACCAGTCCCCTGCGTTCAGGGTCTGCTCGATCTGTTCGAGGCAAACCTCAGTGATCTGGACCCCGAGGCTGCGCAGTCGGCCGAGTAGCGCCAGCGTATTTTCACGCACATCTGGCGCGATCTCAATGAACCCCAGATCCAGGGAGTATGCGACGCGCATGCCGGACACCCCACCCAGCGGCCAGGGGAGCACGAGCCGCGGCCGCAGCGTCGCATGGTCCGCAGGGTGGGGGCCGGCTGTGATGTTTTGCATGAGCACGCAGTCCTCGACTGTGCGGGTGATTGGGCCGACGTCGCAGTACAGATCCTCGCTGTCCTCGGCGCTCTCCGGGTTGCGGCCCGACGGAGGCTTGTACCCAATTACCCCACACATCGCGGCGGGCATGCGGATAGAGCCCGCACTGTCGCTGCCAAGCGAGATCGCTGAGAGCCCCGCTGCGACCGCTGCGGCCGAGCCACCGCTTGAGCCGCCTGAGCTAATCTTCTGCTGCCAGGGGTTGCGCGTCACGCCATGCAGCGGCGAGTGGCACGTCCAGAGCCAGGCAAACTCTGGACAGGCGCTGCGCGCGGTCAGGATCGCGCCCGCATCGAGCAGGCGCCCGACCGATGGGTCGGTGAAGTCGGCCACGCGTTCCCGGTGGACCAGCGAGCCGCACATCCAGCGTTTGCCGCGGACCGCAAGTGTGTCTTTCACGCTCAGCGGAATGCCCTCCAGAGCGCGCGCCGTACCATTCGCATAGCGCGTCTCCGCCGCATGCGAGCTCGCCAGAGCCTCGTCCCAATATGCTTCTACGAACGGATTGATATCGCGACCGATGCGTTCCATCCGCTCGACCAGCGCGCGCATTAGCTCGACCGGAGAGAGCGTGCGCGCCCGAAAGCGGCGCAGCATTTCCGCGGCAGACAGATAGAGCAATTCATCCTTCATGAACACAGGCCGTTTTCAGTAGCTGAGGGAAGGTAGCCCGCACTGCCGTTGTTGTATACTCTCCCCTCATTCCACCTATTTTCCCCAGCCAATTGCATAAGCGTCTGGCGTCACTTCGGCTGGTGGCTGCTTCCACTCGACCATGATCGTCGGGGTCCTCATAGTCTTGGGCGGAGCGCTCGTAGTCGGCAGGCGCGTGTTTCAGGCCGCCTTCGCTCCTGAGCATCCGCCGCCGGATGGAGGGGACGCAGAAACGCGAGCGTCGGGCGACGCGCTGCCGACCGCAGCGCAGCAGGCCGACGACGAGCCCGCGAGCCCGCCGGAACGCCAGCTGGCGCCCGTCGAGAGCCCTGAATCGATCCAGCACCACCTACACATCTCGCTTGCTAGCTTGGGCTTCGCCATCACTGGCTGGGCCCTGTCTCCAGCGCTCAGTCTGCTCAGTGCCGGGCTCAGCCTTTATGCGTCCATTCCGGTCTTCCAGCTCGCGCATCACGCGATCTTTGTCGAGCGCCGGCCGCGCTCCTCTATCCTGGATGCCCTGACCTCGATCACGCTCCTTCTGAGCGGCCTCTACGTGCTCAACGGGCTTGGGCTGAGCTTGTTCTACCTAGGTCGCCAGATCTACCTAAAAACGCGCGACCGATCGCATCACGACCTGATCGACGCCTTCGGGCAACAGCAGCGGACCGTGTGGCTGTTGCGCGATGGCGTCGAGGTAGAAATCTCCATCGAGGTGCTCAGACCGGGCGATATCGTCGTCGTCGGCACCGGTCAGATCATCCCAGTCGATGGGATCGTTCAAAAGGGTGTCGCGGCGGTCGACCAACACCAGCTCACCGGTGAGGGGCAGCCGGACGAGAAGGGGCCCGGCGACCGGGTTCTGGCCACGACCCTGGTTATCTCGGGCCGCATCTGCATCGAGGTTGAACGGGCTGGCGCCTCGACCGTGGCCGCCGAGATCGGCGCAATCCTGGCCAAGACGGTCGACTATCGCCTAGTTGTAGAGTCCAAGGCCGAGCGGCTCGGCGATCAGAGCGTGGTACCGCTACTTGGGCTGAGCGGTATGGCCCTCTTTCTTTTGCGGCCAGAGAGCGCGGTCGCCGTCCTGGCGAGCAACTACGCCGAGAACATCCGCACCTCGGCCTCACTCAGCCTACTCAACTTCCTTCGCCAAGCAGCGCGGCGCGGCATCTTGATCAAGGACGGCCGGGCGTTGGAGTTGCTGAGCGGCGTCGACACCGTGGTCTTCGACAAGACAGGGACGCTGACGGCCGGCGATCCGACCCTCGCTGCCATCCACAGCTGCGACGGCATTGACGCCCAAACTCTGCTCGGCTACGCCGCGGCAGCCGAGCAACGACAGAGCCACCCGCTCGCACGCGCTATCGTCCGCAGCGCCGGTGAGCGCTCACTTCTTCTGCCGGCCGTAGACCACGCACGCTACCAAGTGGGGTTCGGAATCGATGCAGATCTGCTGGGCCGTCGGGTCCTCGTGGGCAGCGCCCGCTTTATGGCCCAAAACGGGATTAGCACCGCCCAACACCTCGTCGCCGAGCAGGAGTCGGCCCGGAGCCGCGGGAACTCGTTGGTCTTCATCGCTGTCGATGGCCGCCTTGGCGGAATCCTAGAGCTGTGCCCGACCGTTCGCCCTGAGACCAAAGAGATGCTCGCCGAGCTGCGCCGGCGTGGGCTCGCCGTTGCCATTATCTCGGGCGATCAAGAAGAGCCGACCCGCCACTTGGCCAACGAGCTGGGGGTCGATCAGTACTTTGCCAGCGTGCTCCCCGCGGACAAGGCGGCCTTGGTCAACAGATTGCAAGCCAGCGGGCGCAAGGTCTGTTACGTCGGTGATGGGATCAACGATGCCATCGCCCTCAAGACAGCCACCGCGTCCATCTCCATGAGCGGCGCGACGACCGCTGCCACGGACACCGCGCAGGTCGTCATGATGGACGGCACTCTGCGCCAGCTGCCTGCCCTATTGACGCTGACGCAAGACTTCGCAGCCAACCTGAACCGCACCCTGGCTGCCGCGCTCGTTCCCTCGTTCTTCGTCGTGGGGGGGATCTTCCTTCTTAACTTCGGCATGCTGGCTGCCATCGTCGGATACAATGTCAGCCTCGTCGCCAGTGTCGGCAGTGCCTTGCTGCCCGCGCCCAAAGGGGACGACGAGCAGGCCAGTCCGACCAGCACCGAAGCAACAGCGCCGTAGCGAGCCCCGAACCGGAATGACGCCTGAGCAGCCAGTTCCCCTCACAGAGCGACGCAAGACTCTCGAAATGGGCCTGCTCTGGCTCACGCTGGTCACCGGCCTCCCCAACATTCTGATCGGGTTTGAGTGGCACCGCAGCGGTATCTCCATGCCGCGGCTCCTGTTCTGCGTCCTCCTTGGTGGCCTGGCGCAGCTCATCTACACCGCGCCCGCCTGCATGTTGGGCGCCCGCACGGGCTTGTCATTCGTCGC
>CALFYE010000368.1 GCA_937952145.1 uncultured Myxococcales bacterium
TAGGCGGGCGGGTGATCGGCCGCGGACAGTACGTGCTGTGCCTGCTCAACGCCGGCAATCGCGATCCCGAAGTGTTCGAAGATCCCGATCGCCTGGATGTGCGGCGCCAGAACGTAAAGCCGCTGTCGTTTGGCGGCGGCATTCACTACTGCCTGGGAGCACAGCTCGCCCGCATCGAGGGGGAGCTGGGCATCACGGCGCTGCTCACGCAGCTTCAGGATCTGGAGCCCGAGACGCTGGAGCCGGTCTGGAAGCGCAATGTCTTTGTCCGCGGGCCCGCAGCGCTGCGCGTGATCTGTAGGCAAGGCTGAGACGAGGGACGCTGATGACGATGACGATCAAAGAAGCGAGAGAGTGGCTGAAGTACGACGCGCGAACCGCGTTCTTCGTGAACGCGATGCAGTTCATCAACTGGGAGCGCGTCGAGGGCGACATCATCGAGTTCGGAGTCTCGGTGGGCAAGAGCCTGGGGTTGCTCGGCGTCCTCTTAGAAGAGAACCTCGCGCTGTGGCAGTACAGCGAAGCGGCGTGTCGCTCGCGACGGCTGATTGGCCTCGACACCTTCAGCGGCTTGCCTGATGACGATCAGGTACATCCCCGCTGGGGCCGCGGCTCGTTCGCCACCAACTACCTGCACGGCCACCCCAGCTTGAGCTATGGCGAGCCGATCACGGCCGACTCGATTCGCCTGCTGTTTCAGCGCTGCGGGCTGCCCGAACCCGAGCTACTGGAAGGGCTGTTTTCGCAGACGCTGCCCGCCCTGATTCCGGGCAAGACGCAGAAGGCGGCGCTGGTGCACATCGATAGCGATCTGTATCCCTCGGCCAAAGAAGCGCTGAGCGGCGTCGAGCCGATTCTGCAGGACGGATCGCTGATCTGCTTTGACGACTGGTTTATGTACCGCGGCAATCCCGAAAAGGGCGAGCAGCGCGCGTTCCGTGAGTTCTTGGCCGAGCATCCGCACTGGCAGGCCGTGCCGTATCAGACGTACTCGGTGTTCTGTAACTCGTTCATCATGCATCGACGCGATACTGACTCGGCAGCCTCTGGCAGCGAAGGCGGCATGCTGGGCGTCTGAGTCCGCGGCCGCGCAGGGAAAGGCGTCGGCGGTCGGGCTTAGTTGGTGGGGGTGAACAGCGAGCCGGCGTAGAACAGCGCTGGGCCCGGTCCAGTGGCGACCACGCCGGACGACATGGCACTTAGCCGCTGGAAGTTGCTCGTCAGGCGCGTGTTGATCAGCGTAAAGGGGATGGCCGAGCCGGGGGCCTGCGGCGTGTCGTCCCAGCGCAGGACAACGCCGTTCGTGCCGCTCACCCACACCTGGCCAGTGCTGTTGCTGCCGAACGAGTCGGGCCCGCTGCCGATCGCCGTAAAGTCGGCGGTGAAGCTGCCCGGCAGGAAGCTCTTGTACGAGTCGAAGGTCAGGGGCGCCGGCGGCTTGTCGTTGAGCGGTGCGGAGCCGCGCACGATCGTAGTGCCGTTGCCAACCGCGCGCACATCCAGGCGACCCGTCGTGGCGTTGGCAGCCACCCAGACGCCATTGAGGTTCTGTGAGATGGCCGGACTGACCGGGTAGTTGTAGCAGTTGACCGGCGGTGTGACGGGGTAGTAGCGCAGCAGCGTCCCCTGATCGGCGGCGAACCAGCAGTCGTAGAGCGGACCAACACTGCGCGTGGTCGCGACGCAGGAAACGGCGTTGATGTCGCGCGTAAAGGCGGCGGTGGTCACACCGTTGGTGCAGGTCAGTCCGACCGCATCGACCTTGGCGCCCGATCCGGGGTTGTAGTAGCCGACGTAGCCTCCGCTGCCGACCAGCCAGACGTCGCCCAGCGAGGGGTCGGCGATGGAGGCCGCGCGCCAGTTCAGGCCGACGATGAGGACGCCGTTTGGCGGATTGACGCTCAGCGGCTCTAGCGCGTTCGTGGTGGGGCTGTAGCGCAGGACATAGCCTTTGGTGCCGGCGATGATCACTTCGCCGCGCGAGTTGCCAACGATCGCTGTCCAGTCAGGCGGCAGGGCTGCCAGGCTGGCGGGCAGTGGGACGGTGGTGTAGCGCTCGCCATTCCAGCGCAGGATCTTGCCCTGGTCGCCGACCAACCAGATGTCCGTGGGCGACTTGGCCCAGACCGACATCTTCTGTGTCGGGAAATCGACCGGCTCTTTGGCGCCAGCGCAGGTCGAGCTCGTCGTCGCCAGATCCAGCGTCAGGTTCTGCCGATACTCGCCCGGCAGCTTCACCGTGCCGCTGCCCGAGTTGAGGCTGCACGGGATCTCGTTGGCGTATGAGAAGACCTGTACTTCCAGGTCGCCGGTGGTGCCGAGCTGCGCTTCGATGCCGAAGCGATCGAGGTTGCCGTGCACACCCGAGCTACGAAACGTCGGCTCGTTGAGCTTGTAGTACGCGCCGAGCGCAGTCGCGGCTTCGCTGCGATTCTTCAAAAAGATCACCGCCACTTGGCGGTTCTCGCAGCCGCCCAAGGTCACGATCGATAGCAGTGAGCCAGCGACGGAAAAAGCGGTAAACGAACGCGACCTGCCCGGCGATCGCCCGCGCGAATGATGGAGCGTATTCGTCATTGCCGACCCCCTGAAGTTAAGACGACAACCCAAGGCTAGAAGCGGAGCTGCAGCTGAATGATCTGAATATCGCCAGGAATCTTTCTTTGTTCCGCCACCACGCCGCCCGCGATGCCGGCGATCAGCACCACGGCAGCGGCGCCACCGACGACCCCCCAGAACCACGGCCGCTTGTAAATCGGCGGCTCGCTGGAACTGGCGGTGGTCGGCTTGGTCGCTGGATCCGGCGAGCCAGGCTGGCCGCTCGGGTTGGTGGTGGCCCCGGGCTGGGGCTGTCCATCTTTGCCGGACGGCTTTTCCAAGAGCGCCCGCGTCTGCGGGATGAACTCGTCAAGCTCCTTGCGAATCTTGCGCGGCGGATTGGGCTCGGCCTTGAGGTACAGCTCGTAGTAGCTCAGCGCTTCGCGGGCCTTGCCCATCTTGCGATAGACGGTGCCGATGTTGAGCAAGAGGCGTGGTAGCTGCCGAATCTCGTAGGCTTTCTGCAGCTCGACGACGGCTTCCTCGTAGCTCTTGCCTTCATAGAGCTGCATGCCGCGGTTGTAGTGGTCGCTGAAGTCGTCAGCGCACGCCGATCGCTCGCCGATGCCAAACCAGCTCACCAAGCAGAGCAGCAACAGGAGTCTATTTGATAATCGCGACGTCATCGTTGTCTCGGACCGAGCCCCCACGCTTCTTGCCCTTGGTTTTCTTGCTGATCTTCTCGCCCTTCTGGCTCTTCTGACTCTTCTTGCTTGTGCTCTTGCTGCTGCTGACGATGGGCTGAAGTTCGCTCTTATACGTCTCGTCGCTCTCGCGGCTGAGCTTCAGGCTGAGCGGCTCGTAGCCCTCAAGCTCTAGCTGCACCGCGAGCTGCCCCTTGGCTTGGCTGATTTCCTTCCGCCAGGGCGTGGTTCCCAGGATCGTACCGTCGGAAACTCGCACGACGTTGGCACCCGGAGGATCCGAGCTGACCTGCCAGACCACGCTGACTTCGGCGGGGGGCTTGCTGGCCTGCACCTTGTTGGCGGTGGCCACGACCTGGCGCACTTGCTGCGTTGTGCGGCGCAGCTTGATCACCAGACCGCTAATCACCAGCAAGCACACCAAGAGCCCCCCGGCGAGGGCATAGAAGCCGGTGCGGGTGGGCTTGATCGTGCGCTTGGCGATCTCGCCCAGGCTGGGCAACCGCAGCGATGCCGTCGATGGATTTCGACTGCGCAGGTTCTCGCCGAGCATCACCAGCTCGCGCTCCAGCGCAGCCATCGACTCGTAGCGATCTTCGGGCTTGAGCGCCATCGCGCGGTCGACGATCGACTCCAGCGCGGCCGGGATGTTGCGCTCGGGGCGCACCCGGCTGGGAGCAGGCGGTCGCTCGGTCAGGTGCTTGAGCATCGTCGCTGCTGGCGAGGTGCCTTGGTAGGGAACCTGGCCGGTGAGCATCTCGTACATGATGCAGCCGACGGCGTACTGATCGGCGCGGTGATCGGTCTTTAGTCCCTGCGCCTGCTCGGGCGACATGTACTCGGCGGTGCCCATAACCATGCCCGGCACCGTCAGTCGCGCCGGCGTTGGGTTTGGTGTCGCATCATCGCGCGGCGTCGCATCGGGGTTCACCAGCGTGGCGATACCGAAGTCGACGACCTTTGCCAGCTCGTCGGAGGTGCTGCTCTCTGCGCTGGCACCCGCGGCATCAGTGGTGATCGCCGACGCCTTGATCAGAAAGATGTTCGCGGGCTTGAGATCGCGATGGATGATGCCTTTTTCGTGCACTGCGGCGAGGCCGCGCGCGACCTGGGCGGCGAGGCTGCAGACGCGTCGGGCCGACATCGGGCCCTGGGCGATGGCATCGGCCAGCGTCTGCCCGACAAGGAGCTCCATCACCAGATACGGCTGCTTGCTGGTCAGCACGCCGAAGTCGAAGATCTCGACGATGTTGGGGTGGTGAACCAACGAGGCTAGCTTGGCTTCTTGCAGGAAGCGCTGATGCGCTCCTTCGTCCTGGGTCTGCAGCATGACCTTCACCGCCACCGGCTTGTCGAGGACGATGTGCTGGGCGCGGTACACCACGCCCATGCCGCCGCGACTGATCGCCGAGACGATGCGATAGCGCTCGCCGAGGATGGCTCCGAGTAGATCATCGCCGTCCTGCGAGCTCTTCTTGTCCACCGCGCATGCGTGGGCTGTGCCGTGCGCATATCGCGTGCCACAGACTGAACATACCCGGATGATTGACGAAGTGGCTGCCGAGAGAGACACCGGTGCCCCCGCGCACTGCCAATAATCTTACGGCAAAGCGCACCCGGGACCAATCGCTGTTTCCCGAAAGCGCGGGGATTGCCAGCACCGCAGATTCCGAGGTGGGTTGAGCCCGAGCATTACGGGCGGTTTTCCGTCGAGCACTCAGGGAATGTCGGCTACTCGGCGGAGTGTGCCGCGCCCCGCCGTCAAGCCTGGACAACTTCTGCACCGGGTTGCCGATGCAGCGACACTGGGATTCCCCCGGAAGGACAGTCGCCGGTTAGCTAGTTAAGCGTGATAACATGTCCAAGAATCGGCGAATTCTGTGACTCAGTCGCTCGATAACACCCGCTACTGCCCAGCGTGCGGAGCCGTCTACGCAGACGACACCGACTTCTGCCCTAAGGACGGCACCGCCGTCGAGCAGAAGGCCAAGATCGTCGCTGGACGATATGTCCTCAAGGCGACGATTGGCCTCGGCAATATGGGGACGGTGCACCGCGCGGTGCAGCTGCCGATCGGTCGCGAAGTGGCAGTGAAGCTGCTGCATCCCGATCTCGTGCGCAATCCCGAGATGGTGGCCCGCTTCGAGCAAGAGGCGCTCGCGGCGAGCACGGTCGATCACCAGAACGCCATCACCATCTACGACTGCGGTCGCAGCGATGATGGGCAGGTCTACATCGCCATGGAGTACCTGGATGGCGAGAACCTGGCGACGCTGCTGCACCGCGAGCATCACCTGCCGCCGACTCGGGCGCTGGAGCTGTGGGTGCCGACGGTCAAGGCGATGGTGGTCGCGCACCGCAAGGGGATCGTGCATCGCGACCTCAAGCCCGAGAACATCTTCATCGCCCGCAAAGTGAATGAAGAAGGGCAGACCGAAGAGGTCGTGAAGGTGCTCGACTTCGGCATCGCCAAGCTGCTCCAGGCCTCGCGCGGTGGCATGAAGACGATGGCCGGAGCGCGCATGGGCACGGCGCTTTACATGTCGCCGGAGCAGCTCGAAGGGCAGGAGGTCGGCAAGTTCAGCGATGTCTATGCCCTGGTGCTGATCTTGGTCGAGATGCTGACTGGTCGCATGCCCTGGGGACAGTCGACGGATGTCTCGGACACCGTGATGACGATGATGCGCTTGGTGACGCCGCCGCGCTCGCTGGCCGATATGGTGCCTGGCGGCAAGTTTTCGCCCGAGCTGCAGAAGGTGATTGATGAAGGCCTAGCGGTGGCTCCGGCCGACCGGCCGCAGGACGGCGGCGAGCTCCTCAAACGACTGGCGACGGTGCCCGAGGCGCAGGCGCTGGCCAATGCTTCTTCGCGGCGCTCTGATGTCAGCCAGATGTTTTCGGCGGCGCTGATGAGCGCGGCGATGAACAAGCCGATGGGCGCCGAACGCGACGGGACAGCAACGGCAGGTGGAGCAGGTGGGCTGCCCGGCACGGCGGTGGGGCGACCAGCTGCCGAGGCGAACAAGCCGGCCGTGGCCGGCAAGGCGCTCTCCGCTTTTGAGACCCTACGGACCAATGTTCCGTCAGCTCTGATACCCGGGGCGGGGCCGACCTCGGGCGAAAGTGCCGCCAGTGATCTGCCGGCGGCGCCCACCGTGGTGACTACCAAGGGGGGGGCAGCAGGCGGTGAAAAGTCAGGAGCCCCGCTCGCCGCCGAGCCGACGAGGCCCCGCCTTCCGCCGCCCGCCAAGCCTCTGCTGTCCACTGACAAGACGATGCCGCAGCCAATGCCTGCGCCACGGCTGCCCGCTGGTCTGAGCATCGATGACACGCCCCCGACGCGTCCGCTGCCGCAGCTGAACCCGGCGATGGTGGCGGTGCTGCGTGAAAACGGCAACAACGCCAACACGCTGGAGCGGCAGCTTCGCAGCACGGTGACCCTAGGTCGTCGCCCGATCACGCGCGGCTGGTTCGTCTGGCTGCTGATCTGGCTCGCGGTGCTGGCGCTGCTCGGCGCTGGCTACTTTCTTTGGGGCGCGAAGGACGCGCTCTTCAAGTAGCTACTTGCTGCGGCCTTCGACCTGCGAAACGATCTGGTCTACGCGGCTGGCGTCGTCGAGACAAGCCATGACGCCATCGACGTAGACGATGAGCTTGCCGGGCAGGGCCGCGGTCGTCGCGACGGTGATGCGAGGGTGCAGCAGCGACGGGTCGCACTTGGGCAGGCCCTGCACCAGGGGAGAGCCGGTCTCTGCCGTCGCTGGCGAGCCACATCCTACCGCGAACAGCACAAGCCCACCCAGCAGCAGGGCCAGGCGCGAGAGCACAGCAGGCCCACGACGGTGCGCTGACGGCGACAGCGTCGAGTTGGAGTCGGCTTTTTCGGTGAGCGCGGCAGACATTGAACCCACTTTATCATCGGCGGGCGCGCCCTGGCCACAAAAGCCTCGCGCTCAGCGGTTGGTCGGTGAGGACGAAAGGGGCTCGCGGACGGGCGGCTAGAAGTGCAAGGTCGCCGCCGGCAGGGGGGCGGCATCGCTGGGGGCGGGGGCAGGCTTACTCGGTGTGCTCGTCAGGTCGTAGAGAAACAGCCCACCTGAGGCAGTCAGCGAGCCCAAGCCGATGACCAGAAACGCGATCCCCGCCGGCTTGAGGTTGGCGCTCAGACAGGGCGTCATGCTGGCCGGTGAGACGTCGGCGCACAGCGGACGGCTGGCCCCCGCCGCGAGCAGCGTGGCCCCCAGAAACGTCGAAGCCAGGCCGGCGCCAAACAGGGTCCACTTGGCGATCTTGCGATAGCGCACATACGGCGACACTGGCACCGCGGTCTGGATCAGCGTGGCGCTGAGCTTGGCGGTATCGCCCTCGCTGATCTGCACCGTCGAGGTGTGCAGGCTGTAGCCTGGTTTGCTGATCAGGATTTCGTGCTGGCCCACGAAGGTATCGCGGCGATACGGCGTGGTCCCCAGCGAGCGACCGTCGACCTGCACCATGGCGCCGACCGGCTGGCTGTCGATCTCTAGCGTGCCGCGCGGGCGCGACGAAGCCTGACGGAAGAGCTCTTGCGTGACCTCGGTGATCTGACCGATAGCGCGGCGGGGGGTGCAGTCGGGGCAGGTCTGATCGGCCTGCACGCTGACCTGTCCGACATCGGCATCCAGCAGCTTGGCCGAGAACGAAAAGCCGGTATCGGCTCCACTGCGGGCTCCGGCCGGTGCGGTGGTCCCGGCGGTGCTGCGGACAGTCAGGCGCAGGACAAACTGAGCCGAGGCGAGCTGCGCTAGGCGCTCCTGACACGAGGCCTGATGCAGGCAGCCCACCAGGTCAGGGTTGCGCTGCAACAGATCCGCCTGCGCCTCGGGCGAGATCAGCACGGCGTTCTGCGCCGCCAGCGTCTCTTTCAGCGCGTTGTGCAGCGGCACGGCCAAGGCTGGCTCCAGCGCCCGCGGCTCAAGCTCCGATAGCAGGAGCACCGCCGGGGTCAGCGTCAGCAGGGCCAGCGAAGGCACCAGTGTGAAGCGGATCTCGGCGCGGCGACGGGCCAGAAGGTTGACCTGCGTCTCGACCTTGCGCCGACCATGGGTCAAAAGCAGGCGGTGGGGCCCCGGGGCCAGCGCCAGCCCCTGCTCCAGCGGCAGGGCGCCTGCGACGCGGCCATCGACGGTGAGCAGCGCACCTGGCTCGCCAGCGACACCGACCTCGCACTCGGGCGGGGGCGTGCTGGCCAGGAACTGCTGCACTTCCAGCTTGGTGTCGGCGTCGATCTCGTCCCCCGCACCGCGCAGAAAGCGACGGTAAAGATCGTAGGCTGCGACAGCGCGTCCCTGGCCCTGCGCGACCTTGCCCAGGTAGTAAAGCAGCGTCGGTCGCGGTGTCTGCCGGAACAGGTCTTCAAACACGGTCAGCGCCTCGTCGAAGCGCTGCCCCAGCATGGCTTCGACTCCGCGCGAAAACACCGGTCCCAGGCGGGGATCGGTCTCTAGCGGTGGCAGGGCCCGGCGCGGCTGGGCGCGGGCGGCAGCAACATCCGGTGAGCCTGGCCGCTGGGGCACCCCCAGCACCAGAAACCCGAGAGCAAGAAACAGCGGCAGAGAACGTCGATGCATCGGTAGCACTCTCAACCTTTGGCGCGGTCTGGCTTTGGCGCGGTCTGGCTACTGGAGAGGCACTGCGCCCTGACAGAGCTTCACTTCCGACATCCCACCTTCACGGACCCGCACTTCACGAGACTGGCTGGTCCCGGGATCGGTCTCGATCCGGTGCGCGCCGGGCAGCACCCACTGGTCGAAATAGACGCAGCGGCCATCCATGTCTTTGTGTACCCGGATGCGACCGAGCCGACCCGCGAGTCGGGCAATGGCTGCCTGCAGTGCGAGCGTCTGCTCGGGCTTGCGCCACGAGTCGGGCATGCGCTGCACCCGCTCTAGCTCGTTCATCGCTTCCGGCCAGCGACCCTGTGCTTCGTACAGGCGGGCTTGCAGGATCAGAAGCTCGGCCTGGGCGCTGCGCGGGCCGCGGCCTTTGCCGACCAGACTGCGCGCCCGATCGATATTCTGCTGCGCCCGAGCAAAGTCGCGGCGAACAATCGCATCGGCCGTGTCATGCAGAAGCTGCTCGGCATGGCTGACCGGGATGTTGACCACGGCGGTATCACCGGTGGGCACGGTTACCTCGACGGTACCGCCGCTGAAGGTCACGGTGTGGCGGCCGGCCGCTAGGCTAATCTCAAAGGGCGGTGGGCCCAGCGCGATCGAAGCCTGCTGATCGATGGCCACGCGCACCCACTGCTCACCGACGATGCGTAGCTTGCCACGCGCTGCGACGACCGGGGCCGCAGCGGCATCGACGCTCACCGCCATATCTGGCGGCGCCTCTGTCGGCTCCTTGGGCTCCTTGGGCGCGGTCTCTTTGCCCATCAGCTTGGCCAGCAGGGCGCCGGTGCGGGTGCGCACACTGACGTCGGGATCGTTGCTCAAGCTGTAGACGATCTGCAGCAGCGACTCGTCGTGGACCTTGAGGTACAAGCTGGTGGCGACCTCGGCGACGCGACGACGGACGCTGCCATCCGAATCGAAGCGCGCTTTGATCAAAAGTGGCAGCGCATCGCTGGCTGGCAGGTCGGTGATAATTTCCAGGAGAGCCCGCGTCGTCGGCGTATCGCGGCCAATCTGATCGATCAGGCCAGCGGGCGGCATCGCCGGTTCACCCAGCTTGCGCAGCAGGCCGTACGAGATCAGGCTGTCGGCTCCGCCTGCCGCTAGGCCCTCTTTCAAGACTGCGATGGCGTCACGCTGGCCCAGCGAGCCCAAGCGGCGAGCCGCTGCGAAGCGCACACCAAAGTCGGCATCGGCCAGCGCTTGCTTCAGCATGCCTTCGTCACCGGCGGTGGTCTCGACAACCAGGCGACGGAGGATGGCGTTGGGTGAGTTGAGCATGCTGCGCAGTCGCTCGAGCTGTGCGGTGTCACCCAGACGGGCCAAGGTCGCGCTGGCGATGATCTGCTCTTCGGCCGAGCCGTTTTCTGCCAGCTGCTGCAAGCGGGCGCGCGTCTCATCGCTGGTGGCGCGAGCCCCAGCGCTGCCCATGCTGGCCAGGATATTGACCATGGCGCGCAGACCCGCTTGTCGAACTTCGGGATCAGCATCGTTGAGCGCGATGCGCAGCGCCGACAGGGCCGCCCGCAGGTTCTTCTGACCCAGGGCCGTTGCCGCGCTGCGTCGCACTTCCCGCTGTGAATCGGACAGCGCGCGAGCCAAGAGCGGCACCGCCTGATCGTTGTCGAGGTCAGCGAGGACATGGGTCGCGCTCTGACGCACCACCCAGTCGTCATGGCTCAGCGCGGCCTGCGCCCAGCTCATGCTCTGACGGGCAATCTGCGAGGGATCGCCGCCCGTGATCTGCAGAATCGCACCCGCCGCCAGCTGCCGCAGGGTCGGCAGTGCCGCCAGCTCATCGAGGATTCCGGCGAGCAGCACCGCCCCGTGACGACGGCCGCAGCTGCCCATGCCTTGAAAGGCCAGCTGACGCACTTCCGGCGTCTGACGTGCATCACTCGACACGCGCTTGAACAGGGGATAGACGCTGAAGTCGCCGACGTCGGCGAGAAGCGAGGCGGCGACGAGCTGCTGTGGGCCCGGGCGCTGCGCCGCTTGACTGAGCAGGGAGCGTGCGCGCTCGTCCCCCAGAGCCGCCAGCGAACCGGCCGCCGTAATTCGGCGATCGGTGAAGCCATCGCCGGCCATGCGCGCCGTGAGCTGCTGCTGCGCTTCGGCATCGCCGATCTGGGCCAAGCGACGCAGGATGCTCCAGGTGACTTTGTCCGGCAGGCTGGGATTCTTCAGCGCGGCGCGCAGCGGCTCGGCGCTTTGGGTATCGCCAACTTCCAGGAGCAGCAGCATGGCGGTGATGCGGATCGAGTCCGAGGGATCTTGCAGCAGCTCATGCAGGACCTGCTTGCCGCGCGGGTGGGCCAGGCGAGCGAGCGCGCCGGCCACTGTGACACGCACCGCGGGCGGCGAGTTGCCTTCGAGCAACGCCAACAGATCGCTGTGCGCATCCGTCGAGCCGAGCTGTCCCAGGGCCTCGGCGGCCTGCGCCTGCACCATGGGATTGGTGTCTTTGAGCAGCGTCGCGATGCTGCTGCGCTGAGTGACATCGCGGCTTAGGCCCAACATCAGCGCCGCCTGACCGCGCATCGTGGCATCAGCCGAGCGCAGGCCCTGATACAGCACGCCGAGGGCTCGCGCTTTGGGGCCCGCGACATCGATGAGGAAGTCCGCTTCCTCCGGGGCATCGACGGGCGGTGGTGGCTGCGGGCTGCGCGTGCGACCGATGTAGATGCCAGCCGCCATGATCGACGCGGCGATCAGCGCCGACAGGAGGATCAATCGTCCCCAGCGAGTCGGTGGCGGGGGCGCCGGCACCGCCACCATGATCTCCGTCGCCGGCGGTGTTAGCAGCTCCAGGACCTCGCGCATGCCGGGCCGGTCGAGCGGCTTGGGCGTCAGCATGCGGTGGATCAGCGTCGCCAGCTTCGGCGAGACGCTGGCCTCGACCTCGGCGATGGGCTTGGGCGGCTGATGGAAGGCTGACAGCGAGGTCTTGGG
>CALFYE010000369.1 GCA_937952145.1 uncultured Myxococcales bacterium
ACGAGATACATTGGCGTGACTGGAGTTCAGACGTGTGCTCTTCCGATCTCGCTGTAATGACAGGGCGAGGCGAGCTTGGCTCTGGGGCGGATTTCGAGCGCTGAAACCAAAAGAGGCTCATCGAGCCAACGGAGGCAGCCGCCAGCGCCGCGGCCAGCCACGTTGCCCTTCGCGGCGAGCGGACCGTTGGAGCCGATGGAAGCGCGACGGCGGCGGGCGCCTTATAGGACGGGGCTGATGGAACTGCGACAGGGACTGGGCCAGAAGCCGCCTGAGCTTGAGGCTGAGCCGTACCTGAAACCAGTCCCGCTCTGGGCGATGGGCTGTCCAGCGTCGGATCTATGGCGCTCGCCGTCGGCACCGCAGCGGGTCCAGAGATCGACCCGCTAAGCCGGCTGCGTCTAGGTACCGACAGCCCCAGCATGTCCGCCAGCTCACGCTCTACCTCAGCGGCGCTCGGTCGAGCGGCCGGATCAATCTCCAGCATCGACATGACGAGGCGCTCAAGATCTGGCGGCAGGCCAGGATCATGCTGGCGAAGCGGCGCGGGGGGCATGGTTGACTTCACAAAAAGGACGGCAAATGCGGAATCTGCGGTGATCGGCAGCCGGCCGACAAGTGCCTCATAGGCGATTACACCGAGGGCATAGACATCAGCCCGGTCGTTGACAGTGGCAGCTGACTTCGCCTGCTCGGGTGCCATATAGCTCGGCGTCCCAAGGATCATGCCGGTTTCGGTCTTTGGCCCCTGGGGGTTCTGGTCGAGCGCATCCACCAGCACCTTGGCGATCCCGAAGTCCAGCAAGCGGACCCGGTCTCCCCCGCGCGAAGAAGGGTCGGCGACCAGCATCACGTTGGATGGCTTGAGGTCGCGGTGGACGATCTTCTGTTTGTGGGCAGCCGCCAAGATCGACGCTAGCTGGTGCAGAATCGGCAGTGCGTCGAGCCCAAGTGAGTGAGGCGATGCCCCTCGGGCCGCGTGAAGACGTGCAGCCAGGGTCTCGCCATCGACAAATTCCATGAGGAGGTACAGCGTACCGTCTTCGATCTGCCCACAATCGAATACCTGGACGACGCCGGCATGCTGGACACGATTGGCTGCTCGGGCCTCGTTGAAAAACCGGGCTGCTACACCGGGCAAGCTGCTCAGCTCCTGCCGAACAACCTTCAGCACCGCTCGCCGGTCGATGGTCGTATGTACGCACTCGTAGACCGCGCCCATACCTCCTTCGCCGATCTTGGCCAGGATTCGATACGCACCGACGATCTTTCCGGGTTCAAGAGGCGAGTGGGCCATCTGCCGAGCGAGCCATTCTAGCACCCTCAAGCTCGGTGCCTCTAGAAAAACGGTCCCTGTTTCAGCTTGCCGCAGGGCACGGGCCTTGGCGGCACGTCACCGACAGCTTCGTGCTTGCTGATGCTTCAGGATGAGCACAGTATGACTTGGTCACTTCGAGGAGCCATCTCTACGAGCACGCCGCGAAGTGACGATATCGCATTAGTCAAGGCTGACCCCAGCGGCCGCCAGGGCGAGCTGCGGCCCTTGCCTGGCACGCAGCCTGAAGTCGCACCCTGCCGAAATAGCAACCGCGCCTATGGGTCGCCGATAATCCGGATTTAGATCGAGACGCACTGATCGAGGTTACGATGTCGACGGGCAGTTTGGAGTCTCATGAGCAATCCAGTGGAAGCGATCTATGGGGTAGCCGTCAGCCGCACGAGCATCCGGGGCCACCTCCCGTAGCACTTAGCACACCTAGCAGTACACATGTAGCAGACGGGCACTTCCCGTCGGTCACCACTGACGGCGGCAAGCTAGCAGCCGGAACCACGGACAAGCAGCCACTCCACCCGATGGCGCACTGGGCGGACAATGGCCACGCGGCCACCCCGGCAGTCGCCGTGGCAGGCACTGGCGGCGGTGCGGGCGACCTTCAGCGCGAAGCAGATCCGCATTCTAACTCGCTTGCAGCACCTACATTTGGGATGGCAGGCGCGCTTGGCCGCGAAGGGCTTGTCCATCGGCAGGCGGCTCGTGCCTACGAAGCCGGATACAATGCGCCGCAAGTCGATTTTGACGGAACGGTGCACCGCACGGTCGACACGAACCGCAATGGCCGGACGGCATGGGATGGCTACGTCGACCACCGGTGGACGGACAAGAATGGGGGACGCTACAACGCGCCCGGTCAGAGACTTTTATACATCTCTCCGTCAGAGGCGGAGTCGGTCGGTGAGATGGGCGCCTACGCCAAGCCGGGGCATCCGGCGATGGCAGACAAGACCCGGGTCGAACTTCAGTATCATGCGGCTGTAGATCCGGCGACAGGTCGCGGCGGTATGGCCGATGTAAGCGGAAATCTCGGCGACCTGGGACTGACGCGAGGGGCACTTACTGAGCCCAAAGGCAGCAAGGGAGCGCATCGCACCTTACTTTCGAAGCTGACTGGCGAGGACCCCTATTTGTACAGTCGTGCGGTCGGACGCGGTGCTGAGGATGCTGGAGCCAGCGCCTTGCGGGTGCCCTCGGCGACAGGCGGCAACCAGGTTGATGTTCTGCCGCGCAACACCGAGCCCCATCAGCTCCAATACGAGCAGCATGTCCACTACGACGCCGCGGGCCTACCGGGACCCGCGATCGTCGACCCCGCTCACGTCAACCAGCATCTTCCCACGGCTGGTGGTGCGCCCGGCCCAGGCGTCATGCCGCCTGGCAATGCGCCTAGCCCGCACGGGACCGATCCCGCTAAGGCGGAGGGGGCCACTCGCCGCGCAGGCGCCGCTCGGTATGCAGCCCTGGGCTCGGGATTGATGTCTGCCTGGCGCGACGTTGAGGCAGTGCGCGAGGGCAAGATGACCGCCGGGCAAGCGGTCGCCGACACAGCCTTGAATACCGGCGTGGGCGGTGCATCGGGTCTGGCCAACGATGCACTGGCCCATCGCCTGGGCGGTGGCCTGCGCGGCGGCTTGAAAGGAGGCGCCATAGTTGATGCGCTCACCAGCGGTGCTTTCTCGACCTGGGACAATGCCAAGGCCTTTCGCGAAGGTCGGGAGAGCGCGGGCCAAGCCACTGCCAACGTGGTCGTCGATACGGGCGTTGGCGTCGGTGCCGGGCTGGCTGGAGCGGCAACAGGGGCCGCGATCGGCTCGGTCATCCCGATTGCCGGCACGGCGTTGGGCGCCGCGGTTGGCTTCGGAGCCGGCATGCTCGGGGGCTGGGCAGCGCACAAGCTAGCCGATTCAAGCGGCTTTACGGACTGGGCCAAGCGCGGCCTGGGCGGCGCGCTGAACCGCTTCAATCGGCCCTTGACCCGCGTCTGGGACGGAGTCTCAAGCGCCACCAATGCGGTGGGTAATACCGCCAGCAACGTCGCCCATGGCGCTGGAAATCTCATATCAGGAGCCGGCCGCGCGATCTCGAACGGCTTCGGACGCTTATGGGGAAAATGACGGCAGCGCAGATTCGGCGTACAGATCCCAACCATGAGTAGCCTCCTGTCTGACCTGCCACCGGAGCTGGCGCGATTTGTACGCGAGCTGTACCCCAATGAAATCCTCGCCCGACGCGCTCTGCTCGCCCCTTGGCCGGGGCGCGGATTCCGCTCGGTCTGGCAAGCTCGCGCTCTATGGCGTCAGCCCAATGCCGGCCGGCAGGAGGAGCGGCAGGCCTTTGAGGGTCTTCTCCAGGCCAACCGCGAGCGCTTCTTCAGGAGTGTCGAGCAGCCCTACTTTCCCGCTGACGGTACCGAGGGGACGTTGCGCAGCCCATACCCGCAGCTCAGCGATTCAGAGTATTGGATTTACGTTGCTGAAGTCGGCACTGAGCAAGAAGCTCGCGAGTGGCTAGAGAAGCCACTTGAGGGACTGGGCGGCTTGTCTGTTCTGCAGTGGCTTGACCGTGCTGCTCATAAAGGCCTCTTTGGTCGCGCCATAGATGCGCTCCGCGACAAGCCGGAACCGCACGCACACGCATGGAGCGTCCTTATGGATGAACTGCATCCAAGCTACAATTATTCATAAGAGAGCAAGCGATGGGTTGCTCTTGCGCCTCAGTTGGCTCGACGCGCAGGATCTTTAGCGCGGCTCGGTGCTCCAGCCTCGTGTCTACCACCTCATACACTACACCCATGCCACCTTCCCCGAGAAGGCGGACGACACGGTAGCGACCTAGGACTTGACCTGACCGGCCCCCAAAGTCAGATCCACTTATTAAGTGAGTCCAGGCGGATACGT
This sequence comes from uncultured Myxococcales bacterium, assembly GCA_937952145.1. GTDB lineage: Bacteria > Myxococcota_A > Polyangia > Palsa-1104 > JAEUJZ01 > JAEUJZ01. The sequence continues at coordinate 4,234 of CALFYE010000369.1, forward strand.
AGCATGGGAAGGAGCCCTTGTCCTTCCAAATCCTTTTCCTGTTAGAAGCCTTCGTCGATACTCCGACGGAGGAAGATAGTACAGCGCTCCATGCGGGCGCTCCTGGTTGTAGTCTCGTCGGTACTCGCTGATTTCTCGTCGGACCTCCAGTAGATTGCGCCACAAGTTCTGGTTGAGACACTCGTCTCGGAGCCGGCCGTTGAAGCTCTCGATGTGCGAGTTCTGCGTCGGCTTGCCGGGCTCGATGCAGTACCAGCGGAGGCCTCGTCCCGTCGCCCATTGCTGCACCGGGTCCCCGATAAACTCGGGCCCGTTGTCGCTGCGGAGCACCTCGGGCGCCCCGTTCTCTTGACACAGCCGCTCCAGCACCCGCGCCACGTACTTGCCGCTGAAGCCGATGGAAACCTCGATGCACAGACACTCCCGCGTGCAGTCGTCGATGACGTTCAAGAGTCGGAAGCAGCGGCCGTCCTCCAGCGTGTCGTGCATGAAATCCAGCGACCAGCGCTGATTGGGGCGGCTGCACGGCAGCAGCGCGCCCCGCGGCCCCCAGGTGCGTCTACGCCGCTTCTGGGGGCGCAAGTGCAGCTGCTCCAGGCGATACAGCCGGTGCACGCGCTTGAGGTTGACCGGCTCGCCGCGCTGGCGCAGCAGCGCCCACAGGCGCCGATAGCCGAAGCGCCGACGCTGGCCTGCCAGCTCGCGCAGCAGGCCGCGCAATCGATGGTCGCTGGGGCGGCGCGCTCGATAGCGCAGCGAGGAGCGGCTGAAGCCCAGCGCCCGGCAGGCTCGCCGCTGACTCAGGTGGAGCTGTCCTTGCACCCGCTGCACGTGCTCCCGTCGTGCCTCGGACGGCATTACTTTTTTCCCAGCACCAGCTTCAGCGCCTGGTTGTCCAGCGTCAGGTCCGCGACCAGGTGCTTGAGCCGGCGATTCTCCTCGAGAACTCGATTGAGCTCGTGAGCCTGCGAGACCTCCATCCCGCCGTACTTGGCGCGCCAGCGGTAGAAGGTCTGCTCGGTGATGCCCTGCTCGCGACACAGGTCAACGACCTTGCGCCCTGCCTCAGCTTGCTTCAGCAGGGTAATGATCTGGGCCTCAGTAAAGCGACTTTTCTTCATGATGTCCTCCTTATCACCGTCGTGGGTAGGGAGGACTCACTTTTTGACTGGAGCAGCTTTCGGGGAGCAGGTCAGACCGACTAGACGGGTAGACATGCGACGAGGGCACCGAGAGCAATTTTCGGCATCATATCATGATGCTGAGCCTCGGTAATCTAATCTCTGCGGCGAGCGTCAGCCGGGAAGCAGGCGATGGTAGAGGGACTTGGCTGTGCATGCTGCACCAAACGCTGGGCCATCTCAAATGCACCGTTGATGTGCGGTGCTCGAGTCCAACAGGGGTGTTGTAGGTTCTCGCTAGCAACTGAGGCCGGACTCAAAAATCGAGGCCGGTCTGTCCGGTCTTGTCAAAGCCCGTCACGTCCTAGGACGCGGAGATCGCGTCCGGGCTTGCGCCAAACAAACCAATCTGCTTGCGCCCTTGCTAGACCGGACGCGAAAAACCGAGTCCGGACTCGTCCTAGCTTGGACAAGCCCGTCGCGTCCTAGGATTTCAGGATAGGTCCGGGCTCGGGAAAAATCGCGCAAAGGAGTCAGTCCAATAATAAGCAACTAGCCTCGAAAAATCGAGACCCAGGATCAGTCGCCTGGGATGTAGGGAATTGTGCCGTAATGTCATGTTCGTTGGTCCCGAAACGACTCCCAAAATTGGGCACAGCAAACGCGCACAGACCTCACGGATTGTCAGGCCAAGCACCGCTTCCCCAGCTCGACAGAGCTCGCCTCCCTATTAAAAAAAGGCGAAAGTCGAAGGTTCGTCGCGGGTTCCTGGCCAAGTCACGACCAACGCCGCTTTACGAACGGAACTTATGGGAAAGAGCGTGCGTCACATTCCGTTCGGCAGTGGAAGCTCAATCGCGTACGCAGGGCCGGAAGTCAGGAAGGCGTAGTCGGTCCTATGCCTGCGCGGCAGGCCGCAGGACATGCTGGATCTTTCTATGGGTCCGGTCAAGCAACTCTCGGAATCCGTCGTCAAGATGGCCAGCAAAAACCTCCTCCTTGCGGTAACCGAAAGGGACACCCGATGGTCCGATCTTGGGTGCGGTGGCATCAGCGATGGTTTGTTGAATGCGACAATTGTCGATCGTGCCTTCGATTTTGAACACGGTAATTGGTGTCGCTGGCTCTCCAGTATAACCTGCAAGAGGATCGTAATCTTTGAGATCTTCAGGTTCATAGATAAAGCCTGTCCAGTCAATCGCGCCATGCCCTTGATTTAGCAGGTTTACAACCACTTCATCTCGTCGCACGGTGAGTTGGAAGCCCCCGTCGGTCAGAATGATCCAGCCACCGCCAATAAGCTGCTTACGTAGCGAGAGGTAAACCTGATCTATCGCCTTCATTCCCGCTGGCCCTTCTCAAAAATATAGGCTGTGAATGGGACTTCCCACGATTCCTGCGATATCTGCCTTGGCTCGGCGTCGATGGTGTAGCCCCATCCCATGGTTTGCATGTGGCTGGCCTCCATCAGCAAATCAGGATCGCCCTGCAGCCGCTTCACCACAACGCTCTGGATCTTCTGGGCCACATACTCGGTTGGGAAGATTGTCGTAACGCGCGCCAGCGCTGCACTGTTCACGCCGCTGACCACGAAGCTATCGCTGCCACACTTGATCGCCATTGGAGGCACAGCTCGCATGTACATTGCCGTATCTACCTTTCGTCTGACTATGATTATCCGTGAGTACTGGCCCTTTTGATTCTTGTCTCGTTCCTCAAAGCCCACGCACCATGCAGCCTTGCTGACGCGGGAGCTAGGTCCGGAGATGCCGTAGAGGTCATCAATTTCGCCCACAATCATACGGGACTTTGCGTAGCCGGATCTCAAGCTGTGGAACGTGCGCGTAGCCTACTGCACGGGTAGCGCGTTGTCTAGAAGACTTTTCTGCGCGCACTGAACTGTCAACCAGCAAACCTCTGGGGTTTGCGCGGAACGAGCCGGATCTGGAGGTCCATATCCAGCGCTTTGGCGATTTTTTGTAGTAGATCGATCCGCGGCATCACCCGGCCGCTCTCGAGACGGGCAATAGCGGGTTGTTTCGTACCGCTTAGTTCGGCTAACTGTGTCTGACTGAGTCCATGTGCCTCACGTATTTGTTTCAATTCGCGAGCAAACTGTATCCGCTCGAAAGCTACTTGGAATGCTGCCAGAAACTCGGGATCGGAACGCTTGCGTGCTTCGATGTATTCAAGCACGTCAGCGTCGTCGGGAGCTTGTTTTTTTTCGGCTACCATGGTCATGTCAAATGAGCACTCCACACCCTGACGAAGTCAGGCGCGTGGAGTGCTCGCTCAATTAACTTTTATTCATCGTTGCCAAGGCGCGCTAGGCGCCGCAGCGCTATGCCAATTTCTCGCTTAGGTGCTCGCTGTGTTTGCTTTTTGTAAGCATGGAGCAGGTAAGCAACATTGTCGCCCGTAATCGTGTAGAATAGGCGATGCTGTCCTGACCGAAACTCCCACAGCTTGCCACGGATATGGCGTGCATTTGCTGCACTTGCCATCGGTCCGTGTTGAGCAACTTCCTCTAGAGTTGCACCTATGTTTGCCGCTTCCACGCAAGGTAACTGATCCAGGTATCTTTTAACGGGCAATTGACCGTTTTTAGTTTCGTAGAACCTTATCTTCATGGCTCTGGTGACTCGGGCGACACCCCCATCTTGGGGGTGGCCTGTTTCGCTTTATTGGCGTTGACATTCGACTCTCCTTCTTCCGAAGATTCAGATGTTGACTGTCGATCGACCATCCCGGTGCGCGCGCCCAGTCAGCTTGATCGACCGAAGCTCGGGACTATCTCGTCGCGCCGGTTGCAAATGCTCACCATCGATCTGCCATAGCCCTCGGTGAACCCATCTCGATCGATCCGAAGATGCGTTCAGATTGCTCCGCCTTCAAGTCAGATTCGGACACCACGATCGAGGGCTACAACGTGGGTAGGACTGCTCTTGAAGTGGTTCTATCGAATTTTCTGCGGCGGTAGCGCATCGTCGTGCGCTTCTGTGGTGCCGAGCCGGGTGAAGCATACTATAACGAAGTCGTTATGGCTGTCAAGCGCCCATTGGGCACGTCTCGGCGCGGTCCGCGTGGCAGCCTTCGCGGAGCAGGTCAGTAAGCGTGGCGCTGACCGCCGGATGGGTCAAGCCGCCCGCAGTGATTGAGCACGGCCTGCAACCGCTCGAATGGCCGTCATTCTGAACGAACGAGGATGTATTCCTCGGGCAACCCTGACCCGTGGGCCGATAGAATTCCCTGCTGGGTACCAAACACCGTAGACTCGGAGCCTGCACAACCTCCCATCGGTAGAACACGACATCCACAGATGATGTGTGTCTGTGGAGTCTGGGTTGGGTGTCAGCGAGGCCAAGATTCGGATCGTTTTACGGAACACAGGACCTCGCCCAGAGGCCCGCAGCCTATGTGCATCCGCCTACGCCCGGCCACAGCTCGGTACTTAATCTCACACTTATTCGCCTCCCCCACCTCAAGCACTCGCAGGCTTAATTAAGCCTTCCTCGACGGTACAAGAGATTTCCTTGACACCATCCTGAATGGGGATTATGAACCATCCATTCGTACCTACACGGACCTACGGATGG
>CALFYE010000370.1 GCA_937952145.1 uncultured Myxococcales bacterium
CTACATGCAGCCCGAGCTGATTCGGCTTTTGACCACCAAGGCCGGTCGATTCCTGCGCTGATCCGGCATCCGCGACCGCCATGCCGCGCGCCCTCCATCCCCGTCAACCCGCGCTTACCCGCGCGCCCGCAAATCTTGGCTGGCGCGGTCAGCATCCCTTTGTTTAGAATAAATATCAACTGTTCCCCTGAGCCTATCCAATAACACAAAAACCAGATGGGAGATCTTGATCTAAACCTTACGCTTCGCAAGATGTTGAGGCGATTGGTGCAAGTCATCACCCACCCGCTCGGGTTCTTATTCGCCATTTTGCTGTTAGTGCGCCCATTCGGAGATTACCCCGTAAATGATGATTGGCAGTACGCTCGCGCCGCCAAAATTTTGGCGGAGACACATCAGCTGATTATCGATACTCCCGTTGCTCCGTCGTTGGTTGGCCAGCTCTATGCTGCTGCGGCGGTTATTCGCATAGTTGGATTTTCGCATACGCTATTGCGAATGATGACCCTGGTTCTTGCCGTGATTTGCTGGCTATCTATCGATAAAATATTGCAGCTCTCTGGCGTATCTCGTTATATTCGCCGCTGCGCCGGCCTGCTGCTTATCAGTAATCCGCTATTTCTTCATCTCAGTCTGTCCTTTATGACCGAATTTTGGGGTTACGCACCGGCCCTGCTGGGCGCCGCGCTGTGGTTTTTTGAGCGCCGCCGGGCCGAGGCCACTCAGGCGTCCGCTGCTCTGCGTCTTGGGCCAGCCATCGCCGTGGCGCTGATCATCGGTAGCAGCTTCTGGGTTCGCCAGTTCTGCATCCTCAGCTTTCCGGCGCTGCTGCTGGCGACTGTCGGTTGCTTACTCTGCAATCGAAAGTGGTCACGCCTCAGAGCGACGCTGCCGACGCTTTCGGTCGCCATATTGGCATTCCTCGCCGTCACCTATGCCTACTTCCGCTGGGCCCAGGCGACTGGCAACCAGCGTTCAGCCTTCGCCGACCCGCTGGCCCGGTTGGTGTCGCTGCGAGCCTCCTCCTGGCAGCTGGAGTGGGGCATTTTCTGGGCCTATATGGCGCTCTTTCTGGCGCCGCTTGCGACGGTGGGATTTTGCGGCGACGTCCGGCCGCGCGCCCGGATTGTGGTGTGCGGAGTCCTCTGGGTCTCGATGGCCGCCGCGGCGTGGAAGCTGCGCACCCTGGATGTCCTACCCACCTCCATGCGGGGGTTTTTGCACGGGCAGTTTCCCTATCTCTCCAATGTGATCCATGACGCCGGAGTCGGCCCCATCACCTTGCCGGATGTCTTTTTCAGCAACCTGCCGCGGCCCAGCTTTCCCAAACAGATCTGGTGGGCCGTCGAGGGGGCGCTGTTCGTGGGCGCATGGTTTGTCGCGGCGGCGCTGGCCCGGACGCCGCGGCTCATCCGTTCTTCTGGGCTGCGAGGTGAGTCCGTTCTATTCGGACTTCTCTTCGCCGCAAGCTCGCTGATCCTGACGGTCCAGGCCTACCAGGAGAGCGTCTTTGATCGCTATCTGCTGGCGCCGTTTATCGGGCTGCTCATCGTCATCGCGATCGCCGCCGAGCCCGAGCCAACCCCCGATGATGCAGCGCCGAAAAACCCGCCCCCGCGCTGGCGCGGCCGGTTGGTGTTTCCGCTCGCCTTGGCTCCCATGCTGTGGTTCTCGGTGGCCGGCGTGCACGACTATTTTCGCTGGAACGATGCGCGCTGGGGGCTGGTCCGCGCGCTGCTCCATCGCGGGGTCTCGCCGACGATCATCCAGGGCGGCTACGAAGTGAATGGCTGGCTGAACTATGACGCCCGACGTTACGGCCAGCCGGCCAGCGGCTGTGTCGGTTCGTGCCGCTGCGCAGTGAGGTGGCCGGAGTGGTCTTGCACCGACGACAGCTATCAGATCTCGATGAACCCACTGCCGGGATACCAGCCGGTGGCGCAGAGCCGGCTGACCTACTGGCTAGTCCCCGCAAGAGGTCGCCTGCTTGCGTCACGGCGACGGTGGTGACCTTACCCCCATCGCGTGGCGGGTCACGGCGGGCCGACCGGCGACAGGGCGATCGATCCAAAATCTTCCTAGACGATGTCGCAGGCCTCGTCGAAGCGCAGGCGGGGGCCGCGGGGGAATAGGCGGGTGTCGTCGCCGTAGCCGAGGGTGCAGAGGAAGTTCGACCGCCAGCCGCGGTCTTGGAAGAACGCCTCATCGACGCCAGCGTTGTTGAAGCCGGACATCGGGCAGACGTCGAGCCCCAGGGCGCGGGCCGCCATGATGAAGTAGGCGCCCTGCAGCGTGCTGTTGCGGAAGGCGGTGTCGTAGATCAGCCCCTCATTGCCGGCGAAGTAGGGCCGGACGTCGACGGCGGGAAACAGGCGCGTGATCTGATCTAGATAATGCGCGTCGTACGCCACGATGGCCACGACCGGCGCGGCGCGCACCTGCTCGACATTCGAGCCCAGAAGATGCGGCAGCAGACGTTCTTTTTCCGCCGGGCTGCGGATGTAAAGGATGCGGGCGGGGTTGGAGTTGACCGACGTCGGCCCCCACTTGCAGAGCTCGTACAGCGTGTGCAGGGTCTCGTCCGAGACTGGGTCCGGGCGGAAGTGGTGGTGGCTGCGCGCTTCGGTGAAGAGCTGCGCCAGCGCGCTTTCCGAGAGAGGCGATCGCATGTGGACTCCTTTTTCGACCTGCCCCTGAGTCTGGCCATCGGCTGCCGCCTGGACTAGGGCGGATAATCTGAATAGACTTTCCGACATGCCGGCTAATCACTCGTTCCTCTCTGGTGGGGTGGGGGCTCTTGATGTCAACGCCGTGGGGGTCTTCGTCCACGTCGTCAAGGCCGGTTCGTTTACCCGTGCGGCGCGGGATCTGGCGATGCCAACTTCGACGGTCAGCGACAAGGTGTCGGGTCTAGAACGGCAGCTTGGAGTCACGCTGCTGCATCGCACCACGCGCATGCTGAGCCTGACCGAGATTGGTCGCGAGTTCTTCGCTGGGGCGGAGGAGAGCGGCACCCTGCTTCTGGCCGCTGCCGAGCGCGCAGTGCAGTCACAGCACACGCCGCGCGGCACGCTGCGCATCACCGCACCCGCCGATATCGACACCTTGGTCCTGGCCCAGGCGATTGCCGAGTACCGCCGCGAGCTTCCCGAGGTCACCGTCGAGACGCTGCTGACCAACCGCTATGTCGACCTGGTCACCGAGGGCTATGACCTGGCGATTCGCGGCGGCCCGCTAGCGGACAACGGTCTGCGGGCCAAGCGCCTGGGTAGCGGTCACCTGATCTTGGTCGCCAGTCCCGACTATCTGCGGCAGCACAAGTCGCCCAAGCACCCCAAGGATCTGGCCCAGCATCGCTGCATTCGCTTTCTGCGCAGCGGTGCCTCGAACAGCGACGCCGCTTGGCGGCTGCGCTCGTCGGGGGGGCGGACGCTGCGGGTGCGGCCTGGCTTTGTGGTGGCCGGCGACTCGATGACCATGGTGCGGGATCTGGCGCGGGTCGGCGAGGGCATTGCGCTGGTCCCCGATTCCTTCACCCGCGATCGGCTGCAGGCGCGCGAGCTTGTGCGCGTGCTGCCCGACTGGGCCACCGCCGAGTCGCCGATCCACCTCGTCTATCCGGCGCAGCGCCAGGCTCTGCCCAAGGTGCGGGCGATGATTCCCATCCTAGAGCAGCACTTCATTCGCCTGATCACCCGCTGACCTCCGCCGCGCATCGGGACGCCGGAAAATCGGCAGCCGGGGGCCTTTGCGGTATCGTGGGTCTCCATGTCAGCCCTGGACTCGTCCCCCTCGCGCAGCGTCGGCTTCCTGTGCGGCATCCTGGCTGCGGCGCTGTGGAGCGCGGCGGGCATTGGCATCAAGCTCTTGCCGCTGCCCGGCCCAACGATCGCTGGCTATCGCGCGCTGTTTTCGCTGCCGGTGTTCATCACGGCGCTGCTTTTGCGGGGGCCGCTCCTGCGCAGTGTGCGCTTCTACACCGTGGCGCTGCGGCAGCCGCTGGTCTACCTGGCGGGGCTTTCGTATGCGCTGTGCGTGACGCTGTTTGTGCTCGCCAACAAGAACACCAGCGCCGCCAACGCCATTCTGTTTCAGTACAGCGCACCGATCTATGTCGCGCTGTTATCCGGGCCGCTTCTGGGCGAGCGCGTGCGCGGCGCCGACTGGTTGGCAGTCCTGGCCTGTCTGTCCGGCATCGCGCTGTGCGTAAGCGGCGAGCTCTCGGCGGCCGGCTGGCTGGGCAACGGGCTGTCGCTGCTATCGGGCGTCGGCTTTGGCCTGCTGCCGCTGATCTGGCGACGGATGCAGCGGGGGGCGGGGCTGGGACCCGATGGCAAGCCCGATCTGTCGCGCCTGCACTACCCTGGGCTGTCGCTGGTGCTGGGCAACCTGCTGACCGCGCTGATCTGCTCGCCGTGGATGCTCGCAAGCGCGCCGCAGACCGCTGTGCAGTGGAGCGCGCTGCTCGGCCTCGGCCTCTTTCAGATCGGCGTGCCGTACCTGTGCTACGCCGCCGCCGTGCGCCGCCTAACCGCCGTCGAGAGCCTGCTCGCCGCGACGCTAGAGCCAATCCTTAACCCGGTCTGGGTGGCGCTGTGGGCGCACGAGGTCCCAGGCCGAATGACGCTACTCGGCGGCGCCGTCATCCTGTCCTCCGTCGTCCTGCGCGGCGTCTTCCGAGCTCGCGAGGCAGCAGAGGGCTAGGTGACGGGGACAGGCTTGGCTCGGCAGCGATCCGCATAACGGCCATCACGGTCTAGGTCGTCGCCGTCTCGGCCGCGAAGGTCGACTCCAGCCCGCCCCAATCGACGACGGCGCCGATGCGCGAAAGGACGGCGTAGAGGCCGAAGCGTACGCGAAACAGGAAAAGCAGCTGACCGGGAACGCCAAGCCGGGCTAGCTGGCGCTTGTCTTGGGCTAGGCGACCGGCTTCGAAGCCCGCGTCGGGGGCGATGGCGTGGCGGCCCGGGGTCAAGACCGGCGCGAAGAACGACTGCGCAAAGCGCAGGAATGCGTCGAGATCGGCGCCCTTAAGCGGGCTCTTGAAGCCGAGCCCGATCGCGGCCTCGCGAATGGCAGAGACGTTGCCCGCGCGCAGCGCACGCACCAGATCGGCCAGCGCGCGCACGATCGGCTCTTCGAAGTGACGAACGCAGCCGAAGTCATAGACGATAACGCGACCATCCTTGGTGAAGGCATAGTTGCCGGGATGCGGATCGGCATGAAACCAGCCGGTGCGATACAGCGTGCCCAGGTAGAAGCGAAACAGCGCCTCGCCGATTCGATCGCGCTCGGCTTGCGTCGGGCCAGTGGCCAGAAAGTCGTCAAGACGGTGGCCGGCGAGCCAGCGCGTCGTGAGCACGGGCTCGGCGCAGAAGTCTGGCTCGACCGCGGGGATGTCGATGACGGGATCGTCTCTTAAGATCTGCGCGAAGCGTGCCTGATGGGTGGCTTCGGCCGCGAAGTCGCACTCGGCCTGCATCACGCGTCGTACTTCTTCAAGCCCCTCGCGTGCGCTGCTGGCCGCGCCAAGCAGGATGGTGTTGGCGAAGCCGAGACCAGCACCGGCGGTTGCGAAGTCGGCGCGCAGCGCTGCGTCGATGCCGGGGTGGCGGACCTTGACCGCGACCACCGTACCGTCGCGCAGCCTGCCGCGATGAACCTGCCCGATGCTGGCGACGGCGCTGGGCCGCTTTTCAAGCCCGGCGAGCAGCTCCTCCGCTTGGTGCGGCAGGGCGGCGCGTATCGTGGCTTCGACGCTCTCCCAGGAGCTGGCTGGCGCGCGGCTCTGTAGCAGCGAGAGCATCTGCCGTACCTCGGGCGGCAGCGTTGAGTCGAGGAACCCGAGCACCTGCCCCATCTTCATCGCTACGCCCTTGAGCTCGCCGAGCTGTGAGGTCAGGCGCAGGACCGCCGCCAGATCGGGATCGGTGTCTTTGGCAAGGACCGTGCGACCGAGACCGTACGCCGAGCGCGCGGTCCGCGTCAGACGAGAAAATACCGAAGTCGGAACGGCCTTTTGCGCATCGAGGAACTGCTCAGCAATTTGCGAAACGTCATAGGTCGGCATCTAGAACCCTCAAGAACTTTGTGATAGTGACTATCAAATGATAGTATCTCTCACATCATGACGCAAATCGAACGCGACCCGAATCTGGATGGCCGCAGCCGCCGCAAGAACGAAGCCATGCGGGCGGTGCAGTCGGCGGCCCTGCGGCTGTTTTCGAAGCGCGGATTTGCCGAGGTGACCGTCGAGGAAATCGCCGCCGAGGCCGGCGTCGGACCCGCGACCGTCTACCGCAACTTTGGCAGCAAAGAGCGCGTCCTGCTGTGGGATGAATACGATCCGGTGCTGTTCCGCCGCATCGGCGCGCACCTGCAGGTCGCGACCCCGCTCGCTGCCATTCGCGACGGCTTCATCCAAGCCTTAGATGAAATCTACCGCCGGGACGCCGCCCGCATCCTGCGGCGCGCCCGCCTCATTCGCAGCACGCCGTCGGTGCTGGCGGCCGCCGCTGCTGACATGGCCACCCTGTGTCAGGGCCTCGCGGAGCTATTGGCCCCTGTTCTGCCCAACGACTTTCGCCGCCGCATCATGGCCGCCGCGGTTGTCGGCGCGCTGAATGCTTCGATCGACCGCTGGATTGACGAAAGAGGAAAGACGCCCCTGCGCAAGATCCTCAAGAAAGCCTTCGCTGAGCTCGGCTCTCTTGCCGCCTGAGCTCAGCGGTTCGCAGCGAGGCAGGGCCGCTGGTCCTGCCTGCGGATTTCGAACCGCTGCCTAGCGTCGCTGGGCGTCACTGGGCGAGGCTTGGAAGGCGAGGGCGCGGTGCGTCGCATCGAGGGTCAGCACGACATCGGCGCGCTCGCGCAGCGGTTGCACCCAGGTGGCGAAGTGGGGCGAGAGGGCCTCGGCCCACAGCTTGGCCACGCCGGCTTCCGACAGCACGGGCTGACCTGCGGCGCGTAGCTCGGCTTCTCGTGCGAAGCGGGCGGCGCGGGCGTCGTCTTCCGCCATGTCGAGATAGATCAGGCGATCGAGCGCAGCGGACAAGGGCTCATAGCCGGGGGCCGGTGCTCCGACGAACCAGCCTTCGATGAGACACAGCGCGAGCGGCGCGGTCGGCGCAAACGACCTTTGCAGCGGCGGCAGGCGGAGCTCGCGAGCCCGATCGAACTGTGGCACCAGCAAGGTGCTGACTGGACGGCGCAGCTGATCGACAAATGCATCGAGCAGCGTCAGGTCGTGCGTGCCTGGCGGTCCGCGTAGGGGCAGGCCGCGGGCGCGTCGTTCGTCGGCTGGCAGGTAAAAGTCATCGAGCGAGACGACGATCGATGGCACATCGGAAAGGGCGTGGATCACCGAGGCGGCGAGCGTCGATTTGCCACAGCCCGGCAAGCCCACCACGCCGACCAGCAGCGGACGTGCCCGACCGGCTTGCTGGGCCAGCGCGAGCTCCGTGCGTAGCCAGCGGACGAGAGCGGCGAGCGGCGCACCGTCTGGCTCGGCTGCTCCGCGCGGCTCGGGGACCCGGGCGGCGGGCAGTGGTGCCGGGGCCGCTGGACTACTCACGGACCTTGGGCAGCTGATCGTGGGTGAAGCCGATCGAGAAGTCCTCGACCATCTGCGACACATCGGCGGCGGCCTTGAGGATCTCGACGCCATCGGGATCGACGGTCTGGGCCAGCCCCGGCGGAAACCACAGCTGCTGGGCCAGGGCTTGGCCATCGATGCCGATGCCGACTGAGATGAGCTGAAAGCCTAGGTCGCTGGCTTCGATGACGGCTCGTCGTAGCCGCGGCAGGTGTTTGCCGGCCGGCATCGACGTGTCTTCTCCGTCGGTAAACACCGCCACCGAGCCCGTCACGGCCAGGCCTCGGCTCTGCGCATCGAGCACCCGCAGGACGCTGCGTTCAAGGACATCAGCGACGGTGCCATGCAGTCGCGTGCCGTTGCCGTGGGGGTACTGGGAAAGCGAGGCGACGCGGCTCACCGGCTGCATCGGCAAAAGGATATCCATCGCGTGATCGAACACCACGACGCTGACCTCGATCGCTTTGCGCGCCTCGCTCCCCGCGAGCTGCTGCAGGTAGCTGTTGATGGCGCGCAGTGGCACGCCGGGAAAGCGCGTCATCGAGTGCGAACGATCCATCACCAGGGTGGTGAAGACCTTCGCCGATCCCGCGCCCTCTGCTGCTCTGCCGCGTGCGTTCACCCAGAGATTGTAGATGAAACCTGCACCCCACCGCACTCGGCGACGGGGGCTGCTGCCAGGGCCATCCAGCTGGGCCGGACCCCGCTTCCGAGCTGCCGGCTTCAGCTCATCACTCGACGCGATAGACGTCATATCGATCCAGAGGCTCGGCGCTGACCATCCACGGCAGCAGGCCCCAGCCATTTGAGAAGAAGCCCGCTCCGACCTCATCGGCCATGACGCGGCCGCCCCAGTGGATGTCGCCCAGCTGGGTCACGAGGCGCTTTTTCTTCACCACCTCGATCAGACAAGAATCCGCGGCGCGGTTGCTGGCCACGACGATCGAGCCGGGGGCGGGCCACGGCGGAGTGCGCGTGACAGTACGGGCGCCGGCGCGCTGCGCATACCACTGAAAGCCCCAGCGACCGACGAACCACACGGACTCGCCGTTTTGCACACGCGGCGCGATCTGCTCGGCGGCGGCTCGGCGGCCAAGCTCAGCGAAAGCCGCATCGGTGCGCACGATCAGAAATCCCAGCAGTGCCCCCAGACCCAGCGTTAGGCCCAGCGTTAGGCCCACCGGGCGGCGCGTCCGCCCGTCGGAGATGGCCTGGGCTTGCGGCTGGTGCAGACCTAGCTCGCGCAGCAGCAGCAGAGCCACGGCGGGCGCGGTCGGCACCAGATACTTGGTCGGCAGCTGCACATAAAACACCATGGGCAGCGGCAGGCACAGCCAAGCGAAGAGGGCCTGGCCCAGACGTTCGCGACGGGCCAGAACGACGCGCAGAAGATCGACGAAGCAAGCGACCGAAAGGCCCAGGAGCGGACTTAGATACAGCGTCTCGGCGTAGCGCGTGCCCCAGCTGCCCCAGAAGCCTGTCGCGATCATCAGCAGCGCCGCCAGCCCGGTCATCGCGACGATCAGCCACCGGCTGAGATACCGACGGCGCAGCACCGCCCACGGCAGGCACAGCGGCAGCGCCAAAGACGCATGCGTAAAGAAGGCAAGGAGGTTCTTCGGCAGGCCGTCCAGCGACGCAAAGTGACCGATCGAGCTCGTCACTCCGGTGTTCTGCAGCGGGTCCTGCGTGGCCCGCAGCACCAGCAGGCAGAGCACTCCGGCTAGGGCGAGCGGCCAGAGCGAGCGCACGAGCCACCGTCGCAGCGATGCCGGATCCCAGCCCGCATCCGGCGGGTGAGCAAGGGGCGCCGCGACGAAAACGAGCAGGCTGAGATGAGGACGCGACAGCGCGGCCAGCGCAAGTGAGAGCGCGGCAGAGAGACCCCAGGCCAGCTTTCGAATCGGGTGCGATGCCTGCGTGAAGCCAACAAACAGATCGAGCGCAAGCACGCCAAACGACATGGCCGGGATGTCCGGCATCACCGTCCCCGCCATCCCCAGCACCGCCGGCGTCGTCGCCACCAGCAGCGCCGCCAGCCGCGCCCCGAGCGCCGAATAGCCCAGCCGCAGCGAAAGCGCTGAAGTCGCGCACAGCCCGAGGGCCAGCATCAGCAACTGCACCCCATGCGCCAGCCACTCCGCCCCACCGTGCGCCGCCGCCGGCCACAGCAGATACGCCATCACCGGCCCGCTCGGCATGATCGCCGACAGCCGCTGCGGGACCTCGGCCCACACAACATCCAGCGCCGTGGGATGCAGCGGGTCGCGCAGCAGCTGCTGGGCCTGCAGCATGAACAGCGTGTCGTCCATGGTGTAGGCCTTGCGATAAAACGGCAGCAGCAAGAGCAGCGCGAGCCCGATCGCTGGCGCCGCTGCGACGAGCGCGCGGGGGTAAACGCGACTCTCCGCCGGGGGCACAGCACGCCCCGCATTGCCTGTCGTCAATCCAGAATCGCCAGCGGCCATCCGGCCTATCTTTTACAACACAACGAGTGTGCAGTGCGGCGGGGCACGACGGGTCTGGGCGGGTGTTTACATATTCGGCGGCGGCCGTGCGTTGCCCGCGCGGATCCTCGTCGTTCAAAGAAGCAGAGGTTCCGTCGCGAAACTCGCCTTCTGTGCAGCCGATCCGTGAGCCGCTTGTGGGATAGCAGCCAGGCGACGTACTGTACGCGCCGGTTTATCGGACGGCGTGTCGGCGAGCGGCGCTGTCTTGGCGACGGGACCGCATCTCTTGGCGCAGGAGGACAACCCGCATGATTGCGTTAGAGCCTTCGGTTGAAGAGCTTGAGAGGATGCTGGCTGCAGTCGGCCAACGGATCATCAGCCATCTTGCGACCCTTGCCGAGCAGCCAGCCAGTGACCTTCAGACGCTGGCTCCCGAGGCGGTAGCCGATCCGCCGCAGTGGGGACGTCCGCTGGAGGAGACCCTGGATACCCTCTTTCGCCGAGTCATTCCGCCGGGCGTCAACAGCGCCGGCCCGGGCTACCTGGGATTTGTCCCGGGGGGCGGAGTCTTTAGTGCGGCCCTTGGGGATTTTATCGTCAAGACCGTCAATCGATTTGTGGGCCTACGATTTATGGCCCCCGGCCTGGTGAGGATCGAATGGAGCGTGATTCGCTGGCTGTGCCAGATCGTCGGCTTTCCGTGTGAATCCGGCGGTATCTTGACAAGCGGTGGTTCCCTCGCCAGTTTTATCGCCGTCTATACTGCCCGGCATAACCGCCTGCCGGCCGATTTCCTGAACAGCATTATTTATGTTTCAGACCAAGCACACGTATCCGCTCGTAAGGCGGCCCAGCTGGCAGGATTTCCCGCAGCCAATGTGCGTACCGTCGCGAGCGATGCGTGGTTCCGGCTTGATCTCAGCGCACTTGAAGCCGCTGTTTTAGATGACAAAGCACACGGTCTGCGCCCGTTTATGATTGTCGCTTCGGCGGGAACGACGAATACCGGAGCGATCGACGATCTGACGGCTATCGCGGATTTCGCAGCCCACCACGGGCTGTGGCTGCATGTCGATGCGGCCTATGGCGGATTTTTCGTTATTACCCCTGAAGGTCGCAGCCTACTTTGCAGTCTTGAGCGGGCCGATTCAATCGTTCTGGATCCGCACAAGGGGCTTGGTCTCCCCTACGGTACTGGGTGTCTCCTGGTTAAAGACCTAAACACCCTGTACCGCGCACATTCCATGGGCGCCGAGTATCTGCCAGTGAACACAGAGCGGCACGAGCTCCCCGATTTCTACGAAATCAGCCCTGAGCTATCACGCGAAGCTCGCGGTCTTCGCCTGTGGTTGCCGTTGCAGCTCCATGGGATTCAGCCTTTTGTCGTCATGCGGAGCACATCGACACAGCGCTTAGTGATATACGACAAGAAGCTGCCCAGTTATTCAATCAGACACAGCCCTAACTACCTGCCTATCGGATCTTCCCACAGCCCCGTCGAGCGCATGAAAATCCTCCCCGCCGGCGGTGGCCCGCGCCGCGCCCAGCCCCGCTGTTTTCTGCAAACATCGGCCAAAAGCCGCAGATTTTCTGCACCAAATGTCCGAAATGGGCCGGTTCCTGGTAGCATGGCGGCATGCTTCTGCAGTTCTCGGTGTCCAATTACCGCTGCTTTCGCGACCGCGTAACCCTGAACATGGCCGCCAGCAGCCAGGACAAGTCGCTGCCTGGCAACGTCATCGAACGCAAGCTGCCCGGGATCGCGGGGGGGCGCTGGCTCAAGGGCGTCGTGCTCTACGGCGCCAACGCCAGCGGCAAGTCGACGGTGCTGCAGGCGCTTGGGGCGCTGAGCGAGCTGGTCCGGACCTCGGCCAAGATCACCGACCGCAAGGAGCCGATTGAACAGATCGAGCCGTTTGCGCTCTGCCCCGGTCAAGAGCAGGTCCCGACCGCCTTTTCCATCGCCTTTGTCGCGGGCGACGTGCGCTACGAATACCGCGTCGCCGCCACGCGCGAGCGCATCTGGCACGAGTCGCTGCGCGCCGCGCCCAAGGCCAAGGAGCAGCTCTGGTTCAGCCGCGACTACGATCCCCAGGCCGACCGCTACCACTTCTCGCCCGAGCGGCCGAGCGGCTTCCGCCGCGACCCGCAGCTAGAGGGCTACACCCTGCCCAACGTCCTGTTCCTTTCGAAGGCCATCGCCAACAACCGCACTGACTTGGAGCCGGTCTACAACTGGCTGACAAACGACCTCCAACTTGCCGACATGAGTACAGCCAACCCAATCGGCATGCTCTTCAGCTCGACGCTTTGGGGCTTGACGGTGGCCGAATTCGGAGACCCCATTCGGAAGCTCCTGCGCCATGCGGACCTGGGTGTAACCGATGCCCAGGCCGTGGACTGGACGCCCGCCCGGTCGTCTCGGCTCGCGCATGAATACGACAAGGACGTTCAGCGAGAGCAACTCCAAGACATTGAGTTTTTCAAGCAGGGTCCGAAGATTCCGGAGCTGACTCACCGGGGCAGCGGCAGCGATGTTCCGTTTTCGTGGGATCGGGAGTCCGCCGGCACCCGACGCTTCTTCTCGCTGCTGGGACCCTGGCTTATCTTGCTCAAGGCGAGAAAGATCTTCTGCCTGGACGAGCTCGACACCAGCCTGCATCCGCTGATGGTGCGCGAGCTCCTGCGCCTCTACTTCAGCAGCGATACGAACCAGGAGGGTGCCCAGCTTCTGTTCACCACGCACAACCCGCTGCTGCTCGACACTGCGCTGCTGCGGCGCGATCAGATCTGGTTTACCGACAAAGATGACGCGGGCGCCGCGCACCTGTATCCGCTGTCCGACTACCAGCCGCGCAAGGGCGAGTCTTTGACGCGTGGCTACCTGTCGGGCCGCTACGGCGCTGTCCCCTTCCTGCCCGAGGGCGTCTTTGCATCGGCCGCCGCGTCGTCCGCCGCGCCTTTGAAGAGCCCCGGGAAAAAGGCGCGCCGTGGCTGACGCCGGCGACTACGACCGCGACTGGTGGCGCGCACCGATGGCCGACAGCCTGGCGCGCAAGCGGGCCCGTACCGCGCGCTCGGCACTGGCCCAGCCCGGCGATGCGTTTCTGATCGTCACCGAAGGCACCGTCACCGAGCCGCACTACTTCGATCGCCTCCGCGGCCTGCTGTCGCTCAAGGCCATCCACATCCGCATCGAAGCGGGCGAGGCGTCCGATCCCCGCCGCCTGATCGAACAGGCTGCCGCGTTCGTCCGCGACCACGCCCGGCGCGCCAAACGCGACGCGCTGCGCATCGATGAACCCCAGCGGTATGATCATGTCTTCGCCGTCATCGACACCGATGTCGCTCAGCGCCAGGGACACTGGAACGACATCGTGCAGCTTGCCCAGGCACGCGGCGTCGAGCTGGCTCACTCCTCGCCCTGCTTCGAATACTGGCTGTTGCTGCATATCGCCTACAGCACCCGCACCGATCTGCTCGACGGCTCTGCCGCCAAGCACGCCGTCAAACAGGCGATCGGCTGCGACTATGCCAAGAGCGCCGACACCCTCTGCGCCGCCATCGACGGGCTGGTCGACAAGTGGCCGCAAGCCGTCGTTCATGCCGAGCGCGTCGCACAGCATCACGCGGACGCCGGCACCCCCATCCCCGCCAATCCCTCGACCGAGGTCGGCCGCCTCGTCCGTGCCCTGAACGACGCTGCGCCCAGTCACGCTCGCAAGCTGTAACCCCGGCGCTGTGGTGGGCCGAATACCCGCTCAGTCGGCGCGGATCTCCGACTCCAGCTGGCTGAGGGAGGCTTTGTAGGTGTCGGCGTCGATGGAGCGGAGTTCGAGGACGACGCCGATGCGGTGGAGGCGGAGCTCGCACTGGTCGGCGCGGGAGAGGGCTTCGCGGGCGATGTCGATTTGGCCTTGGCGGATGCGGTTGGCGACGCGGCTGAGCAGGAAGCTACCGCCGGCGGTGAGGACGGCTCCGACGCCGAGCAGGACGGCGACGGCGAGGCCGCTGGCGCCGCTGGTGTTGGCGAAGAGGGCGCGGAAGGCGGCGATGACGGCGAGCACGAGGAGGGCGATGAAGGTGCCGACTCCGCCGAGCATGGCGATGCGATCCATCCAGGCGGCACGGGTTAGCTGGCGCATGGCCACGCCGCGCCACAGATCGGCTTCGCGATCGAGGCGGCTGGTCAGCGAGGCGAGTGGCGCGTCGGCTTCGATGGCTGGGAGCGCGGTCTGCGATAGCACCTCGCTGACCTTGCCCTCGGTGGGATCTTCGAGCGCTCGACCGACGGTGGTCACGCCACGCTCAACCGCGGTACCCAGGCGCGAGGCCAGCGGTGCGACCTCGCTTTTGATCGCGGTCCCGGCAGCGCGGGCGCCTGCTCCCCAGCCGCGCGGCGTTGCCGCCCCCTTGTCCGTGGACGCGTCCCCCGACTTCGCCATCCTTCCATCGTAATCTGGCGCTGGGACGGAGGGAACGACCGACTTGTCGACCGACGGAGCGGCGGGGGGGCGGACTACCAGCGTGCGAAGTGGTCTTCGGCGATGCCGGGCAGACCGTCAAGCTCGATCACTTCGCGCTCGCCGTCGGCGCGATCGATGGCGATGCGGCCGGAGAAGTGGCCCATCACCTGATCGAGCATCATGCGGATGATGAAAAAGTTGGTGTCTTGGCGTCGGCTGTAGACGGGCGTGAAGGTCAGATCGACGCGATCGGAGTTGGGCGTGCGCAGCCGCCAGGGGGCCCGCAGATTGGCGGTGTCGAAGGTAAAGGCGATCGGCTCCCACAGCGGATAGACGCGGCCGTCGACGTACAGCGCGTTTTCAAGGACGCCCGTGCCGTCGGTCCAGCCGGCTCCGAAGTTAAGGCCAAGGCGACGGAGTGCCGGGGTCTCGCCACCTGCGGCTCCGGGACGGCGATCAGGAATCAGGCCGCTGCCGCAGGCCCAGTGCCAGGCGATGCGATATGGCCAGACGCCGCGCGTGAAATCGACGCTGGCGGTCGTGGTCTCGGGCGAAAAGACGTAGCGCTGGCTGCCGACCGAGAGCTCGCCACTGGCCGGGATGGCGGTCAGCTTGCCGGTGTAGTTGAACACCGTGTCGCTCCACGGCACGACGAGGTACAGGTGCTCGTCCTCGGGCGACAGGGGAAAGCGGAGCTGCAGCGAGACCGGCGAGCCACCCATGTCGGGGATGGTCGCGGTGACCTCGATGTCGGTTCCGCGGCGCTGCCAGCGAGCATGGATGCGGGTGTGACGAAACTCGGCTTCATCGTCGAGCGTGGCACCCAGCTTGACGCCCCGGGCAAGCGGCACCATCTGCTCAAAATCGGCGAAGCGGCTGGCCTTCAGATCGTAGAGCCACAGGAAGGCCAGGCCGGCGTAGTCGGCGCTGCTGAGCGCGAGTGCCACCAGCACCTCGGGGTGACTGATGAAGACGAAGTTCCAGCGCTTGCGACGGCCCACGGCGGCGGTCAGCTCGGCGCGGACATAGGGTCGGCGGGAGAAGCCACGGGCCAGAGAGCTCAGGCGTCCGTCGACGGCGCAGAGCTCAACCGGCGCCAAGAGCTCGCGCGGCGGGGTGATCGAGACCTCGGCCGCGGCATCTGCCGGGGCTCGCCCACCCTTGGGCTTACTGCCTCCCTCGCCTGTTCGCTTACGACCGGTCATTCACGATCCGTTGTTTGGGTCTGCTCGCCTGCCCAGGCTTCCATCTGGTGCTGGCGCGGGCGCTATTCCGGCGACAGCGTGTACTGCCGGGGCTGGCTGGGGGCGAATACCTCGCTGACGATGGTCTGCACCTCGTCAAAAAGCGGCGAGGTGTGGAACGGCTCGTACTCCCAGGCTTCGTAGCGCTGCAGGCGCTCGGCGGCCGCGTCGCGGGTATAGCCAAGGCGACGCAGGAGAGCGGCCCGCTCGCGAATCTCGCGGCGATGCATCTTGAGGAACTTCTCGTGGCTCGCCGAGGTCGGGGCAGCGGGCGCAGCGGCGACGGGGACAGCGGGGGAACGGCGGGATGAGGCGGCGCTACGAGCGGGAGCGGGAGTTTTTCGTCGGATCACGGATTCATCCTAAAGGGGTGACTCCCCCGCTGCCAAGCGCAAAGAGCGCTCGCTGGGGCGACCAGCACTCGGCGGACCTCCGAGGCTAGGCGGCTCGTCAGGCCGGGGCTGCGGGCTGCGGGCTGCGGGCCGCTGGGCGGGGGCGTCGCCAAAAGCCGAGCAGGCCGCCCGCGAGGAGGCCCGCCACGTGGGCCCCTTGATCACCGCTAGCCAGCTGACCACCGACTAAGAAGGCCAGCGCGAGCAGCAGCCACAGCAGCTTGACTGCCCGGCGCGCGGGCTGGAGCAGCGCAAAGCTCAGGCAGGCACAGAGCGCCCCCGACGGTCCCACCGACACGCCGCCGACCTGCGAATAAGCAGCGATGCTGCCCAGCGCAGCGATAAGTCCACCGACGACAAACACTCCGAGCAACCGACGGGGCGCGATCGACCGCGGATAGCTAAGCAGGATCAGGGCCCAGGCGGCGAGGTTGGAAGCCAGGTGCAGGGCATCGCTGTGCAGGAGCAGCGTCGAGCCGGCCCGCAGTCCGGCCCAGCCATCCTCAAGCGGCAGGCCCAGCGCACCCAGCCGCAAAAGCGTCGGCGCCGTGAGCACCCAGGGCCCGTCCACCCGTTCGTCGAGAGCCAGGCCAAAGCCGAACAGCCCGACCCAGAGTGCGGCCACAGCTAGAAACAAGCGGAGGCGAGCGGGGAGCACCCCTTGAGTTTACTCGCCCTCGCAAGCTCGCGTCTCCCTTACCGAAACGCTGTTTCTGCTAGGCGAGCCGGAAGTAAGATGAGGAGCCGTGCTCAGTCGCGCTGCGCTGCGTCAGCTTCTGCAGAAGGTCCTGCTGTCGGATGCCGACTTGATGGCGCTGCTTGGGGATCACTTCCCGGGCGTCGCCAGCCGGGTCAGCGACGGGATGGACCGTATGGCCAAGCTGACACTGCTTTTGGATCGGGCGGAGCATCCGCAGATCCTGGCGGCGCTGCGCAGCTTTGATGAGGAGCGCTGCCGGGCGGCTGAGGCGACGCTGTCTCCGGCGGCTAGCCTGCCCAGTCCCTATCGCGGCTTGTCGGCGTTTGAGATCGAGGATGCCGGGGTGTTCTTTGGTCGCGAGGCGCTGATCGAGACGGTCTGGACGCGCCTTTTGGGTCTGCAGGTGCTGGGGACGCGGCTTCTGGGCATCGTCGGACCTTCCGGTTCGGGCAAGTCTTCGCTGGTGCGGGCGGGTCTGCTGGCGACGCTTGTCGGGCGGCCGATCCCCGGACCCAAGCCGGTGCGGTTTACGCTCCTGCGACCGGGCTCGCATCCGGTGGAAGCGCTGGCCCGCGCCCTGCTTCAAATCAGCAGCGGCTCGGCTGCGCGGGGGGGCAGCGTCGCCTTCGAGCTGGGTGCCTACCGCCGGCTCTGCGACGATCTTTTGGCCGAAAATCGCCACGGCAAGTGGGATGGCTTGCACCTCTTTGCCTCGGCGCTGCCTGACATTGACAGCTCGCCGCTATTCATCGTGGTCGACCAGCTGGAAGAGATCTATACGCTGTGCCGCGACGAGCGGGAGCGCGAGGCATTTCTGCAGCTGCTCAGCTTGGCGGCCAAAGATCCCGGGCGACAGGTGTCGGTGATCGTTACGCTGCGCAGCGACTTCCTGGGCGAGACGCTGCGGCGTCATCCCGATCTCAACCGCTTGATCGCTGACCAGTGCGTCGTAGTTGGGGCAATGAGCGAAGACGAGCTGCGCCGCGCCATCTCTGAGCCGGCTCGTCGGGCAGGCTGCCCCATCGATCCGGATACCGTCGAGCAGCTCTTGGAACAGGCGCGTGGCAACCAGGGCACGCTGCCGCTTTTAGAGTTCGCGCTGAGCCGGGTGTGGGAGGGGCTGCAGGCCGGCAAGACAGCCAGTGAGCGGCTGCGCGAGATCGGTGGGGTGGGCGGCGCGCTAGCCGGTAAGGCGCAGCAGCTTTACGACCTCTTGCCGGAGGGGGAAAAGAGCCTGCTGCGTCGCGCTCTGGTGCGACTGGTCCAGCTGGGCGAGGGCACCCGCGACACGCGGCGGCGCATGGCGATTCCCGATCTCTGCGGATACGGCGACGCCGAACAGGACATGCTGTCCGTGCTGCGCCGCTTTTCGACGGAAGACACGCGCCTGGTGACGCTGTTTCTTTCCGCCGATGGCAAAAGCATCATGGCTGAGGTCACGCACGAGGCGCTGTTCGAGCACTGGCGACCGCTGCGCGAGTGGATCGACAGCGGCCGCCAAGATCATCGCCTGCACCAGCGCATCGCGGAAGCCACGCGGCTGTGGGAAGAGAGCGGTCGGCCCCCCGGGCGGCTGTGGCGGCCACCGGATATCGACCTCTTGCGCGACTTCCACAGCCGTCGAGCCAGCGAGCTGACGCGGCTGGAGCTGGAGTTTTACGAGTCGGGTCGCAAGCAGCAGGAAACCGAGCTGGCCGCGAAGCAGGAAGCTGCGCTGCGCCTGGCGACGGCCTACGAAGAGCTGCGGCAGCAGCTGCTCTCGACCTATGTCGAGCAGGGACGGCAGGAGCTCTTGGATGGCCATCCGCACCGCGGAGCGCTGTGGCTGCAGCGGGCCTATCGCGAGGGCTCGCGTCATCCCATGCTGCGCTACCTGCTGAAGGATGCGCTGCGATCTTGTCTTCAGCTGCGCAGCATCTTGGTCTGCCATCGCGATCGGGTGCAGCGCGTCGCTTTTGACCGCACTGGCACCATCCTCGCCACCGCCAGTCGGGATGGCACCGCAGCCTTGTGGAGCGTACAGCGGGGCGAGCTCTTGGCTGTGCTCTCGCGTCATCAAGGGGCGCTGCGCGGACTGTGTTTTAGCCCCGATGGCCGACGCTTGCTGACGGCGGGTGCCGACGGCCTGGCCTGCATCTGGGATGTCGGCAGCGGCCACCATATCGCCAGCCTGCGCGGGCACGGCGAAGGCGTGGAGCTCGCGCTGTACAGCCCGGATGGCAACCTGATCCTGACGGCTGGCGAAGACGCGGTGGCCCGCCTGTGGTCGGCGCACAACGGCAAGCTACTGCGCGAGCTGCGCGGTCATAGCGACACCGTGCGCGAGTGCTGCTTCAGCCCCGATGGGGGCCGCGTCCTGACCTGCAGCTCAGATCACTCGGCGCGGCTGTGGGATGTACAGGGCGAGGGCTCACGCATCGTCTGCTCGTCGCAAGAGGCGGCGGGGCCGATGCTCTCCTGCACCTTCTCTCCCGACGGTCTGCGCATCGCGATCAGCGCGCACGATGGCTCTGTCCGCATCGTCAATCTGTGGAGCATGGCCGAGCACGCGCTGGTGCAAGATCACGAGAGCTCGGTGGTCTGTGTCACCTTCAGTCCCGACAACCGCTATCTGCTGACTGCTGGGCACGATCAGCGCGCCCGCGTCTTTGATGTGGCGGGTGGGCGCAAGCTCTTCGATCTGGTTGGGCACAGCAATGCGCTCAGCACGGCGCGCTATAGCCCCGATGGCGGCACCATCGCGACGGGGAGCTGGGATGGCACCGTACGGCTGTGGGATGCGAGCACTGGTCGGCCGCTGGATGTGCTGCATGGCCACCTCGGGCCGGTCACTGAGCTGGCCTTCCATCCCGACGGGGCCCTGCTGGCCAGCGGCAGCGATGACACCACCGCGCGCCTGTGGGATCTGACGCAGGAAACTGTTGCCGTCGAGCTTCGCGGGCACCAGCGTCCGGTCGATCGGGCTCGCTACTTCGCGGGCGGGCAGGGCGTGGTCACCGCGGGCCAAGACTGGACTGCGCGCATCTGGGATGCTCAGACCGGCTGCGATCGTCATGCGCTGATCGGTCACGGCGGGGCCATCCTTGACCTCGATGTCACGGCGGATGGTCGGCGCATCCTGACCGGCAGCAATGACAAGACGGCGCGGCTGTGGGATGGCGAGACCGGCGCCCCCCTCGCTGAGCTTGCGGGGAATGGCGGGGCCGTCAATCACGTCCAGCTGAGCAGCGATGGCCGCTGGGCCGCCACGGCTAGCGCCTCTACGCTTTCCGTCTTTGAGCCCGAGCGCGGACAGAAGCTTTTTTCCGCCACCTTGGGCAGCCGCATCTGCTGCTTGGCTGGCAGCCCCGATACGCGCTTGCTTGCCGTCGGGACGTCCGGGGGGGCAGTCCAGGTCTTCGATGTTGGGGGTGGTCGGCTCATCGCCGATCTGCGCGCCCACACCGGCCTGATCAACAGCGTGGCTTTTCGTCCTGACAGCCAGGCGCTGATCACCGCATCGGAAGATCAGACGGCCTGCATCTTTGCCCTGCAGCCGCCGCGCTTACTGCGCAAGCTCAGCGGTCACATGGGCGGCGTGCAGCACGCGGTCTATGCCCCGCAGGGGGGCCGCGTAGCGACGGGCAGCCGCGATCAGACGGCGCGCATCTGGGAGCCCGACAGCGGGCGCCTTCTCGCCGAGCTCAAGGGACATAGCGAGTACGTGCGCACCGTCGATTTCAGTCCGGATGGTCAGCGTGTCGCAACGGCCAGCCGCGATCACACGGTTCGCATTTGGGATGCGCGGGGCGGGCGCGCGCTGTCCATCCTGCGCGGCCATGCCGGTCCGGTGCGAGGTGCCTGCTTCAGCCCCGATGGACGCCGCCTGCTCAGCGTCAGCCTCGACAGCGTCGTCTGCATCTGGGACGTGGATGCCGAGACGCGCAGCGCCGATGAGGTCGCCCTGCTGATCGACTATGCCTCCAGCTATCGCTGCGAAGGCGAAGTCATCGTCCCCATCACGCAGCAGACCAGCAGCGGTGCCCCGCTGCTACGACTTCTGCCCAAGCGTCCCCCGCAGCAGCGCGAAGGCCGTCGGCTGGTGCGACTGGCGGTGCTGGCGTCACGGCAGGGCGACTACGAACGGGCTCGCCATGAGCTAGGTCAGGCCAAAGAGGTATTCACCGCCATCGGCGATGAGAGCTGGCTAGCCACCTTGGTATGGACGCAGGCTGCACTCCTGGAATTATCCGGTAATCCGGATAAAGCAAAGCCATTGTACGAACAGGCGGAGACTCGGCTGCGCGCCATCCACCGCCGTCCCGAGAGCCTGGCCGCCGCCCTCATCGCCCTCGCCAACTTCGCGCATGAGCGGCTCTGGCAACCAGCCGCGGCTCTGCGGGCGGCTGACCAGGCACTTGCCCTTGCGCCCGATCATCTGGTGGGACGCATCGATCGCTGCGAGAGCCTGTGCGCGCTCGGGCAGTTTCGCGAGGCCCAGGCGGGGCTGGAGACGCTGTGGCCGCTGTGCAGTCGGCTCAGTGCCCGCCTCAACGTCGCCACGCTGGCCTGGGTTTCCTGCCGCTTAGGGGGCCTCGCCGCCCCGCGCGCGCTGTGGACCAGTCGCCTCCTTGAAGCCTATGGCGAGCTGCCGATGGGCGGCGAGTTTCCCTGCAACTTTGGTGGCTCGCGCACCGCCCTCCTGCGCCTGCGGCCCATCCCACCCAACTTGCCCGACGTCCTTTCCTTCCTGGACCTCATGGAACGCAGCAAGAGCAGCGAGACCCTGACCCGTCTGACTACCCTGACCCAGGCCCCGTGACGATCCCCGCCGCCCCGCACGAGTAGAACCCCCGAAGCGGATGCCCCGCACCTTGGGGCCTTGCCATCAGAGTCGGCATCTGGCGGAACGGATCGGCCACCGCGCGTCGCAATTTTTGTCGTTGCGCCAAGAAGGCTGGGGATAGACTCGGCGCCTTCCACGAAAGCGTCGCGAGCCGAGCCATCGAACTAGGGTTTCCGCCATGAGTGAATCGGACTACTCCACACAACACGCCCTCGTCATTCTCTCTGGCGGGCAAGACAGCACGACCTGCCTGTTCTGGGCCCTGAGCCGATTCATGCGAGTGAGCGCGCTCTGCTTCTCGTACTCGCAGCGCCACGCCCGTGAGCTGCAGTCGGCGACCCAGGTCGCCAAGCTGGCGGGTGTGCCGCTTGAGATCATGAACCTCGGGCCGATCTTCGCCGGCCTGAGTCCGCTCACCAACCAGGCGCAGGACGTGGATCGCTACGCGTCGGTCGATGCGCTGCCCGGCGGGCTGGAGGCGACCTTCGTGCCGGGCCGGAATATTCTCTTTCTTACCGTCGCTGCCAACCGCGCCTACGTCCTTGGCGCCAGTGTCCTCGTCATCGGCGTCAGCCAAGAAGACTTCGGCGGTTATCCCGACTGCCGCCTGGAGTTCATCCAGGCCATGGAGACCGCGCTGAGCGCGGGCCTGGGAGCACCGCTTCACATTGCCACGCCACTCATCCAGCTCAATAAGCGCGAGACGGTTCTCTTGGCGACGCAGTTTGCCGGCGCGATGGATGCCCTGGCCTTCACTCACACCTGCTACGAGGGGGTGTATCCCCCGTGTGGGCACTGTCATGCATGCCTGCTGCGGCAGCGAGGCTTTGCAGAGGCGCAGGTCGAAGATCCGCTCATCGTCCGCGCTCGGCGAGAGCTATCTGGATCCACTCCATGAGCGGTGGTTAGCTGCGAGGTATCTCCGTTCCCGCAAGCGCGTTCGCCGCGACTTGCCCGGCAAAAACGCTTCTCTTCTTCGTTCACGACACGCACTGCTCGTGGCGACATCCCTGATGACCGATGTTTGGTACCAACCCTTCGCGCAAGCAGGTTCTCGACGACGGCCAAGAGCTCTGGGTCCAGGAGGTCTTCTACACCCTCCAGGGCGAGGGACCCTTTAGCGGCCAGCCCGCGCTGTTCATTCGACTCGCGGGCTGCAACCTGCGCTGCTTCTGGTGCGACACCGAATTCGAGAGCTCGACGTGGCGCCCTGGTCTTTTCGATCTGCTGAGCCGAGTCGAGCAGCTGCGTCCAGCGTGCTGTGATCTGGTGGTGCTGACCGGCGGTGAGCCGTTTCGCCAGAACATCGCGCCGCTGGTGCGGGCGCTGCTTCACCGCGGCCTGCGCGTGCAGATCGAGACGTCCGGCACGCTGTGGGTCGAGCTTCCCGAGGACGATCGGATCACCATCGTCTGCAGCCCGAAGTCGCCGCGCCTAGACGCCAGGCTAGAGAGAAGGATCAGCGCGTACAAGTATGTCTTGGCGGCCGGTGAAGTGGACGCCGACGGGCTGCCGATGCGCTCGACCCAGGTCCGCAATCGGGTGGCTCGCATCGCGCGTCCGCGACCCGGCGCCGCGGTCTTCGTCATGCCGCGCGACGACCGCGATCCAGGCGCCAACACCGCGAACCTCGCCGTCTGTATCGATGCATCGAAACAGCACGGCTACCGACTCACCCTGCAGCTGCACAAGCTGGCGGGGCTGCCGTGATCTCAAGCAAAGAATCGCAGTCCCAGTACACGACTTGCGAGGGGCTAGGGGCCGCGGTTCGGGCCGGGCTTGCCAGGCAGCGGCGCGGGCAGCTGACAGAAACCAACTAGGAGCTTGTTGCAGTAATCAAACAATCCTCAAAAATAAATAAAATATTTATATTTTTTAATACATTTTAGTATGTTGATTTGTAGTTACCATGACAATTAGCAGCCTGCTGAAGCCTTACTGAGCCAATACTTCAACAAACACCTAGCCGCCGATGGCGACCATGTGCTTGGCCGGGCCGCCGCAGCCTGCGCTGGTGAAGGCGTGGCCGCTGCGCTTGCGCTGCAGCACGGTCTGGATGCGATCACGTAGGGCCCGCTGACGAGCGAGTGGTTCGCGCAGGGCCGGGTCTTGGCTGCGCAGGAGATCGGCAAGCTCGGTGGCATCGTCATACGCCAGGCAGGTGTGCAGAGAACCCGTCGCGCTCAGGCGAATGCGATTGCAGGAGTCACAAAAGGGCTCGCTTACGGCGCTGATCAGTCCGACGCGACGGGGCTGTCCCTGATAGGACACACCGACGTAGCGGGCCGGGCCCACGCCGGGCGGCCGGTCCTCTGCCGCGCTGAGGGCGCACAGCGATCCAAACTCACGCCGCAAGATCTGCCGCAGCTCTGTTGTTGGTAAGAATGTACCTGGGTACCCAAGCGTGCCTTCGCCGATGGGCATCAGCTCAATGAACCGCGGGATGAAGTCGCGCTCAAATGCGTAGCGACAGAGCGTGGCAACCTCGTCGTCGTTGAAGCCCCGCATGGCCACGGTATTCATCTTGGTATGGCGGAAGCCGGCGGCGCGCACGGCCTCTAGCCCGGCGAGTACCTGCGCCAGCTGACCCCGTCGCGTCACCCGGCGAAACCGCGCGGCATCCAGGGTGTCCAGACTGACATTGATGCGATGAAGTCCGGCGCGGCGCAGCGGCTGCGCGAGCTCCGTCAGGCGCTGGCCATTGGTAGAAAGAGACAGATCCGCAAGACCCAGGCCGGCCAAGCGCGCCACCAGATCCACCAAGTCTTTGCGTACCGTGGGCTCGCCTCCGGTCAGCCGCACGCGACGGACTCCGACGCGGATCAGCGCTGAGACGATCTCCTCAAGCTCTGGCAAACGAAGGATATCGGCCTTGGGGACAAGCTCGATTCCCTCGCTGGGCATGCAATAGGTGCAGCGGTAGTTGCAGCGATCGGTCAGCGAGATGCGTAGGTAGGTGATGGTTCGCTGGTGGCCATCCTGCAAGGTCTCGTGCCGAGGCGGCGATGCGAAGCCCAGGCCGCACGGCTCCTGCAAAACCGGCAGGTGCAGGGAGCGGGCTCGGGAGGGCTCGCGCTCGCCGGGCGGGGGCAGGGTAGGCAGGGACGTTTCGGTCATCGAGGTGTCTCGGCCGTTGGGGTTGCACGCGCTGTGCCGATAGCGCGGCGGCATCCTCTTCGCGTGGTCGCGGTCGCGGTCAGGCATCTCCTTGTCTGCGGATCACGCCGGCTCTGCGCCGGGTGCGAGGGATCATTGGCAGTGTTTTTGCATTCGATCTGCGACGAAGCATCCAAGGTTTCTTGCGCAGCCCATCGCGCCCGTGGATGAACTGCAACCCCATCGATCGTTCCACGAAAGAAGACATCCCATGACCCGAACTACCCTGGCGTTCTGCCTTGGCCTCCTGGCCCTCTCTCCGGCGTGCAACAAGGCCGGTGGTGGCAGCAGCATTCCCGAGGCGGCACGCCAAGAGGCCAAGACCGTGTTCGATACCCGCTGCGTCACCTGCCACGGGCCGCGTGGGGCCGGCGATGGCCCAGGCGCTGTCGCGCTGACTCCCAAGCCGCGCAACTTCCAAGACAAGGCCTGGCAGAGCAGCATCACCGATAGCCAGATCGAGACGATCATCAAGAGCGGTGGCATGGCCGTCGGCAAGAGCCCCGCGATGCCGCCGAACCCCGATCTGGATGCTAAGCCGCAGGTTGTCGCGGCTCTCCGCGAGCACATCCGCTCGCTCGCGCAGTAGCGAGACCGGCCGCTCCGGCCGCGGGGTGGGACGGGGGGACCGCGACGGCCGGTGCGCGACCTGCGCAGCGGGCGGAGGAGGATTCCCCGCCATCGAGCGCACGTAGGATCGGGAGTGTGGGGCGCGGGTCGGGCCTTATGCCCGGTTCGCGACAAAGAGCCGCTGCAGATAGGCTTCGAGCTTGAGCAGGTCGACGGGCTGGCTGCGATAGCCGATGTGCCCATCGGGGCGGATCAGGTACAGGCAGTCGCTGCGGGCCCCGTAGCGCTGATGCAGCCCGCCCTTGCGGTCAAACAGTAGCGGACCATCCCACAGCTTGACCCCGTGTCCCTGCGGCAGGGGGCTGATCTGCACCAGAAGCGGCAGCACGCTGTGCTCGTGTCGGTCGCGAATGCTGCGCGCCAGATCGGCGACGCGCTGGTAGGCGTCCTCGGTTTCGTGCAGCCCGACAAATAGCAGCAGGGTGTGCTGGGTACTCGACAGCAGCGAGAACAGGCGATGGCCGCGGTGGCCCCCTGCCTCGAACACCTCGTGGTCGAAGGCGCGCTGCCCCGGCTTGGGTCCATCGCCAAAGGCCATCCAGCTGCGCAGGCCAACGCTGTCTTCTTCGTAGATCGATCCGCTGGCCCGCAGGCTGTGATCCTCGTGTACGAGCGGACTCGGCTCGTAGCTGACATCCAACATCGACAGCGTGCGCGACACGCTGCGTTGCACCATGCCGAGCGGTGCCAGAAAGCGCACCAGGACATTGCGCAGACCCTGCGCCACCGGGCTGTACAGCGTGAGCAGCTCTTGCAGCCCCTGCGTGCTCGCATCGGTTGTCGCCAGCAGCCGGGCAGCGACGGGCCGGCGCTCGGATTCATAGCTGTCCAAGACCTCGGGATTGCCCCGTTGTTTGAGCACCAGCCCCAGCTTCCACCCCAGGTTGAACGCGTCCTGCATGCCCGTGTTCATCCCCTGTCCCGTCGAGGGACTGTGGGCATGGACGGCATCCCCGGCGAGGAAGACGCGGCCCAAGCGATAGTGCGAAGCCAGCCGGCAGTGAATGGTGTACTCGTTCATCCAGGCCGGATCGCTGACCCGCGCCCCGGCTGGACCGCGCGAGTCCACGAGGTATTGAAAGTTCTCCAGCGTCGGGGCCAGGCCCCCATCAAAGACCATGAGACGATAGCGATGTTCCCCCGGCAGGGGGAAGGCGCCCAGCGGCCCATGCTCCGACACGAAGCCGACGACCTCGTCTTCCGCGTGCTGCAGCGGCCAGTCGATGCGGACATCGGCCTGCAGCACTCGCTGCCGGTAGGTGTTGCCAGAAAAGTCGATCTGCAGGAGCTGTCGCACGGTGCTGTGCAAGCCATCGCAGCCGACGACATAGTGGGAAAGGATGCCGGTCTTGCTGCCATCTCCCGCGCGCTCTAAGTACGCACTCACGCAGCGGTCGTCCTGGCTCAGCCCGACCAAGCGGGTCTGCCTTTCGATCACCACCCCGCAGCGCTGCAGGTGTTCGATCAAAAGGAGCTCAGTCTCGCGCTGCGGCAGGCTCAGCATGTAGGGGTACAGGCTGTCCGGCTCGCCGACTTGGAACTGAAACAGGCGCTTGCAGTCCGGGGTGTACATGCTGAGCGTATGCAGCGGCCGGCCCTGCTGCAGGAACGGCTCGACAATCCCCAGCTGTTCCAAAAGTTCCAGCGTGCGCGCGTGCAGGACCTGCGCTTTCGACCACGGGGTCGGGCCGCGACCGGCATCGATCAAGCGGATGCGCAAGCCAAAGCGGCAGAGCACACAGGCCAGCATCATGCCCGTCGGTCCAGCCCCGACGATCAGCACATCACAGCTGGGATCGCGGGGGTCGATCGGCGCACCTTCAAACTCCTGTGACGGGTCGGGGACGCTGGGCTCGTGGTCTTGCGGATACCCGCCAGAATGCTCGTGCGACACGACGTACCTCACTTCTTCTTAGAGCGCCTAACAGAACCGTATGTGAGGACCCCCGACCGCAAGGAGGAGGAGCGGAGCGGCCTACCGGCCGTGAGGACCGACGACCCAGTGGACGGGGGCCGCAACAGGTTCGGCTAGGCGCTCGCTGATGTGCGCGAAGAAGGCGGCGGTGCCCAGCGGCTCAGAGGTCGCGTCACGCATCAGCTCTTCGGCGGTGGCGCGGCTGCCGCGCTGGTGGATGTGGTGACGAAGGAAGCCAAGCAGGCCTCCGAACTGACCGGCGGCAAACTCGACCTCGATGTTGGCGCTGCGACGGTACGCCGCCATCAGCTGAGCCGCATACAGGCTGCCCAGGGTGTAGGTCGGGAAGTAGCCGAACAGGCCCACCGCCCAGTGCACATCCTGCAGCACACCGTGCCGCGGCGAAGACGGCGTCACGCCGAGCAGCGCCTGCGAGCGTTCGTTCCATGCGCTGGGAAGATCGGCCACGCTGAGCTGACCGCTGAGCAGCGCCTGCTCTAGCTCGTAGCGCAGCAGGATGTGCAGGTGATAGGACAGCTCGTCAGCGATGACGCGATTGACGCCGGGTCGCACGGCGTTGCCAGCGCGGCTCAAGAGCTCGGGGCTTAGACCGGCGGTGGCGGTCGGAAACAGCGCCTGCAGCTGCGGCCATAGGAACTCGCAGAAGGCGCGGCTGCGACCGACATGGTTCTCCCACAGCCGGGCCTGCGCCTCGTGAAGCCCGGTGCTCGCGCCTTCGGCCAGCAAGCGCTCGCCATCGGCCGCGGCGAAGCCCTGATCGTACAGGCCATGGCCGCCCTCATGCAGCGCGGTCAGGATCGCCGGCCACAGGTTGTTCTCATCGACGCGGCTGGTCATGCGCACGTCGTTGCTCCCGGCGAGCAGCGTGAAGGGATGCGTCGAGGCATCGAGTCGCCCGCGCTCGAAGTCAAAGCCGATGGCGGAAAGAATCTGGCGCGTCATCTGCCACTGCCCGGCGGCTTCGAAGCGCCGACCGCGCAGGATATCGGCATCGCCCGCCGTCTGCTCTGCCGCCTGCCGCACCAGACCCGGCAAGTGCTGGCGAAGCTCAGCGAACAGCGGCTCGATGCGGGCCCGGGTCATGCCCGGCTCATTTTCGCCTAGCACGGCATCGTAGAGCTCACCGCTTTGCGTAAACGCGCTCGCGCGCTCGGCCACGAGCTTTAGCAAGTGGGCGAACACCGGCGCGAAGCGGGCATAGTCATCTTCCTGCCGCGCGACCTCCCAGGCCGCCAGGCACGCCGAGCGCGCCTGGGCATAGCTGCGCACCAGCTCCTCGGGCAGAGCCAGCGCCAAGCGACGCTTCTCGCGCAGCAGCATCAGCTCGCGTGGCAGGCCATCGTGCTCGGCGGCGACCGCCGTGCACTCCTCGATCAAGTCACCAAGTCGATCCGAGGTCAGGCGCTGATGGCGCAGCGCCTCCAGCGTGGCCACCTGCGCCCCGCGCTCCTCCCGGCCGCCGCTCGGCAGCATCGTCTCCTCATCCCATTCGAGGAGCGAGATGGCCTGCTCTAAGTGTTTGAGCTCGCCGATCTCGCGGCGCAGCGCAGGATAGGTGCCATCGACCCGCTCCTGCGAGCGGGAGGGGATGCGCAGATCGCGCGGCGGATCGGCGAGCAGCACCGCCGCCAAGCCACCGCGCTGCGCCACGTTCACCACCTGCTTCTGCGAAGCGCGGCACAGCGCCCCCAGGCCATTTTCCGTCGCTGCAAAGCCCATCACGGTATAGAAGGGCTCGGTGAAGACGCGACCGTCGTCGCTGCAGATCGGAAACTCGCAGACCGGCAAGCGGGTCGCGGCCTGCACCACCCAGGACAGCTGCGGATCGTCGGCCAGGCGGACGGCTTCCTGCAAGCGCGCTTCCCACGCGGACTGCTCGGTCAAGGCACCGATGGTAACGCCATGCCCGCCGTAGTCGCGGTTCGGCTTGAGCACGAGCTGCGTACGATTGCGTCGCACGTATTCAAGGAGCTCGCCGTCGCGCTGACCGGGCAGGCTGGTGCGACGGTCGCTGACGAGCCGCGTCCACAGCACATGCTGTTCTAAGAGCCGCAGCTCCTCCGCGGGGAAGAAGCGCTCGGCGAGCTGCGGATCGGTGAGCAGCTCAAAGCAGCTCTTGTGATCGAAGTCGCCGACCACGGACGAGACCATGCGGTTCTGGCGAAACAGAAGCCGCATGCCGGCCAGCTCTTTGCCGGTCTCTGCCTCAATGGCCAAAAGATCGCGCAGCTCGAAGTCGCGGTAGGCGACATCGACGCGCATGTCCTCGTAATAGACCTCGTCGCCCACCACCCGCAGCTCGCGCGGGTCGGCATCGGCGACGGTCAGGCCGTAGCGCTCACGCAGGAAACGACAGATCGCCGAGGGCTCATCGGGGCCATCCTGTTCGTACTTGGGATCGACGAAGCAGATCTGGCAGGCACTGCGACCGAGGGCCCGCGCGTGGTCGATCAGCACCTGCGCAAAGAGCTCGCGCTGATCGCGCAGCAGATCAACCCCCAGCTCGGGATCGTGGGCCCGTAGAGCCGGCATCAGATCGCGCATCACCAGCTGCTCAGCGACGGGAGCGTAGTGCACGCCGCCGACGCTCGACAGGTTGGCCTCCATGAACTGCAGCGAGTCCTGCCAGCTGGCGCTCGCGAAGTCGCAGACGGCATCGAGGCGACCGTAGATCGGACTGTCGTGACCGTGGCGCGGCGTCCAGATGTCGCGCAGCCAGGTCGCTTCGGCTTCGCTGATGCGCAGGATGCGCTGCACCACCGGCTCATGCAGATAGAGCGCGGGCAGCCGCTTTAAGCTGTCGAGCAGGCGCAGACAGACCTGGTGCACATAGGTCATCTGCTCGCGCAGCATGAGCAGCGGACGCAGGAGGATGCGCACTACCTCGCGCTGCCCTTCGCGATCGTAGACGACGCCGTTCGCTCCCGCGTCGCGGTGCAGGCGCTCGGCGATGCGCTGGAGGCTGCGGTCCGAGAGGTGCCCGGTGGCACGTCGCACACGGCTGTCGATGGCGACCCCGGCAAGGCCAAGGACTTCGGCAGGACTGACGATGCTGGACATCACAGAACCTCACGGAACCTGGTAGAAGGAACGCGGGCAAGAGCAGCCCGAGCTGAGCTTAGGCGCGGGCGCGGGCGCGACCGGTCTCGCGCACCTGCAGGGCGATGAGCAGGGCCACAACCAGGACCCCGAGCAGGAACCAGATGGCGTTGCGCCACTCCGTCGAGTCACCCTTGAGTACCTGCATGGCGATGCTGATGACGACACCTCCCGCGTTGCCGGTCATCATCATCACGCCAGTCGCGGCACCGGCTCGCTCGCTGCCGGCCTCTTCTTCGGTCATCGCTAGCAGCAGGGCATAGCCGGGCAAGAACGCAGCGCCGAGCGCGGCAGACAGAACGTAAAGGATCGTGGTCTGGCTGCTGTAGCACAAAGGATGCGTCAAGATCAGCGCCGCCAGGCTGCACAAAAGGAGAAACGGCTTGCGCCGCCCGAGCTTGTCCGAGATGGCCGGCACCACCGCCGCACCGACGATACCGCCGACGATCAGCGCCGCCCCAGCCAGCCCGGCCTGCATCGAGTTGATGCCGCGCGGCGCCAAGATCAGCTCCAGCCAAGTCGTCAGGCCATTGAAGTATCCCAGCGCCAGCGCCGCGATGAAGAACAAGCGCAGCAGGTTGCGGTCGGAAAACAGCGCCTTGCTCTCGCTCCACAGCGTGGCATCGGCGCGATGACTGGCCTGCTTCTCGTGTCCCAAGAGCAGGAACAGGCCGGTGCCCAGGAGCGACAGACCGGCAAACAGCGCCATCGTCGTGCTCAGCGAGAAGCGCTCGACAAGCTCCGGCGTCAGGCCCAGACCCGCGGCCATGCCCAGGAACAGACCGACGGTGCCCAGGCCATTGGCGGCGGCATTCTGATCGGGCGGGAACCAGTCGGCGACCAGCTTGCTGATGCCGTTTACGATGTAGGGCTGCGCCACCGCGATGCCGATCTGGCCGATGAGCAGCGCGTAGAAGCTGCCGGTGTAGATGCGCAGCGCAGCGAATACCGTCATGAGCAGCGCGCCCACAGAGACGCTGTAGCGATAGCCCCGCCGATCGATCAGCGCCCCGGCATGCAGCGACAGCACGACGTACAGCGCCGGGAATACTAAGATCAGCGAGCTCGCGGTGAGCTCGTCGACGTGATAGCGCCCCTGGATCTGCGACAGGATGGGCACAAAGTTCAGCCACAGGGCCTGGGTCAGACCTGCGACCAGAGTGAACACCAGAAGGACAGTCCAGCGCGAGCGGGCCACGTGCGTCATCGCCTCCTTGCCCCCCGAAGCTACGTCGCTTCGACAAAAAAGGGAACGAGGAGAGTCCCCGGCTCGGCCGTCGCCCAGCCGCTAGGTGGACTGGCCCGCGCAGTGACGGCGGTGCAGGAAGAACAGCCAGGCCACCGCCGCCCAGGCCGGGCCGTGCTCGCAAAGTCGCACCCAGGTCGACTCGTGATGACCACCGCCCGCCCACTCGACGGGCAGGGGCAGATAGGCGAGCGGAGCGAGCGCCGCCAGAAGAAGTATCGGCAGCGCGGCCGGTAGCCACAGCGGCGCCAGCACGAGCGGCCATAGCAGGTACCAAGGATGCAGCGCCGGGGTCAGCAGTGCATAGCCGCTGAGCAAGAGCAGGCCCTGGTGTTCAAACGGCAGCCTCCGCCGCAGGCCGATGGCCAACAGACCCAGCAAGACCGCACCGGCCCCTGCCCGCGCCAGAAAACCGGCTAGCTCGTCGGGCCAGACCGTGTCGCGACCGCGACCATTGATCAGCCGCGCCACCCGCGGCAGGCGCCAGGGCTGGTAATAGGGCGGCTTATAGGCGATGGCCACTGCCGACTCAGCCGCGCCTTGCAAGATCGCGTAGGCCCCTTCGTTGACTCGCCAGCGACGACCGTATTCGCCCAGGCTGGGCGTGACCGACAGACCCGCCGCACGGTAGGGCCACCAAGCCAGCGCAGCCGAAAGCAGAGCCCCAGCCAACAGCAGGCCGACGAGTGACCGTCGCCGTTCGGCCCCGCGCAGCGTCTGCACCACCCCCGGCACGACCGCGAGCGAAAGCGGCTTCACCAGAACCGACAGGGAGAGCAGCGCCCCCGCAAGCCCTGTCGATAACGCCAAGGCCCCCGGGAGTGCCGCTCCGCCCGACGAACGACGTAGCACCACCAGGCCAGCCAAGAGCAGCAGCACGCCAAAGCCGTCGAGGTGCCCGTTCAACCACAGCTCGATAGCCGGCAGCGGCGCCAGGATCCAGATCGTAAGCCAGCGTCGGTCGCTACACGCAAGCCACAGCACAAGCCACAGCACAAGCTCCGCCCCAGCACACAAGAGCCTCCATCGTTGCGGCGTCTCAGCCAGCCGGAACAGGTTCTGCGCTGCCGGTGGATAGATCGTCGGTAGCTCGCGGTGATTGATACGCGCAAAGAGCTCGGGATGGGCGGCCTTTACCCCGACGTAGGGCGCCGCGTCAGGAGGCCCGGCATAGGGATTGAGCCCCGCCGCCTGCACCCGTCCATCCCATAGATAGCGATAGATGTCGCCCGAGTGCACCGTCGGCAAGAACAGCGCTGGCAGCCGCATCAGCAGACCCAGCAGCACGATGTAAACCAGCCGCGGCGATTTTTGCATGCGATGCAAAAGTGCGAGGGTCGCAAGCCAGCACAGCCCAGCGATCAGCCACGCCACAAGCTGCGCAGAGAGACCCCAGCCTGCCTGGCGCCCCGGATCGACGCCGCGCAGACACCAAAGCCCGCCCAGGTGAAACAGCGCAGTCAGCGCCGGGAGCAACCAGAGCACGCTTACGCTGTCCTCGGCTGGCTGGGTCGGGTGGGCGCTTGTTTGCTTGGCGTCATCGACGGAGAATCGCCCATATCATAATAAATTTGGGGCCTTACTGACCATCGCTTCGCGCCCTTGCGGGCGCTTCCGGCGGCGCGACACTGGCTACAACCCGCCGCTGGCAGAGGCACCGCCGGGACGCGGCCTAGCGGTCGGCGCAGCCGTGCAGATCCAGCAAGATGAGCTGCGGATTGCCGATAGGGACATCGGGGCGCAGCGTGTGCCCTGGGGTCAGGGTCTCGACGGGACAGTGGGCCAGCAGGTGCTGGTGAGTCTGCTGCCCGCGAGCCCCGCCCAGACCCTCGCTGGGGGCGGTGAGCAGCCAGCGGATGCCCGCCGTGCGCAGCACCCCAGCATCCAGATCCGAGATCGAGACGACAAGCGGTCCGCTGTGCTGACCCGCAAGCGTGCTGGGAGCGCGCGCCAGATCCTCCGGATGCACGTGCAGCTCCGCCAGGACGGCGAGGCGATGTCCGGGAAACCGTGCGGCGAGCCCCGCCAGCGCCAGGCTGCGCGTGTCCTCCCCACGCAGCCGAACCTGCGGCAGCGCCGCCACAGCCTGTCGCCAGCTGGGCAGCAGGATGAAGACGCAGAGCAAGAGCAGCCCCGTCCCGCAGAGTCGATCGAGGGCTGGCCAGTGGGTCGCGAGCCGGTCGCGTAGCTCGTCGGCGGCCTGGCCGCAAAACAGACAGAGGAACGGCATGACCAGCACAAAGTTGCGGACAAACGTGACCTTCATCATGCCCATAAAGACGATGTAGAGCAGCGGGAAGGCAAACAGACAGAGCGCCCTCGTTGCGCGTCGCTGCCGTCGGAAGCGCAGCCCGAACCACAGACCCAGGGCGGCAACGGTGTGCGGAACCGGAAAGGCCGACAGGAAGAAGCGATAGTCGTGCAGCAGCTTGGCCGGACGCGATGCGATCTCAGCGCCCTCATGACCCAGATAGGCGTAGTGGCGAAACTCATAGGTCATGTCGCTGAGGAACGCCCACGGCGAGACCAGGATGGCGGGCGAACCGATGAAGAAGCCAAGGGCACACAGCGCAAGCGTGCCGAGCACGAGTCCTGCTCGCGAGCCCAGCAGGGGACCCTCGGCCCGGTGGATGACTGCCCACAGCGTGGGAAAGATCACGACGCCCGCGTTGTACTTGCACGAGCAGAGGAGTCCGGCCGCGATGGCCAGCCACAGCCAGGATCGCAGGCTGGGCTGAGCATAGAAGTGCACCAGCGCTAGCGCCCACAGCGTCGAAAAAAAGGCGGTGACCGAATCGACTGTGCCGATCGTCGAGTGCTCGACCAGCATGACATTGGCCGCAAGCAAGCTGGCCGCCACGGCCGCTCCACTACGATATCCGCGGCGACTGAGCGCGACCCCAACGCGATAGACGGCAGATATCGAACCCAGCGCGAGCAGCGTGTGGAGCAGCCGGCCCATGTACCACACCGTCGGGTGCGACAGCGTCCAGGGCCAGCCGGTGTCGGCCATCGTCAAGAGCTCCCCCCGCGCCGAGATCTGGCCGAGTGCCCGCATGAGCGCGTACGAGACGTGCATCCACAGGTACTGCAGATTGATGCTCAGCGAGGGATAGGCGAAGAAATGAGGATCGAG
>CALFYE010000371.1 GCA_937952145.1 uncultured Myxococcales bacterium
AGAGCCTGCGCGGCATGGACAATCACGGCCCGATGCACTGGCGCGGCGACCGCACGGGCGTCAACGACGAGGCGACGGCCCAGCCCAACAGCGGACAGTTCAACGAGACGCTGGCTTTCAGCAAGTTCAACCCCGCTTTCGAGGGCTTGCTCGGCCGCAGCGCCCCGCTGTCCGCATCCGAGATGGCGGCCTTCGGTGACTTCATTCTGCAGGCCACCTACCCGCCGAACCCGATCCGCAATCTCGACAACTCGCTGACAGCAGATCAGGCTGCGGGCCGCGAACATTTCTTCTCGGAAGGCGTGTTCTTCGGCGTGTCCTGCAATAGCTGTCACGTCCTCGATCTCAACGGGAACCGCGAGTTTAGCGTCCGCCGCCCGGGCTTCTTCGGTACCCAGGGCGAGCTAGTCGTTGAGACCGTCGATTTCGTTCGACCGCAGGCGATCAAGATCCCCCACCTGCGCAACATCTATCAGAAGGTCGGCCGCTTCGGCCAAGGACGGGCACTGCCGCCATTCACCGACTTCGTGGGTGGGTCGGACGAACACCTCGGCGACCAGGTGCGCGGCATCGGCCTGATGCACGACGGCACGTTCGACACCGTCTTCCGCTTCATGCAGGGGCTGGCCTTCTCGCAGGTGCTGAGTCCGCACGGCTTCCTGTTTGGCCCCGCGGGTGATCCGCAGCGTCGCCAGGTCGAGGCGTTCGTGATGGCCTTCGATTCGAACATGGCACCCATCGTTGGTCAGCAAGTCACGCTCACCGCGACCAACTGGAACATCGCGAGCCCTCGCATCTCGCTGCTCATGAACCGAGCCGCGGCCGGCGAGTGTGATCTGGTAGCCAAGGCCAACTTCGGCGGCGATGAGGCCGGCTTCCTTTACGACAACAGCACGGGCTTCATCACGGATCGTCGGGGTCAGCAGAGCGTCTCGCTGGGCTACCTGCGGGCTCGCGCCACCCACACCGACTCCGCGGTGACCTTCACCTGTACCCCCCCCGGCTCCGGTGTGCGCATCGCTCTCGACTGCAATGGCAACAGCCGCTTCGATGGCGATGAGCGGGACGAGCGCGGCGATGGCCAGTGCGCCTGCCGCGGAGACGACTAGGCCACACATCCGCCCCACCCCTAGCCCGCTTTTCGCGGGCCGAGCTCACACACCTTTTCGCCTTCAACTCCGACGAGACTCCCGGTAAACTCCTACAGGATTCTAGGTGTTCAGAAAGATGCGCCGGGGGGCGCGGGCCCAAAAACGGGCTGAAGCGGCTGCTCTACGCAGCTTTGGGGAGACTGGCTGATGAACGGGCTACAGAACTACGCAAACCTGGAAAAGTTTCACGACGGAAGTAACAACCAGGTCTTTCGTGCGGTGCGCATCGCGGATCGGAAGCCGGTGGTCATCAAGGTACCGCGCAGCGAGTACCCCAGTACCCGCGACCTGGCTCGCCTCTACAACGAGTATCACCTGCTGCGGCAGGTCCATTCTCCGTCGAGCGGGCCCAACCAAGCGAGCGCCGGTAGCCCGCCCGCGGTGGCCGGCATCGTGCAGGTCTATGGGCTAGAGCGCTTCGGTCGCTCGGCCGCGCTGATCCTAGAGAGCCTACCCGGGCAGTCGCTGTATGGGCTGCTGAAGAGTCGCCAGCTCACCATCGCCGAGTGCCTGTCGCTCGCCATCAAGTTGACGCACTGCCTAGAGACGCTCCACGCGCGGCAGATCGTCCATCGCGACATCAAGCCCAGCAACATCCTCGTCGACGATTCGCTTGAGACGACCCACCTCATCGACTTTGGCATCGCGGCTCCGCAGCTCAAGGACGCGCAGGTCCAGGTGGCTCCGGCGGCGCTAGAGGGCACGCTGGCCTATCTGGCCCCCGAGCAGACTGGGCGAATGAACCGAGCCATCGACGAGCGCAGCGATCTGTACGCGCTGGGCGTCACGCTCTACGAGATGCTGACCGGCGTCCTGCCGTTCCCGATGACCGATCCGCTAGAGCTGATCCACAGCCACATCGCCCGCGTGCCCGCCCCGCCCCACAGCCTGCGTCCGTCGGTGCCGGAGGTGCTGTCGCAGATCGTCCTCAAGCTGATGAACAAGATGGCCGAGGATCGCTACCAGAGCGCTCGCGGTCTGCGCGCCGATCTAGAGACCTGCTTGCGGGCCTGGCGCGCCGAGCATCAGATCGCCCCCTTTGTGCTGCGTACCCAGGATCGCCCGACGGAGCTGCGCCTGCCACGCAAGCTCTACGGCCGACAGACCGAGCAACAGCAGCTACAGACGGCGCTCGATCACGTGCGGGGTGGAGCGATTGAGCTGGCGCTGATCAGCGGCGCCACCGGAGCCGGCAAGACGGAGCTCGTCAGTGAGCTAACCCGCTCGCTGGCGCAGCATGGCGGCTATCTGGCGCGGGCCCGCTTCGAGCCACAGCAGCAAGCGATTCCTTACGGTCCGCTCTTGCGCGCTTGCCGTGAGCTCTTGCGTCTGCTGCTCACCGAGCCGCCGCATGCCTTGCAGGTCTGGCGCCAGCGCTTCCTGGCCGCCGTCGGGAGCAACGGGCAGCTACTCATTGAGCTCTTGCCCGAGCTAGAGATCATCATCGGCCGCCAGCCCGCCGTGAGTGCCCTGCCCCCCGTCGAAGGCAAGAACCTCTTTGGCTTGCTGTTCCAAAACTTCTTGCGGCAGTTTGCCAGCGCGCAGCACCCGCTGGTGCTGTTCCTCGACGATCTGCACTGGGCCGATGAGGCGTCGCTGCAGCTGATGCGCCTGCTGCTCACCGATCCCTATGGCCATCACCTGCTGGTGATCGGCTCGTATCGCCTGGACTTGCTGAGCGAGTTGCCGCTGCTCTCGCAGCAGCTGGATGCACTGCGCAATGAGCGTGTGACGACCACGGTCCTTGCGCTGGCTCCGCTGACCGTTGCCGACGTGACTGGTTTTTTAGCCGACACGCTGTCGATGCCGGCGGCCGAGGTTTCCGAGCTGGCAGCCACGGTCCTGGCCAAAACCGACGGCAATCCTTTCTTTATCGGTCAGTTCGTGAGCGGCCTAGCGCACGAGAGGCTGCTGGCGTTCAGCGCCGAACAGGGGCGCTGGGAGTGGACGCTGTCGCGCATCCAAGCGCTGCCCGCAACGGACAATGTGGCCGAGTTGATGGTCGGCAAGCTGCGCCAACTCAGCTCGCATGCGCTGTCGTTCCTGCAGGCGGCCTCCTGCATCGGCACGCAGTTCGATCTAGATAGCGTGGCTCAGCTCTGCGCGATGAGCGAAGGCGAGCGGGGCGAGGCGTTGACTGAAGTTGTGGGCGCGGGACTGATCCTGTTGCCCGAGGGCGCCTCTTATCTGGCGGGCTCGGTGCTGTCGCCGGCAGAGGGCAGCAGCCCGACCAGCGATCCCGGCGGGGTGTTTAAGTTCCTGCACGAGCGGGTGCAGCAGGCGATCTACGCCACCCTCGATACCGAAAGACGTCAGACCTATCACCTCAAGCTGGGGCAGCTCCGGCTCTCGCAGTGGGGCCAGGACGCGCCGAGCACGCGACTCTTCGATCTGGTCAATCACCTGAACCTGGGCAGCCCACGGATGCGGGCTAGCGATGATCGGGCAGGACAGCTCGCACTGGCGCGGCTGAACCTCACCGCCGGACTGCGTGCCAAGGCCACTGCCGCCTTCCATGCCGCGGTCGGTTTCTTTGCCGCGGGCACAGCACTTTTGCCCGATTCGGCGTGGGATGATCAGCACGATCTTCTCTTCCAGCTCAGCCTAGAGCGCGGCCACGCCGAGTTCCTAAACGGCAACTTCACCGAGGGTGAGGCTCAGCTCAGGGTACTGATGCCGCGCTGCACCTCGGCCGTCGAACGCGGCCTAATCTGTCTGCGGCTGACGGAGCTGATCTACGCCCGCGCGGACTTCGCTGGCTCGATCCAGGTCGGCCTGGAGGGGCTGCAGCTTCTGGGTATGGAGCTCCCGTCGAGCGAGCAAGCGTTTCCCGCCTTCCTGGCCGAGCGAGCCGAGATCGATCACGCGATGGAGGGACGCTCGGTTCAGGATCTCGTCAACCTGCCGCTGAACCAAAGCGCCGAGGTCGACGTGATGGTGCGGCTGATCTTTGCCATTGCCTCGCCGGCCTACATTCTGGGCACGCCGCTTTATCCGCTGCTCATGGCGCGGCAGATTACGCTGTCGCTGCGCCACGGTCTCAGCCCGGCCACCAGCTATGCATGCGCGGCCTACGCTTTCTTCCTCGCCAACGTCCTCGGTGAACCGAAGGCCGGCCAACAGTACGGCCAGCTGGCCCTAGCGATGAATGATCGCGTTGCCAAGGGCAACATGGCCAGCCGCATCCACCTGCCGCTGGGTTCGTTCCTGCACTTCTGTCTGCCGATCAAGGAATCGATCTCGCAGTACGAGCGGGGCCGAAAAGATGGCCTGGCCTGCGGCAACTTTGGGGATCTCTCGCTGACCTGCAGCATGCAGGCCCAGCTCTCGGTCTACACCACCGAAGATGTCAGCCAAGCCCTGCATGACGTCGAGGCTTCGCTGCTCCTTATGCAGCGCACCAAGGACGTCATGAACACCATGAGCTTGCGGCAGGTCCGCCAGCTCTTTCTGGCTCTGCTCGGCCGCACAAAGAAG
This sequence comes from uncultured Myxococcales bacterium, assembly GCA_937952145.1. Lineage (GTDB taxonomy): Bacteria > Myxococcota_A > Polyangia > Palsa-1104 > JAEUJZ01 > JAEUJZ01. The sequence goes on from CALFYE010000371.1 coordinate 4,629, forward strand.
CCAAGCAGCCTCAGCGACGAGGGATTTGACGAGGATGCCGAGTTTGCCGGGCTGCGCCAAGCCGGCATTGGTTACCCGCTAGTCGTCTTTTCGTGGCTCAAGCACACCCTGCTGTACTTGTTCGGCGAGTACGACGAGGCCTGCAAGCTTGGCCTGGAAGCGACGGCCTGGTTCCCCTCGGCGCCGGGCCTGCCGCTGCAGACGCACTTCATGTTCATGCTCTGCCTCTCGCTCCTTTCGCGCTACGAGCGGGCCACGGACGAGGAGAAGGTCGAGTACGAGGCGCAGATCGAGCGCCTGCACAAGCAGCTTGCCGTCTTCAGCGGCCACTGCGCCGCCAACTACGCCCATCGCGAGCGCCTAGTCGCTGCCGAGCGGGCTCGCGTGGCCGGACGCTCCATGGAGGCGCTGCTGTTGTACGAGGAAGCGATCGCCTCTGCGCACCACAGCGGCTTTCCGCTGCACGAGGCCCTGGCGCTGGAGCTGGCCGGTCGATTCCATGTCGGCGCCGGCCGCGCCAAGCTGGCGACCTACTATCTGACCGAAGCGCTTTACGCCTACCTGCACATCGGCGCGACGGCCAAGGCCAATGCGCTGCTGAGCCAGTACCCTGAATACCTGCGGGCCGAGACGCGGGCCCTGCAGGGTATGAGCCGCAGCGAGCTAACCTCTCGCGGCACCACTTCTAGCTCTAGTTCCAGCTCTAGTGGTCACCACAGCACCGACGAGCGAATCGATGTCAACTCGGTGCTGCGAGCCTCCGAGATCATCTCGCGCGAGCGGGCTTTGGATAAGGCTGTCGATCAGATCCTGCACACCGTGCTGACCAGCGCCGGCGTGCAGCGCGGCTATCTGTTCCTCGACCGCGGTGGGGCGCTAGAGCTTGAAGCTGCGCGGACCATCTCGCCTGACGCGGTGCGCACCAGCCTGGGCATCGCTCTCGATTCGCTGGGCCAGCCCGGCGGAGCCCGCGAAGACCTGGCGCTGAGCGTGGTGCACTATGTCGTGCGGACCCGCGAGGTGGTCGCGCTGACGCTGGGCGTGGCCGACCCGCGCTTTGTCAACGACCCCTACCTGCTGTCGGCCAAGCCCTACGCCGTGCTCTGCCTACCGCTCGTCAGTCAGGGACGACTGACCGGTCTCCTCTATCTCGAGAACAACGTCGCGCAGGTGACGTTCACGGCGGCGCGCATTGATCTGCTGCGCATCCTCTCGGCACAGGCTGCGACCGCGATTGAGAACGCCCTGCTGCTGCAGCGCCTACAGGGGGTGACCGAGAAGCTGCATCGGACCAACGAGCTCCTCGAAGCCCAGGTCGCCGAGCGCACCGCCGAGCTGCAGCATTCGAACAGCGAGCTACAGGGGGCCAATGAACGCCTACAGGTCGAGCTAGCCGAGCGGACGCGCGCCGAGCAGGCCCGGGCCGAGCTGCAGGGACAGATGCTGGAAGCGCAGCGCGAGCGGCTCGCCGAGATGTCGACGCCACTGATTCCGATCACCTCGCGCATCATGGTGATGCCGCTCATCGGCACGGTCGACTCCGAGCGCGCCTCGCAGATCTTGGAGGTCGCACTGACTGGCGCCCAGCACAGCGCCGCCAGCGTGGTCATCCTCGACATCACCGGCCTGCGCCACATCGACACCAGCATCGCCGGCTCGCTACTCAAGACCGCGCGCGCGCTGCGCCTGCTGGGCTCACACGCAATCCTTACCGGCATCCGCGCCAACGTCGCCCAGACGCTGGTTGGACTCGGTGTCGAGCTCAGCACACTGGAGACGCGCAGCACGCTGCAGAGTGCGATCGCCTCCGCCCTCCGTCATACCGGCGAGACGCTGCGCTAGCGCGTCTCGTACCCTCAGCCTTCACCCACCACCGCCCCCGCTCCTCCCAGCTCGCCGCCGCCGGCAAGACGCTCTCCTACGCCCGCCAGACTCCCTTTTTGGTACCTCGCCACACCTGTCTCTGTCGCGGTATCGCGGCGCGATATCCCAGCGAGGATATCGCGCACATCTAATCTATTATTGTTCGATATTCATCTTTTGAAATTACTCGCATCACATTCCTGTCGATATTCCTACCGTTCGTTCCCGGTTGGCAGACTGGCTGCTCACGCTGTGCGGTAGTGGCCAATCGCCGCGGGCCAGCCGGCCATTCCGAAGTCTCCCGCCGCGAGCCTTTCCGTTCCGCAGCGCATCCCCCGCGATGTGGGCCCAGGGCGGAGTCCTTCCGCCATCCCTTCATTGGCTAGAGCGTCCCTTAACTCTGCAGCCCGGAAGCTCTCGACTACGACGCAATTCATCGACAGGATCTGGTCAGCAATGCGCAAAGTATTATGTATGTCAATTTGGTGAATTCGGCTCCGTATTCCCGCATCAACTTTTTATGACATTACCTAGCTGTATGGTTCGCATCCAATTTTACACCAGAATCACCATCGAAGATTCTCTCATTATCCCATTAATAGATTTATAATCAATCTTGGTAGCGTAGATTGCCAGCTCGCCAGGCAGCAAGCGGCTGGCTAGGGGCTCAGCGGCGAGGAATGGCGGCAACGAAGCATGGCGGCGAGGTTGTGCGATGACGCCTCAAGGCAGGCCCAAGCGCCGTACTCGGTCAAGGTCCTACTCTCGACTACGGTGTACATCGGTCGCGCGCACCCGACAAGTTGCAGCAGCTAGGGTCGTGTGATTACCACATAGAACCGTACCAAATCACATCGTCTCATATCATTTTTCCGTACGAACATACTGAATATATCTTCGCAAATTATTTAGTTGCCCGTAATGATCACCCAACTAGAATTATTTGAAGGGCCGAGTTTTCACTCCAATTCCTAGGGGGAATACATGGTAAAACACCATCTCGCTTTTCTGGCTTTTGGATTGCTCACCGCCTGCACCACTTCCTCTCAGTCTCCCACCAAAGACCCTATCGCAACCACATTATCTCAGATCAGCAACCGGGGGCCGAATTACACTCTATTTGAGAGCGGGCAGGTGCGCCCCATTGCCCTATCCCCCAATAAACGCATTCTATTTGCCGCAAACACGCCTGATAACAAGCTCGAAATTTATGATGTTAATGATTCGAATCGCGGACTTACTCACCGCGCCTCGGTATCGGTGGGCCTGGAGCCGGTCGCGGTGGCCGTGCGCTCGGACTCCGAAGTCTGGGTCGTCAATCATCTGTCCGATAGTGTCAGCATCGTCCGCCTGGATCGGGGTCGCCCCCGCGTGGTCCGCACGCTGCTGGTCGGCGACGAGCCGCGCGACATCGTCTTTGCCGGCAGCGGCCGCGGCCGCGCCTTCATCACCACGGCGCACCGCGGCCAGAACCGTCCTGGAGATCCGCAGCTCAGCACGCCGGGCGTCGGCCGCGCCGATGTCTGGGTGTTCGACGCCAACAGCCTGGGCGACAGCCTGGGCGGCGACCCGCTGACCATCGTCACGCTATTTACCGACACGCCGCGCGCCCTGGCTGTGTCCCCCGATGGCAGCCGCGTCTACGCCGCCGGATTCCACACCGGCAACAAAACCACCACCCTTAACGAGACGGCGACTCCCGACGGCGGCGAGGCGGCGGGCGGCGTCCCCGGTCCCAACGTCAACTACGCCGGACAGCCCCAGCCCGAGACCGGCGTCATCGTCAAATGGAATGGCTCGCATTGGATCGATCAGGCGGGCAAGACCTGGGACAGCTCGATCAAGTACTCGCTGCCCGACAAGGACGTCTTCGTCCTGGATGCCAACGCCAATCCGCCGGCGCAGCTATCTGGGGCGGCCGGCTTCTATGCCGAGGTCGGCTCGGTGCTCTTCAACATGATCGCGAACCCAGTCAGCGGGAAGGTCTACGTCAGCAACACCGATGCCAACAACTTCGACCGCTTCGAAGGCCCCGGCACCTTCACCGGCCACAGCCTGCGCGGCCACCTGCACGAGAGCCGGATCTCGGTCCTTGGCCCGTCGGGCGTCGTGTCGCGGCACCTCAACAAGCACATCAACTACAACACCTGCTGTAGTGCCATCCCCAACAGCGTGAACGCCCGCAGCTTGTCGCAGCCGGTCGACATGGCGATTACTGGCGATGGCTCGACGCTGTACGTCGCGGCTTTTGGTTCCAGCAAGATCGGCGTCTTTCAGACCGCGCAGCTTGAGAACAACTCGTTCGTGCCGGGCACTGCAAACCAGATCAACGTCAGCGGTGGCGGCCCCAGCGGCCTAGCTCTCGACGAGACAAACCATCGCCTGTACGTCCTGACGCGCTTTGACAACGCGATCTCGGTGGTCGACACCCGTACCGGTATCGAGCAGCGCCACCTGGCGATGAACAATCCCGAACCGTCGAGCGTGACCCGCGGACGGCGCTTCCTGTACGACGCCTCGTACACCTCGAGCAACGGCGAGTCGGCCTGCGGTAGCTGTCACGTCTTCGGCGACTTTGACAGCCTGGCCTGGAACCTGGGCAACCCCGACGGCGACGCCCTGCCGAACCCATCACGGCTGCGGGAGTTCCCGGGCATCCCGAACGGCGATCCGCAGTTCCGCCCGCTTAAGGGCCCGATGGTGACGCAGAGCCTGCGCGGCATGGACAATCACGGCCCGATGCACTGGCGCGGCGACCGCA
>CALFYE010000372.1 GCA_937952145.1 uncultured Myxococcales bacterium
GACGCTCTTCCGATCTGCACTCGTCGGCGCCCTGCCCGCTCAGCGCGACGCGCTGTCCGCGCTGAGCCATCAGCCGATACACGGCGTGCTGCGCCCAGACACTCGGCCCGCCGACTGGCTCATCGTGGTGATCCAGGAAGGACGCGAACGCCGCCACGCCGTCGGGGCCTTGCAGGATCTCGGCCGGATCGCAGGCATGGTTTTCGACGCCGGTGTGCGCCACCACGGCCTTGATGTAGTCGCGCTCGTCCCAGGGATCGCCGGGCGCATGAATCGCCGAAAACGTGCGCAGCCGTGAGCCGCTCTGCGCGGCCAATCCGACCAGGGTTGAGCTGTCCAGCCCCCCCGAAAGGCAAGCGGCTACTTCGACATCCGCACGCAATCGCAGACGCACGGCATCGCGCAGGAGATCGTGCAGTACAGCATCGGCAGCCGGGCCATCTCGCGGCGGACAACGCTCAGGCGTCAGCTCGTAGTAGCGTCCGGCCACCCGGCGCAAGCGGCCGTCCGGGCGACGCTCGATGCGCAGCCATTCGCCGGGGCGAACACGAGCGATCTGGCTAAAGAAGGTCTCGCTACCAACCTCGTGCTCTGCATCCGCCAGGTAGCAGGCCAGCACCTCGCGCTGCACGCCGATGGCGATACCCAGCGCTCGCGCCCCATGCAGGATGGCTTTGGGTTCCGAAGCGACCAAGCAGTGCTCGCCAGCCAGCAGGTAGTACAGCGGCTTTTCGCCAAAGCGGTCACGGGCCAGCCACAGCGCACCAGTCCGCCCGTCATGCAGCGCCAGCGCAAACATGCCATTGACCCGCTCCAGGGCCGCGGGAACCCCGAACTCTTCGCACAGCGCCAGCAGCACTTCGGTGTCGCTGTTGCCCATGAAGCGATGACCCCGCGCGGCCAGCTCAGCGCGCACTTCGAGGTAGTTATAAAACTCGCCGTTGTAGCTGACGCTCAGCGCGCCCCGCGACATCGGCTGCGCCCCGGTGGCTGAGAGATCGACGATGGCCAAGCGTCGATGCCCCAAAGTGACGCCGGGGCCAGCGCCGAAGCTCAGCAGCCCGTGCCCATCCGGGCCGCGATGCCCCAGCAGCCGAGACATCGCAGCGCCAAGCTCCTCTCGCGGGGCAAGAGGCAGATCCGACAGCACCGCAACGACGCCGCACATCCGCGCCGCCCGTCGCTACGGCTGGGCGCTACTCGGCGCCTTGCCAATGCGCGAGTGATGACGGCTGTACGTGAAGTAGATGACCAGGCCGATCGCAATCCAGACCATGAAGTTGCGCTGCGTGGCGCGCGGCAGGCCCACCATCATGACGATGCATGTGGCCGCACCGAGCGGCCCCACAAACTGCGCCGCCGGCGTACGGAAGGGGCGCACTGCATCCGGATGCGAGCGACGCAGCACCACCACGCCCACGCAGACGACGACGAACGCAAATAGCGTTCCCATGGACGTCAGCTCGCCCGCAATCTCGACGTTCAGCGTCGAGGAGGCCAGAGCGACCACGACGCCGGTTAGCATCGTCGAGCGATACGGCGTGTGAAAACGCGGGTGCACCTTGCTAATCGCGCTGGGCAGCAGGCCATCGCGGCTCATCGCCATGAACACCCGCGGCTGCCCCATCATCATGACCAGAACGACGCTACCTAAGCCGGCCAGCGCGCCAAACGAGACCAGGAAGGCTCCCCAGTTCACCCCCGCCGAGCGCAGCGCCAGCGCCACCGGAGCCGGCACGTTGAGCTGCGTGTACGGCACGATGCCGGTCAGCACCCCCGACACCAGGATGTACAGCACGGTGCAGACGGCCAGCGAGGCCAAGATGCCGCGCGGCAGATCCCGCTTCGGATCTTTGGCCTCCTCGGACATCGTCGTCACCGCGTCGAAGCCGATGTAGGCGAAGAAGATGACGCCCGCGCCAGCGATGACCCCGCTCCAGCCAAAGGGCATAAAGGGCTGCCAGTTGCTCGGCTTCACGTAGCCGACGCCCAACACCAAGAAGGCCAGGACCACGGCAACTTTTAAAAGGACGATGATGCTGGTAGCGCGAGCGCTCTCCTTCACACCGACAATCAAAAGGACGGTGATGGCAGCGACGAGTAAAATGGCCGGCAAGTTGATGAGGCCGTGCTGCGTGACTCCGGCAGCATCGACCCAGGTCGCGAAATAGCCGTTACAGAGCGCTTTGGGAAGCTCGACGCCGAAGCCGCGCATGAACTCGACGAAGTAGCCTGACCAAGAGATCGCGACGGTGATGGCACCGACGGCGTACTCTAGGACCAGGGCCCAGCCGATCAGCCAGGCAACCAGCTCGCCAAGCGTCGCGAAGGCGTAGGTGTAGGCGCTGCCAGCGACGGGGATCATCGCCGCCATCTCGGCATAGCAGAGGCCCGCGCAGGCACAGCCGAGTGCCGACAACACAAACGACAGCACGATCGCTGGACCGGCCTTGGTGGCGGCGGCCGAGCCGGTAATCGCGAAGATGCCCGCGCCGATGATGGCGCCGATGCCAATCATCGTCAGGTCAAGAGCCGAGAGCGATCGGTGCAGTCGCCCTTCGCCTCCGGACTCGGCCTCACCGAGCACTTGCTGGACCGTCTTCCGTCGGAAAAGTGAGCTATCCACGGCAGTTCCTTTCGCTGCGGGCAACGCGAGAGGAGATCTCGGATGCAGGCCTCTCGCTTCGGCGCCCGACAGCCATCATGCAGTGTGAAGGCGGCAGCTTACAACGCATTCCTGACAGCCCGGCCGGCTCTTTCCGCCCGCTGCGGATCGCACGCTAGAGCGCAACGCGGCGAAGCTCGCCGTCGGTCCGGGGTGCGGTGGCGATATAGCGGCCATCGGGACGGCGCTCTAGATCGGCCAGCGCGATCTCATGGTCGTGGGTAAAGAAGAGCCGTCCTCGCCGCCCCAGCAGATCGCCCAGCATGGCGGCTTTCTCGTCGATGAGCAGCTCGGGATAGCGGTCGTAACCCATGGTCATTGGCAGGTGAACCCAGGCCGCCCCGGGGACCAGATCGCCCAAGAAGGTGACCGAGCGCCCTGGCTGTTCTGCCTGCCCCGTGACCGGCGCTGCGCAGACCTCGGTGAGCATCAGACCTGGCGTGTGCCCGTCGCTGTAGTGAAAGCGCAACCCCGGCAAGCTGGGATCGTGAGTCGCCTCTGCCGGAAGGATGTGCAAGCGCCCACTCTGACGCAGCAGCGACGGCAGCTCGGGAATGAAAGACGCGCGGTCGCGGGCGTGCGGCTTTTCCGCTCGGGCCAGTGCCTCGTGCGATACGACAAAGCGGGCACGCGGAAACAGGAGCCGAGGGGGCACCCCTTCCTGATGCGGCGCCAGCAGCCCGCCCGCGTGGTCGAAGTGCAGGTGTGACAGCACGATCACGTCGATGTCCGCATCCGTAAGCCCAAGCTCGGACAGCGAACGCAGGAGGACATGCTCGTCCTCAAACACCCCAAAGCGCTGCCGCAGCGACGGTGGGAAGAACACGCCGATCCCGGTTTCAAGCAGGATTCGCTCGCCGCCGCGCTCAATCAGCAGGGCCCGGCAGGCCAGCGAGATGCGGTTCTCTTCATCCGGTGGGTAGAGCTTCGCCCACAGCGCCCGTGGCGCATTGCCAAACATCGCGCCCCCATCGAGACGCTGCCGGTTGCCAGGCACCGAACTAATCAGCACGCGCTGATCGGTCATGGCTACACCGAAAATCCGAACGTCTCGTCGTCGTAAAGCTGGCCGAAGCGCTCGGCATAGCGCTGCAAAAGCTCGCGGCGCTTCACCTTCATTGTCGGCGTCAGCTCACCCTGTTCTTGGGACAGGTCGCGATCGAGCAGGATGAAGCGTCGAATGGTCTCGACGTGCGCCAGCTTTTCGTTGCCGCGGCGCACCGCTTCGACCATGCGGCGACCAAATTCTGGATGTTGCACGACGGAGGCCATGTTGCGGTTTAGCGCCTCGCTGCGCGCCGCTGGATTGGCCATCAGCTCGCGGGTTCGTTCGTCGAGATCAGCCTTGCTGACCAGACCGCGACCGGCCCCCCACTCCAGCGTTTCGAGAGGACTGGGCACGACCAGGGCGGTGACGTAGGGCCGATTGTCGCCGTACGAGACCACGTGGCTGATCAGCGGATCGGCCGACTTGATCGCCGCTTCGATGTTGGCCGGGGCCAAGTTTTTCCCGCCGGAGGTGATGATGAGGTGCTTCTTGCGGTCGGTGATCCGCAGGTAGCCATCGGCATCCAGCGTGCCGATATCGCCAGTGTGCAGCCAGGGCCCATCGCCGCTGTCCTCGGGACGGGGTGGCGAAAGGACGCTGGCTGTTGCCGCTTCGTCCTTGAAGTAGCCGCGGAACACCCACGGGCCACGCAGCAGCACTTCACCGTCTTCGGCGATGCGGCACTGCATGGGCGGAATCGCCTGACCGACCGTTCCCAGGCGGGTGCCCCCCGGCCGGTTGCCGTGCGTCACGACGGTGGCCTCGGTCATGCCAAACATCTCGTAGATGGGAATGCCGGCGGCCCAGAAAAACTCCAGCACGTGGAGCGGAGTTGGCGCCGCACCGACCATGCAGTACCGCAGCCGCCCGCCAAAGGCATCGCGCAGCTTTTGAAACACCAGGCGCTCGGCGACCCGGTACTGCATGTCAATCTCCGACGGAATCTCGCGCCCGGCGATGATGCACTCAGCGCGCTTCTTGCCGACCCCAACCGCCCAGTTGAAGAGCTCTCGCACCGGTCGCGGCTTGCGCTCGACCTCGCTGTGCACCTTGGTGTAAGCCTTCTCGAACAGGCGCGGTACCGAGCCGAATAGCGTCGGACGCACCTCGCGAATCTCGGTCAGCACGGCGGCGGTGCTGCTGGCAAAGTAGGTCGCGATTCCGCCGCTGATGCGACCGTAGCAAGCAAACACCCGTTCTGCCGCGTGCGCCATCGGCAGGAAGCTGTACATGTGCTCGCCCTCGAAGAAGTCCTGGACGCGATGGGCGTTGCTAAACAGCGACAGGATGTTGCGATGCGAGATCATCGCGCCCTTGGGCGGTCCCGTCGTGCCCGACGTGTAGATCAAGATCGCCGTGTCATCGGGGTCGATGCGTCGAAGCTGGCTATCGATTTCACTTGAAGACAGGGGCGGCCCCCAGAACCTTGCGGGCGACACCAAGCGCGGATCTTTGCCTTGGAACTGACCGAACAGCGACTCGGTCCACGGCACGATGGCGACGATCTGCGGCAGGCCTTCGGCGGCGGCGAGCACCGACTCTAGCTCGGGCTGGCTATCGACAAAGACCACTCGGGTATCGCTGTGCGATAGCAAATAGCGAATCTGCTCGACGGTCTGTTGGGGATAGATGCCCCAGCTGACCATGCCGGCAAGCTGCGCTCCGAAGTCGAAGATCGGCCAGCTAGCCTGCGTCGGGCCCAGCACCGCGACGCGATCTCCCAGGTTCAAGCCCAGCTCCATCAAGGTGCGGGCGACGCTGGATGCGCGCTGCAGGAACACGTCGTACGAGATCGCTCGCCAGCTGGCGCGACCACCGTCCTCGGCGACTCGCTCGTACATCGCGGCACTGGGGCCACTGCGCAGGGTTCGCGTGCGCAGCACGTCGCCAAGGGTGCGCACTCCGGGTGCGGAGGCGACATGCGCAGCGGGTACCCGCAGTCCCAAGCGAGCCGCCTTTCGCGCATCGTGCTTCCTTAGTTGATCGCGGACTGCATCAAGAACTGGAGCGAACATGACGTCTTCACCTCCGGGCATTACGCAGGATGTCCATCTGGGTCAGGCGCCTGCTCGAATGACCAGACGTTTGCGACCACAGCCCAACGACCAACGACTCAAGGCAGCCCAAGACGGCCCCAAGACCTACGCGGACAGACAGTTGCTTGTATCGCGCGTCGCCGCCCGCGGTCAACGTGAAGCTGTCGCTGAAATAGTCAGAAAGACCGTGTCGACCATGATAGATTGCTAAGTTGTGGCGCTGTCTTATTCCCAGAGCCGCGAGCTTCACCTAAAGCTGGTGCTCTACGGCCCGGCTGGTGCCGGCAAGTCGTCGACCCTAAACGGGCTTTACCGTTCCCTGCGAGCCGACGTGCGCGGCCAGCTGGTGACGGTGCAGACCGGCAGTGATCGCACACTGTTCTTCGACTTCTATCCGCCGCCGCCCGCTCGCCTGCTGGGCTCGTCGATGCACGTCCAGATCTACACCGCGGCCGGAGCGGTGCAGAACGAGGCCACGCGGCGGGCGCTGCTCGTCGGAGCGGACGGCATCATGTTCATCGCGGACAGTCGCCGCGGACGCGAGCGCGACAACATCTCGGCGCTCGAAGAGCTGCGCAACTGTCTCTTTGATCTCAACGTCTCGCCCGATCAGCTGGCGTTCGTGATGGCCTGGAACAAGCGCGACCTCGTCGACGCGCTGTCGGTTGGTGAGCTGGAGGCCGGGCTTAACCTGAACCAGGCTCCCAGCTTCGCGACGATTGCCGAGGTTGGGCAGGGCGTGTTCGAGGCCTTCCGGGCGCTGACCAGCCGCGCACTCGACTCGGCACTCAAACGCCGACCGGAGATGACGCGCGACAGCCAGCGTCCCGAGTTCAGCTCAACGAGCGACGTGGTCACCAGCCGCCGCGTGCTGGCCATGCAGGACGCGCAGCGCGCTATGGCCAACCTGCAGCGCCGCTTCCCGCTCGAAAATCAGCCTGGCTCCCCGGGCGGTGAGGGTGCATTTGCCGACTCGGCGCTGGATGCAGCACCGCCGCCGACGACGGTCAGTGAGCCCTCGCTGGCAGGTGGACTTGCGCCCGAGCGTTCGCTGCTCGGCGACAAGCAGGCCGCCCCAGTCAGCACCATTCCCGACCAGATCAGCGCCGGACAGCCAGTGCCAGCGGCCAGCAACCCGGCTGCTGCCAGCCAAGCGCGGAGCGAGGCGCAGCCCCTGCCCCTCGATGAGCTATCGGTTGCCAACCGAGCGGCTCACTCGGGACAGCGCGTTATCATGGAGGTCTCGCAGGTCCCGGTTGGGCCGCCGCCAGAAAGTGCTGCCCTGACCACGGCAAGTGCGCTGTCCCGCGATCCTCACATGGCTGGCCGTAGCACGCGCAGCGACGGGACCTTAGGACAGCCTGGCGCACCCTCCAGCATCTCGCGCGACATCTGGTTTAGCCACCTGCTTCCCGCCGGATCGCTGCGGGCTCAGCTGCAAGACGTCGAGCGCCAGATCCTGGCCGGCCAGTGGAGCGCAGGGGTGCGCCGAGCGGCCAGCATCTTCTACGCCCTGACCGCCGCCGAAGCGACCCGCGAACCCGACGAAGGCCCGGCGTGGCGCGGCCTGGTCCTAGGCCTGCCTGTTGAGCGCTACCTGCGCTTCCGCCAGGCGGTACAGGATGCCGAGGCGGGCAAGTGCTCGCTGGAAGACGGCCTGTTCGCGCTGTTCTTCCTGCTTGACGCGGCGCTGCGCAAAGAAGCCTGGCTCGCGCGCGGCGCCTAGCCCGGCCCCTACAGCACGTAGAAGTAGACCGCCAGGCCCAGACCGCTGGTCAGCAAGAACACAATCAGCGCCAAAAGCAGCGTCGAGCTTGTCCCCCCCGGCGTGGAAGGACGGGTCGGCAGCGTCGCATCCACCGGCTTAGCCGACGACGCAACCGTCGCGCGAATGGTCTCGGCCAGCGCGGCATTGGCCCCCGCCGAGGTGGCGGCAAACGGATCGATGTCCGGTTCGTTCGCCAGGCTGTCGCCGGGAGGAAGCCCGGCCGCGATAGCCCGCAGGCTAGCTGCAATGGCTTCGGCCCGTGGCCGCTTGTTGGGGTCTTTGTCCAGGCAGCGGAGCAACAGATCCGAGAGCCCCTTGTTGCCCCCCGGCAGCGGCGGAGCCGGCTTGTTGGTGTGCGCCAGGGCCAGCTCAGCAAAGGTCTGGCCGGTGAACGGCGGCTGCCCGGCATAGAGCTCGTAGGCGAGCACGCCGAAGGCATAAATGTCCGACGGTGGGCCAAGGTTGGACTCGCCACGAAACTGCTCAGGCGACATGTAGATGGGCGTACCGAGCAGCGCCCCGGTCATCGTCAGCTTCTCAGCTGCGTCCAGAAACTTGGCGACACCAAAGTCGAGCACGACGGGATAAAACGGCGTGCCGTCGCGTTCCACCAGCTGGATGTTGTCGGGCTTGAGATCGCGATGCACGACGCCCGCCTTGTGCGCGGCAGCCAGGGCTTCGGCGATGTCGATGAGAATCTTCGTGGCTGGCTGATGCCCGATTCGCGCGTGCTCAAGCTGCTCACGCAGTGCGTTGCCGGGCAGATACTCCATGACGATGCACGGGACGCCATCGTCAAGTTCGGTGTAGTCAAAGATCTTGGCGACGTGAGGATGGTCGATTTTCTGGGTGACCTGCGCCTCTCGACGGAAGCGTTCCACGACTTCGGCCACCTGCGCCCACTGAGCGTGGAGGATCTTGACCACCACCTCGCGGTGCCCCTGGGTCATCTCTGGCTTGCTGCACTCTGCCAGGTAGACATCGCCAAAGGTGCCGCGACCCAGGGGCTTCAGCAGCTTGTAGCGTCCACCCGCGATCTCTTCCCCTGTACGAGTCGAAGTATCCATGCCCAGAAGCAACGTACCACGATCCCCCCTCGAACTGGGAACGATTGGGCACGCGGGTGCCAGACCTGCCGGCAGCGAATCGGGCCTGCCCATCCCCGGCCCGCTGCATCGGGTCTTTTGCCTAGCCTCCCCCGCTCAACCGACGGCATCAGGGGACCCATGGGTCCTGGACCCGCGCAGGGGGGACGGAGGCCAGCGGCGCACTGGGCCAGCCGCGAAGTCAGCACGGAGCTACGTGGCAGCCGCAGCCGCCCCAAAGTAGTGCCCCGGGACGAGCGGCGAAGGCGGTCCTGCCGAGAGCAGCCAGAGCTGGTGGGCGGCGCGCGTCATGGCGATGTGCATCAGGTGACGGGCCTCGGTGGTATCGGGATAGGCGTTCGCCGTGGCGTCGAGCAGGATGACGTAGTCAAACTCCAGACCTTTGACCTGCGTCACGTCGGTGATATCGACCCCGGGCGTGAACGTGAACTCTTGGTTCTCGACCCGGCGCAGCGATGGCACGTCAGAGCGCCCCAGGCCGCGATAGTAGAGATCCGCCATCCCGGCATGCCGAGCCAAGAGCGCCACCGACGCCGTAGGCTCACGGCCGAGCAGAGATCGCAGCGACTCGCCGAGAAAAGCCACCGCCTCGCCGACCTCGGTGAAAGAAAACGCCTGAACCTGGGCGCCGTGACGCACTGCTTGCTGGCCGCTGTCGACGGTCGATTCGGTGGCCAGGGGACCCAGGACGGCTCGCGCTAGCTCCATCACCTCAATCGTCGAGCGATACAGGATGCGCAGGCGCTGGACGCGGACATCGGGCAGACCAACGATGCGCAGGAGGTCATCCCAGCCGGTAAAGCCATTGTCGAAGATCAGACGCTGGACCACGTCGCCGGCCATGGTGATCGACTTGGCCTTTTCGGCCTTTTGAGCTGCGGCCGCACGATCCGCGGCGGAGCCCCGCGCTGGCGGACCGGTTTCGCCGCTGCTGACGCTGTCGATGAGCACCTTGACCTCGCACGCCGACAGGTCCTGCACTTCGTCGATGACCAGGTGTTCGTAGGTGACAAAGCCCTTGCCACTGCCGTGCAGCAGTCCGCCCCACTTGAGCTGAACCAGGTGCAGGAGCAGCGCGTAGTCTTCGGCGTCGAGCGCGCCCGCCACGCTGTCTTCGTCGATAGGACGACCATCCACTGGTCGGAAGCGATCGTCCCCACCGTCGTCGTCGTCATCGTCTCGCTCAGCCGATCCGCCCCCGCCACGGGCACTTGGGGCCTCGCTAGCGGCCTCGGCGGCCTCCTCCAGGACTTCTTCCTGCTGCGCCTGGCAGTACTCGATCAGCTGTGCGATCTCGGATCGCGTCACCGGCGGCAGTCCGCTCACCTCTGGCCAGGTTGAAAAGCCCTGCCATAGGCGCTCGGCGTCGGTGAGCACCTCGCTCCAGTCGCGCGCAACATCGCGGGCCCGCCGACCGAGGCGCCGCAGTAGCTCATCCAGCGTGACGGTGAGGCCGGCCGACAAGGTCGACGGCAGGTTATTGCGCAGCACGCGGCAGCGCGAGCGCAGGGGACGACCGGCGGTCTGATCCCAGATGTGCAGGATGCGATCCCGTTCTGGAAGCTGGGCCGGCAAGGCGGCGCCGATCTGGGTCCGCAGTTCCTTAGCCTGATCGCGCACATAGCTGGCCAAAATGCCCAGCAGCGCGGGGTGCTTCTTGAGGCGGGCCACGACGCTTGGGGTCTCGGTCGTCACGCGCTGCGGCAGGTGCGGCAGGATGCGGCGCAGCTGACCGCGCATCCATTCAAAGCAGGTCACGACCGGCACACCCGGAACACCGAGCGCGGGCAGCACGCCGCTGACGTAGCGAACCAGGGCCGGTGTCGGCACGATGACCAGCATCTTGTTGCCGCGGAAGCGGTCGGGAGCGCTGTGCGCGAGGTACGCCACGCGGTGCAACGCGACGGTGGTCTTGCCGCTGCCCGCTCCGCCCTGGATGACCACGACGCCGCTCTGCGGCTGGCTGATCAGGTCGAACTGATGGCGGTCGATGAGGGCCGCGATCTCGGGCAGGTGCTTGTCGGCCTGGCCGCCGAGCATCGGGGACGGAGCCGGACGCGCGGTTGTCCCCGGCGGGTTTTTCGGCGGCGGGCTGGTCGGACGCGGGGCCCGAGCAGCGAGCCCCTGCCCTCCTTCCAGCGTCGGCAAGAGCTCGCCGTCCGTCTGCCACCAAGCGCCTTCGCGATCGCAGAAGAAGTTGCCCTGCGGACAGCCAATGCGGCAGACGCGCCCGTCTTTGATGGTCACGTTGCGCCGCACCTCGACGATGCCCTGCAGCGCCTGGCCGTTAATGTCCTCGTCGTAGTCGTCGCCCTCGTCGTAGCGATAGTAAAGCTGTGACACGGGGGCATCGCGCCAGTCGACAATCTGGATGTCGGCGGGGCGGTCGATGAAGCCTCGACGGCCAATCAAGACGTCGCGCGATCCGCGGTTGCTCCGTCCGGGACGTCCCAGCGTCGAGCGCAGCCGCAGGTGCGCAAAGTACGGGGTCTGCAGGTCAACGGGGCTTAGCAGCTTGCCGCGACGACCAGCGGCTAGGGCCGTGACGCGGGCCATCTGCTCAACCAGCGGCGCCAAGTCTTCGGGCTTGGCCTCGGCGATGGCATCGCGTAGCTCGATCAGCTCTTGGTCATGCAGGCCGACATCACTGGCGACTTCAGTAGCGGCGCGCGCCGCGCTCTGGATCAGGAACTCTGAGACGCGCGACCACAGCGCAACCTCTTCGGCGATGATGGCCGCAGCTGGGCTGCCTTCAGCAACGGGGATCGGCATAGGGCGGAAGAGTATAGAGGGCGGCCAGCAAAAGCCCAGCCTGATCTCGCCGCAATCGACCGGCGGACGCCAGAGCGGACGAATCCGCCAGGTTGGCCTCGGCTTTGCATTCTGCAGGGTCTGCCTGGCCCTGGCCGCCCGTCGACGAAATCGTTCGCCGCGCGCGTGATACGCTGGGTCCTTGGGCAAAGGAGCTTGCGATGTCGCGTCCCCCTCTCGCCCTGATTTGTCGCGGCCTGGTCCCCGTTACTCTCTTGCTAGGCGGCCTGGCCGGCTGTGGCTCGATCCCTACCGCGGAGCCTTACCCCACGCCGGGCGGCTTGCAGGCCTTGCCTGACGCACTGGTGTCCGCGGCTCCGGCGTACCTGATAGACGACGGTATCGACCTGAACATCCCGTACGGCAGCTTTGGCATCGGCCAGTCGAACGGATTCTGGAGCCTGGCTTGGCAGCATGACCAGCCCGTGCGCACCTATTCTGGCGATCTGTACTGTCCCACGGGCTGTCGCTTTCTCGTCGATGTCTCGTCGATGCTGCCGCCGGCCAAAGTGGAGCTACTCGCCGCGAATCACCTGCGCTTCAGTGTCCCCAGCCAGCCCGAGACCCACTATCGGCTTTCGTTCGCCCTGCCGGAGCAGGTGCTGCTGGGCCTATCACTGCAGATCGATGGCCAGCCAGCCGGGAATCCGCGCACGGTGTTTTCCTCGAAGAAGCAGCTCTCGTCGGTCGACACCATGCCGTTCCGCCTGGTCGGCAGCCTGGGTCCAAGGCTCGCCCTCGGGGGGCAGTGATGTCTCCGCATCGGGCTCGTAGACTCGATGACCCATGGCAGCAAGCGGGTCAAAAACGGTGGTGGCTGACGAGCGGCATCGTCGCCGGGCTCGCACTGGGACCGCAAGGGGCGCGGGCCGATGACTTCGACGCTCCGCTCGTCGTGCCGGTCCACAGCAACCGCGCGGTGCTGCTGCGCGAATACCCGAACGAAGATCAGCCGCCCATCGACCGGGCCGTCCCCGCCAGCCGGCCTGGAGAGACGGGCACGCTGCTTATCCTGCACAGTCGCAGCAGCTTCCTGGTCCATGGTCCCGACATCAGCCGGCAAGAGTTCTCAGTGTCAGCTGACGGGCCGGTCATTCTGCGCATCCGAGCTGGCAGCCGCCGGCTGAGCATCTTAGGCACGGTGCTGGGCATTGCCTCCACCGCGCTAGCGCCTTTCGCCGGCATTACCCTAGGTTTCGGTCTTACTACCCGCGGCAGCGAGCACCAAGTGGGCCCGCCCGGCTGGCTATCCATGGGCAACCAGATCATCGTCGGGGGCAGCCTGGGACTCGGGCTCAGCCTGGCGGGTATCGTCGTCGGTTGGACGCTCTATGGACGGACGCAGACCCGCGTCGAACAAGAGCCTCTAACATCGCCGCCATAGCGACTGCGGCGCCTCCTCACATCCACAGGCAGGCCTGGGCTTCGCGAATCCAGGCCTGCATCAGCTCAGCGCGCGGCCAGCCGGCCTGCGTCTGCATCGCAGGTGCTGGGTCGTGCGAGAGCTCAGCCGTTAGCTCAGCGATGGCCCTCTTGCGCGCTGCAGCGACCTCGGCCTGCGCTGCCGCATCGAGCCCGCTTTCAGCCCAGTCGGCGATGGCAAACGACAGGCGGGCGTGGGCAATCTCTTCGCGAGCGATGGTCTGCAGGGCGATGCGAATCTCGGGATCCCCGGCGTTTTCCGCCTGATAGCAGGCAATGAGCGCGCCGATCAGCTCGCGCACACAGCCCTCCTCCGCATTTTCGCGCGCGATTTCGATGATCGGTCGAGGTTGATTTGCCCCCGACCAGCCAGCCGCCAGCGCGTCCCATTCCACAGCCGACAGGGTCTGTCCGTTTCGCCCAGCCAGGGCGCGCATCGCGGCGGCATGGCCCTCTTCTTCCTGCGCAGCCACGCGAGCGGCGGCAACAAGCTCAGCGGGTGCACCGTGGCATTCCAGCTCGTCCGCAAGCTGCCGAAATGCCACCACCGAGGCGGCTTCCAGGTAGGCCGCCTGTTCCAGATAGCCCTGCAGCACATCGTCGCTGCAGGCTTCCGGACTAGAAAGTCCAGTGGGCCGACGTCCACAGCCCACGCCGTAGTGGCAAGACTCTTTGCAGGCCACGACAGGTTCCCCGCTATCGGACAGCGCTGCGAAGCATGCATACGTGCTGCCACAAACGCGCGCGCACCAGGCATCCGAATAGGGGGCCAGCGTCGTGCCACCATCGACGTCGCCGCTGACCAGGCCGCCGTCGGATACGCCCCCATCGCCGCGCACGCCCCCGTCGCCAGCCAGCACGGACGAGGTCAGCGGCACAAAGCGGATGCTGCCGCAGGTCGGACTGGGCGACGGTTCCAAGACCGTCTTGCCCCCGCAGCTAAACGGCATGGTGACCAGCAGCAAGCGCAGCAAGGCTCGATCGAAGCGCAACGAGTTCATGGTTTTCCCCCAGGTTTCATCGGCCAGCGAGGGCGCCGTGCTGCGCCAAGCCAACCAGCTCTAGCGACGTCGCCAGCAAGAAGTGCACCACAAAGCCCAGCCAGATCGTCCCGCTGCGCCAGCGCAGGTAGCTCAGCAGCGCGCCAAACGGCACTGCCGCCAGTGTCTCGGGCCAGAAGGTGTGCGTCGCGACGTAGGGCAGCAGGCTGAGGCCCAGGGCTGGCCAGGTCCCGACGGCAGGCCCAAGAATTGCCGGCAACACTCCCCGGAAACAGACCTCGATCGCCAGCAGATACAGCGCCATCGCCACAAGCGCGCACAGCCAGGAAGCCGGTGCAGCAAGCACCGCAACAGCCGGCTGATACATCGGATACGCGGCATGCAGCATCGGGCTCTGCGACACCGCAAGCGCAGTCGGCAGCACGAGCAGGACGAAAACGGCCAGGGTCCACCCCAAACTGCGCCGTAACGTCCAGCTCTCCTCGGTCCCAGAGGCTCGAAGCAGGCCCAGCGCCTTCGCGCCATGGCCGAGCCAGGTCGCCAAAAGCAGGGGCAGGAGCAGATACCCAACCGCATGCGACAGCGCCCACAGCCAGCGAAGCTGCAACCGCAGCCAGGCATCGGGCAGAGCGAGCAGCCGTGACGAGATCAGGCCACGCAGCCATAGCAGACCAGCCGGTCGAGCCCAGCCCAGCGGCGTCAGCGCCACCTGCACCAGGCCCGCGCCAAAGAGGGTCACAAGGACCCGCAGCAATCGACGCCAGGGCGCCATGATTCATTGTCCGCGAAAGCGCCCGGCGCCTGGCAGAGCAATCCTGCGCACCAGCCCCCTGCCGTCCCCGCCTGCACCCCGCCGAGGCGTCGTTGACAGGCCCGCCGCCCCGCGGTAGTGGCTAGGAGGCACGCTTCGTCGGGGCCGTGCAGAGAGGGATCACCAGGATGTCAGAGACGCAGGCCAAGGCCGGGGGACGGTTACGACGCTGGGGGCTGCGGCTTGGCTTGGGAATGCTCGTCCTATGGCTGGCCCATCTTTTGTTCCTGCGGCTGACGCGGATTGCGCCCCCGTCCGATGCCTGGAGGCGCGCCCAAGCCCTGCCGAAGGCCCTGCCTGTTTCGCGCGGCGTGCGGACCTTCATCGGCGACAACTGGGTCAGTCGCGAGCGCGGCATCTGGGAGTACCACCTGCAAGGTGACGCGCTGTCGATGGGCTATGCCC
The DNA here is from genome assembly GCA_937952145.1 of uncultured Myxococcales bacterium. Taxonomy (GTDB): domain Bacteria; phylum Myxococcota_A; class Polyangia; order Palsa-1104; family JAEUJZ01; genus JAEUJZ01. The sequence goes on from CALFYE010000372.1 coordinate 15,074, forward strand.
ACGCTCGCCTGGGCACGCCACTTTTGGTCCGCACCGACGAGTACATGTTCGGCGAGTTTCACCACTACGTTCCGTCGGCGGCCGCGCGCTTTTTGATCCGCATGGGTGTGCTGCTGCGCTATCGCGGGCTGCTCGACGCGGTGAGCGACGACATGCGGGTCGAGATGACGGGCATGGCGGTGGGCCAGCCGGATCTCCACGCCGAGTTCCTGCCGATCTTTCACCGCATCGTTTTTTATCACGCACTGCACGACATCACGCAGACGCTGGAAAGCTCTCCGCTTCTGGGATGCACCGCCTTTGCCGCGATGGGCGAGGCGACGGCGCAGACCGATCCGCAGACCGCCGGCCACCTGATCCTCGGCCGCAACTTCGACTTCGAGGGCCCGCCGATCTTCGACACCGATAAAGCTGTGCTGTTTTTCCGCCCCAGCGATCCCGGCAAGCTGCCGTTCGCTTCCGTCGCCTGGGCCGGCATGCTGGGCGTCGTCACGGGGTTGAACGCGGCGGGGATCTACGTCTCGGTGAACGCCCTGCGCACCGACGACAAAGGAACAACCGGAGTCCCCGTCGAGCTGCTCCTGCGCGAGGTCTTAGAGAGCGCGCACACCCTGGATGAAGCGATCGCGATCGTCAATCGCCGGCCGGTCTTTGTGCCCGATCTCTACGTCATTGGCGACGGAGATCGACGGGAAGCGGCAGTCATCGAGCGCTCGCCGACGCGGTCCTTGGTGCGCCGCAGCCACGACATCTTGGCGGTGGCTAACCATGCTCTGTCGCCGGAATATCAGGCCGATCGTGAGAACGTCCGCCTGCGGGGCGAGCTGACGTCGGGGGCCCGCCAGGCTCGCACTGAGGAGCTCTTGTCGCAGCATCGAGGGCGCATCGATCCGGCAACCGCCCTGGCCATGCTGCGCGACAAGCGGGGCGTCGGGGGCAAGACGCTGGGGCTCGGCAACCGCAACGCGCTCGACGCGTTGATTGCCACGCACTCGGTGGTGGTCGATGCGACGGCGCGGCGCCTGTGGGTGGGCCAAGGACCGCATGCCCTGGGCCGCTACCTGGCCTTCGATCTGCGGCGCGAGCTGGCCGAGCGTCCAGCCAGCGACGTGGCTTCTGTCGACGCGGCCCCCCCGGCCGATCTGCCCGAGGACCCGACGCTGCACAGCCCCGAGTATCGCCAGTTCTTAGACACCGAGCAGGCGCTGCAGAGCGTCGATCTTCTGCGCCGCCATCGCGAGCTCGATCGCGCCATCGATCAGGCCGAGCGCGCCGTCGCCCTGTCACCGCTGCATTGCGATGCCCGCAAGCGCCTCGCCGACCTGTATTTCGAGCGCAACCAGCCCGGCGATCGCGCCACCGCCCGCCGCCACTACCAGACGTTTCTCACTCTTTCCCCCCCCTACCTCCGCGACGTACGCGAGGCCGAAGCCCGACTGGCCGCCACCCCCGCCAGTTAAGCCGCCGTGTAAGACCGCAAGCCAAGCCGGCATACTCGTAGCTAGCGTCCATCGTCCATCCTCTCTGCCTGTCTGGAGGCCACTTTGACTTCGCACGTCGCCATCGTCTTTGCCGCCGCCAATCCGCGCAGCACCGCACCGTTGCAGCTTGGCGAAGAAATTCGACGCATCGAGCAGCAGATCGCCGGGTCTCGCCAGCTCCTCGCTCGCACCGGCAGCGATAGCCGACATGCCGCGCCACTGCTCTCCGCGGCCTGGGCGGTGCGCTTCCCCGAGCTTCTACAGCAGCTCAGCGCGCATCAGCCGGTTGCCCTGCACTTCAGTGGCCACGGCCATGGCCACGACGGGCTGGTGCTGCATGGCGATGACGGCAGCGACAGCCTCGTTGACAGCCAGACGTTGAAAGCAGCCCTGGCCGAATACCGCAGCCACTTGCGCCTCGTCGTGCTGAACGCCTGCTACGCCCAGGTCCAGGCCGAGGCGCTGCGCGAGGTCATCGACTGCGTCATCGGCATGCGAGACGAGATCACCGACGTCGGTGCGCTGGCCTTCTCGGCCACGCTCTACGGGCAGCTGGCGCTGGGGCTTTCGGTCGGACGGGCCTTCCGCTTAGCGGTCGCCGCGCTGTCGGCCGAGTCCCGCGACGATGCGCAGATCCCGGTGCTGCTAACCCGGCCCGGGGTCGATGCCGATCAGGTCTTTCTGACCACCGCAGCGCCGACGCCGGCCCCCAGTGCCAGTCCCAGTGCCAGTCCCACTCCCACTCCCAGTCCCACTCCCAGCGTCGACGATCCCGAGTGGAAGCGCCTTATCGCCAGCGAGCCGCCGGCCCGCCCCGCCCTGCGCAAAGCCATCAATCTGCTGTTCGAGACGGACGCCGATCTTGACGCTTTCGTCGCCGATCGCCGCGACGACCCCCGCTACGCTCGCGTCTATCGCGAGTGGGGCAGCAACATGCAGCGCACCGCCAAGATCAACCTGCTGTTCACCTACGGCCCGCCGCCCTCTGACCTGAAGCGCGACCTTTTGGCCTACGCCGGCTAGCGGCGCGCTACTTACAGCCCCAGGCGTTGTGGCTATCGAGCTTGAACTTGCGGTGGGCTTTCACGCAGTTCATGCAGGCGTTGTAAAGGCTCGGGGCCTGGAACGTGGCGTGACAGTCGGCCGGCGTGCTGACGACACGCGCACTGGCGATCGCCCCCGCCGCCAGGCCCAGCAGTCCGGCGAACACGATGGCGAGCACTGGCTTGTGTTGGATCCCCATGGTCACAGCTCTCCGATTTGACGTTTAAGCGTATCACTGCCGACGTGGCGCCTAGAAGTGTTCCTCTTTGAACTTGAGTCCCAGGACGCGGCAGCGGGCGTGCAGGGCATCGGCGAGCGGGGCGGGACCGCAGAAGAAGACGCCGAGGTCATCCTTCCCATGCGCTAAGGTGATGCGGGCTAGCTCGGCATCCAGATCGGGGCGTCCGCGCTGAGCCAGCGGCGGAAGCTCGCCAGGGGGCGGGTCGGTCAGAAACAGCCGGATGTCGAAGAACCCGCCGGTGTCTTCCCGATTGAGGTCGGCGAGAAGCTCGGTGAACCACTCGAAGGCCTGCTGATCGCGATTGACCCACAGGAAGTAGACCTTTTGCACACCGGCTCCGTCGAGCGTGCCGCTGCGGTGACGGTGCATCAGGCTCTGCAGGATCGAAGCGAACGGCGTGACCCCGATGCCGGCAGCGATCAGCACCGCCACACGCGACTGAAAGATGTCGTTGGCTGGCGCGCCATGCGGGCCGTCGAGATACACCGGAACCTGCCCCAGACAGGCGGTCAGGCGACGGGCGACGCGGGGGCGAATATCCGGGGTGGGCTCGATCACGCCGCGTGCGATCTCGGGCCAGTGCTTGCACACGCGGTGCAGGGCTGAGGTGAAGTCGCCCAGCGTCCGAATGTGCAGCGTGAAGGCGTCGCGGCGCTCGGGCGGACTGCTGATGGTGAACGGGTGCCACTCAAAACCCGACAAGGCCGGGATCAAGATGAAGACAAAGTCGCCGGCCCGATACTCAAAGCCGCTGGGACGGGCAATGCTGAGCTCCGTCACCGACGAGGGCAGGCCGCGGGCGGCGGTGATCGTGCTGGGGGTACGCATGCGATAGAAGCGCAGCGCGCGATCGAGCAGATAGCCCGTGCCACCGATGAGAAACCACTTCCAGTAGTTGGGGCTATGGACCAAGAGCAGGGCCACGATCGCGACCCCAGTGAAGTGCGTGACGTAGAACAGCTCGAACGGCAAGCGACGACGCACCGCTTCGATGGCGACGACCCAGAAGCCGGCAAAAATCAGCGCCAAGATCCAGCCAGTGATGCTGGCGCGGGTGGCCATCAGGTTGTGCAGCACCGAGTGCTCGCTGACGTAGCCGTAGAGCACCAGGTAGGCCAGCGTGTGCACGACAGCGGCGACGAACATCACATGGCCCGAGACCCAGTGAAAACGGACGCTATCTTCGAGGGCCAGGTAGCGCGAAAACGAGGTCCGACGCAGTGCCGAGATGAACAGCCGCATCATCGGCAGCAGGCAGAACGCGGCGTTGAAGTTCATGATCGCGCCGCAGCCCCGCGCCAGCTGGACCAGTGGCCCGCGCTCGGCGTAGCGGTACGCGGCCCAGGCGAACAAAAGCGCGTTCCACACGGCAAACACCGAATACGACACCAGCCGTGGCGCGTTGTTGCGCAGATAGGCCGGCGAGACTTCCAACCCTGCAGCCCGCGAGCGATCGCTTCCCAAGGGTCCCTCCCCGATCAGGCGTCAGCCGGCCCCGCCTGGGACGGAACCCGCAGCCCCCTATCGTACTCTGCGGGCTTGCGGGGCGGGGGCGACAAACGAGCCATGGAGACTGGTACGGCGGTTGCTGTTTGCAGCCGACATGAACCAACACGCTGCACCTTGGAAGTCGATCACCCATCCCTTGTGGAGCCTGTCCGTGATGGGGGCTCCTCGCCAACGACCACCTGCTCAAAGGCGCGGGGGTCCTGCCCGGCTGGGTCACTGGCAAGCTGTCGGACCTGGCTGGCTATTTCCTGTTTCCGTCGCTGCTGGCCGTGCTGCTGCGCGTGCGGACACGGGGCGGCCTGATCGCCTGTCACCTAGCGAGCGTCGCCTTGCTGCTGCTCACTGAGCTGTCGCCGGCCGTCTGCCGCCTGATCCTGGCCGTTTCCGGCCATCGCCTGTGGCCGGATCCGACCGACTTGGTCGCCCTGGTCTCTATCGGCCTTTCCTGGCACATCCTGGCCCGGCTGGCGCTGCGGCCCGAGCCGGCTCGAAAGGTCAGTGAGCGCCGCAACAAGATGCTGGTCTTCGTCGGTGCGGCAGCCTGTGTGGCGACCTCGCCGCGTCGTCCGGTGGGGCCGGTGGGCTGGTCCGGCCCGGCCGAGGTCTACGTGCAGAACGACCGCGCCCAGTCGGTGCAGGTGCGGGTCAGTGCGCCCCGCGAGAAGGTCCTTTTTGACTGCGCAAGCGCGCTCGGAAGCCCTGAGCTGCTGTTCTCTGAGTCGCAGTTCACCGTCATCGATCACGTCACGCTGGGCTCGGGCGATGCCATGCCGCTGCAGGACTTCGGCCCGACGTCCGCCAGCCGGGCGGCCTGCCCGATCTTGCTGTTGGCCATCGAGGGGACCCCGACGCGCCTTGTGGTCTGGCAGCGCGGTACGCTGCGCTCCGGGCTCTCACCGAGCGAGGCCGAGGGCGGCATCCACATTCGCGACACTGGGCTCGATGCCCCGACGGGTCTTCTGCGGCCGGCCCCCAGCGAGCCGACGACCGCCCCCAGCCCGGCCTGCGCCGTGAGTGAGCCCAGCAGTGAGCCGACCTGGTCGCTGCAGGCTCCCTCTTTCGGCCCGTACAGCCTGCGTGCGCTGAGTGTCGGCAGCGATGGCTGCAACATCCTGACGCTCATGCTCGGCAGCAACGAGTCGCGCTTTACCGTCTGCAGCGACGCCGTCGCCATCCCCTTTGTGGTCGGCGATCAGCTGAGCTTCCGCGGCACCGCCGATGGCTCGGACGGCCTGGTTATCGAGGGGCAGAGCGGCGGAAAGACCCAGACTTTGACGCTGGTGCGCCGCGCCAATGAGGTCGCACCGATCCCGCTCTCTCCCGCCTGTGGGCCAAGCCGACGCACCTGCGGCGCTGGAGAGTCCGTCGCGATCAGCGTGCCGACTGCGCTGGGCCCAACCCGCCCCCTGGCCCGCGGCGAGCAACAGACGCTGACCAGCGGCAGCACCCAGGTTCGCGTCACCGTGCTGCGTGCTGAACAGGTGCGCCTCGCCGACCAGGACTGCGACGCCCAGGAAGCCCTTGGGCCCATCGCCAGCTACATCACCCTCAGCACTCGCTAGAACCAGGAGTTGACCATGACACGCCCCTCTTTTCGTTCGCCATCACTCGCGGCTCTGGCTTCGCTGTCGCTGCTGTTTTTGTCCTCGGTGCCACTTACTGGCTGCGGCAGCAGTGCCGATGGTCAGGAATCTGCGGGTGGCTCACCGTCAGGCACTGGCCTCTCACCGGGCGGCGCGCAAGACTTTGGTCGCTTCAAGGCGATCCTCGAAGCCGGCAAGCTGCCCGGGCCCGAGACACTCGATCAGGTCGGCTTCTTCGCCGAGCACAAGATCGGCACGCCGCCCACGAGCTGCGCCGATCCCGTCTGTGCCGATGCGCAGCTGGGAGCGATGGCCAACATGATCAGCGGCTCGACCTGCACGCTGATGCACCTGTCGCTAGGCACGCCAGTCGATCCCCGGCTGCAGCCGCGACCGCCGCTTGATCTCGCCATCGTCGTCGAGATGAACACCGAGGCGCTGCTCTCCCGGGACGGGCAGGATGACCTGCGATACGGTCTGAATCAGCTGCTCGATGGCATCGATGACGCAGACAGCGTCACGGTGGTCAGCTTGGGCCGGACGGCGAAGGTGCTGGCCGACAAGGTCCCGGGCACGCGGCGCGACTCGGTACGCGGGGCCATTACCTCGCTCCCGTTGGAGACCACGCACGGTGTCGTCGAGCAATATGAAGGTCTGCGGCAGGCCGTCGATACCCTGGGCCCAGCGGTGAGCGGTCGACATCGCCGCATCGTGCTGGTTAGCGGTGGCCAGCCCAGCGGCAGCATCCGCAGTGAGCGCAGCCTGCGCCTCTTGCGGGGCTTCGCCGAGGGCACTGGCGGAGTGACGGTGGTGGCGGTTGGCGAAGTCGGCGACCTACCGCGCTTGCAGGGTCTCGCCGATGCCGGCGCCGGGACGCTCTACTACGCCAAGCTGACCCCAGAGCTCCCCTCGCTGTTCTCGCGCGAGGTCGGGTACAGCCTGATCCCCGTCGCCCAGAAGGTGGCCATCCGCCTAGCGCCCGGATCGTCCTATCGCTTGCGCGAGGTGTTTGGCATCAGCAAAAGCAGCTGGCAGCTCTCGGCCGAAGGGGGCGAGATCCGCATTCCTTCGCTGTTCGCCGCCTGGCGCAAGAGCGCAACCACCATCGACGATCGCCGCGGGGGTGGCGGCGCAATTCTGGTCGAAGTGCTGCCGCGCGTCGGCGCCCCCAATGTGCGCCCAGCCACCGTCAGCGACATTAGCGTCGAGTACGACGTCCCCGGCAGCCCGCGCAAGACCACCCAGCTGCAGCTCAGCGCCCCCGATGGCCCCTTCGGCACGCCGGCGAGCGGCCGCTTCTCGAATAAAGCCGTCGAAAAAGGCTTCGTGGTGCTGAACCTCTATGTCGGCCTGCGCATGGCCAGCGAGCGCAGCGCGGTCGGCGATCTGCGGGGCGCCTATGACGTGCTGGGCCCCTTGCACCAAAACGTCAGCGACTGGAACCGCCGCGCCGCCGACGTCGAGATCTTCGATGACCTGCGCTACGTCGAGATGTTCATCGATCTGCTCGCCAAGGCCGGCGCCGACTCGCTGCCGCCCCGCGCTGTGCAGTACAGCGAGCCCTGGATCTTTGACTAGCCCAGCCGCGACTAGCCCAGCCGCGACTAGCCCAGCCACCGCACCCACTCGACGGTCCCTTGCGCGGGGCCAAATACCTGACCTCGAATCCGTCGCCCTTCTTACGCCCCCGTGCATCCCACGTAGAATCCCTGATTCACCAAGACGGCATCGGCGAATCTGCGTACTCACGAGCTCCACGCGGCCGATTCAGCGCCACACCGACTCTTCGGGCTCGGGGCTGGGCCGGGCCGACGGTGGCCGCGCCGGGCGTGGCGAGGCAGGATTCGTCGGCTTGGCCGGGCTTGCCGCGCTGCTGCTGGCCGGACTTGCGGGCCGGCGCTCGACCGCCGCGGGACGCGGTCGCGGGGGCTCGCTGGGGGGCGTGCGAGTTTGCGGCTGACTCCAGACGAGCAGACCGCCTTTCATCACGTGCGCCGGGGCTTCTAGCGTGCGGATATTGGAAAGCGGATTTTCGTGCACCGCGACCAAGTCTCCGACGTAGCCGCGACGCAGCCGACCCAGCGTCGCTTCCCGTCGCAGCAGCCGAGCCGCCACCAGCGTTGCGCTCTGCAGGGCGCCAAGTGGCGTCATCCCGGCCTCGACGTAGATCGCCAGCTGACGCGCGTTCGTACCGTGCGGCTGCACGCCCGAGTCGGTGCCGTACGCGACGGGAATGCCGGCCCGGATGGCCCGCCGCAAGCTCGCCAGCTTGGACTGATAGACCTGGCGGCTCTTTTCGATCTCGTAGGGCTGATAGCCGGCACTCTGGCCGTGCTCCAGGATGTAGTAGTTGGTGTAGGGGTTCGAGACGATGAAGGCCCCCGTCCGACGCAGCTCGGCGATCGAGGCATCGCTTAGAAACGAAGCGTGCTCGATCGACCGCACCCCCGCCCGAGCGGCCCGCAGGATGCCCTCCTCACCGTGGGCGTGCGCGGCCACATCCAGACCGCGGGCGCGGGCAGTCGTCACCGCGGCCTGGATCTCTTCCTGCGTGTAGTCGGCCTGCAGAGGGTTCGTGCCCGCCGACGTGACACCGCCGGTGACCAGGATCTTGATCCAGTCAGCGCCGTACTTCATGTTCTGCCGCACCGCCCGCTGAACGCCTTCGGCTCCGTCGGCAATCGCTGCGCTCTCGCGCTGGACATGGATGTCGGGAGGCAGATCGTTCCAGTCGCCGTGGCCGCCCGTCACCGAGAGCGATCGCACCGCCACCAGCATGCGCGGCCCCAGGATGCGACCACTTTCGATGGCATCGCGCAGCGCGACATCCGCCAGATCGCGCGAGCCGAGATCGCGCACCGTCGTAAACCCAGCCTGCAACGTCGCCCAGGCGTTAGCGACCCCTTCGATCGCAGCGCGGGCCGGTGTCTGCGTCAGCTCGCCGTACGGTCCCAGCCCCGCCCCCCCGACGAGGTGGGTGTGACAGTCGATGAGCCCCGGGATCAGCGTCACCGGTCCCAGGTCATAGGTCACCGGCTCGCCGGGCTGTCGCGCTCGCACCTCGTCGATCACGCCATCGACGATGCGCAGGTAGGGCTGGCTCCAGATCTGTCCGCTGTCGATGTCGAGCATTTGCTGGGCGGCCACCGTGACTACCCCCTGCGCCCTCGCGTACGCCGACGGGGGCGAGGCGGTCATGAGGTGCAAGGACAGCAGCGTGGCCGCGGCCGAAAAGGTCGGTGCGAAGGTCGCGTTCCGTCGAGCCGAGCGTTTCTTGGCGGGGTCCGAGGCGGGGGGGGATGGCTTCATCGCGCCATTGTATTCCGTGGCTTGTTCCGCGTGCCGCGGTCTCCTATGCTGCCGCGCGTGTCGTCGCTGCCCTCGCAGAATTCACCTTTCCATCCCAGTCATCCAGGGTCCGCGCCGGTCAGCGGTAGCGAGCCCGGCAGCCTGCGCATCGGGGTCGATCTTGGCGGCACCAAGATCGAGTCCGTCGTCGTTCGCCTGCCGGGAAGCGCCACCACCCCCGGCCGCCTACCCGAGGTGTTGGCCCGCACCCGCCGTCCCACCGATCGCGAGCGCGGCTACGAGCACATCGTCAACGCCGTGGCCGACAGCATCTGGGACGTCGCCAGCCAAGCCGGCCTGTCGCCCGATCGACTGCCGCCGATTGGCGTCGGCATGCCCGGCGCCGTGACGCGAGCCGGGGTCATCAAGAATTCCAACACCACCTGCCTGAACGGCCGCCCGTTTCGCGGCGATCTGATCCGCCGGATGGGCGAGCCCATCGCCTTCGCCAACGACGCCAACTGTTTTGCGCTGGCCGAGGCCACGTTTGGCGCCGGTCGCGGCCATGAGGTCGTCTTTGGCGTCATCCTGGGCACTGGCGTCGGGGGCGGTATCGTCCTGCCCACCCCGGACTACCCGCTGTCGCCCGGACTTAGCCGACCGATGCTGGGACGCAGCTGGAATGGGCCGCAGGGCATCGCCGGCGAGTGGGGCCACGTGACGATCGATCCCGAGGGTCCCCCCTGCTACTGCGGACGGCGCGGCTGCGTCGAGACCTACCTCTGCGGCCCGGCACTGGAGGCCGACTATCGGCAGCGCAGCGGCCAGGCCCTAGCGCTGCGCGACATCGCCAGCGCCGCTCAGGCCGGGCACGATCCGCACGCCAGCGCCACCCTGCAGAACGCGACGCGCTGGTTTGGGCGCGCCCTGGCCACCGTCATCAACATCCTCGACCCCGACGTCATCGTGCTGGGCGGCGGCGTGTCGCTGCTCGACTGCTGGTACAACGCCGGCCGTGCCGAGGTCAGCCGCTGGGTCTTCACCGACGAGCTCACCACCCCGATTGTCCGGCACCAGATCAGTGACGCCGCCGGAGTCTTGGGCGCCGCGCTCCTGCCCACTTCCAGCCCCGCGCTAACCGCGGAAGGATCGCGATGAACCCTGCCCAGCCCGCCCCTGCAAGTCCGGCCACCGATCGTGAGCCGGTGCTGTTTATTCACGATGGCGGCGTCGATGACTACATCGCGTTGGCTCTTCTGCTTTCGATGCCGAATATCGACATACGGGCCATCGTCGTCACCCCGGCCGACTGCTACATCAAGCCGGCGGTGAGCGCGACGCGGAAGATCCTCGACCTCGCCGGACGCTGGGACATCCCGGTGGCCGAGAGCACGGTGCGCGGGCTCAACCCATTCCCGCGACTCTTCCGGCGCGACTCGTTCACCGTCGATCATCTGCCGGTGCTCAACGAGCGCGACGAGATCCGCACACCGCTTATCGCCGAGCCCGGTCAGGCCTTCATCGCCCGCCTGCTTTCCGACGTCGATCCCGCCGCGCCTTGGACGGTGCTAGAGACCGGCCCGCTGACCACGCTCGCAGCCGCGCTTGATCTGTCGCCGGGCATTGAAAGTCGCATCCGCGAGATCATCTGGATGGGCGGTGCGCTGGATGTGCGCGGCAACATCGACCCGAGCCTGGAAGCCGGTCAAGATGGCAGCGCCGAGTGGAACGTCTACTTCGATCCGCCGGCGGCGGCGCAGATCTTTCAGACCGCGATCCCGATCACGCTCTGCCCGCTGGATCTAACCAACCGCGTGCCGATCACCAGCCGCTTTGTGCGCAGCCTGTGCCAGCGGCGACGGCATCCGCTGTGCGATCTGGCGGCTAGCTGCTACGCGCTGGTCATGCACCAGGACTACTTCGCCTGGGATGTCCTGACGACCGCCTATCTAGGCCGACGCGATCTGTTCACGACGCAGGATCGCCAGGTCGAGATCATCGTCGAGGGGCTATCGCAGGGCCGCACCCAGCCGTGTAGTCCGCCGCGCGGTCGAGCGGTCCGGGTTTTGTCGGATGTCGATCTCGCCGGTTTCTACGAATACCTATTCGCCAGTCTGACCCGCGTCTAATCCGCCCGCAGCGACGAGCGCCTCAGCTGAAGAGCCCCGCCAGCCGCGCGCCCCGGGTCCTCGCACACAATCACCGGCTCGCGACGTAGGATGGGGGAATGACTGACGAGCGAGAGCTGCCGCAAGGACGCCTGAGCCGACTGGCCAAGCTGGCGCGGGTGGGAGCACGAACGGGAGCCAGCCTGCTGCTCTCGGGCGATGGCGGACAAGCGGCCGCCCAGCAGGCGGCCGAGGTGCTGGGCTCGCTGCGTGGCCTGGCTGCGAAGGTCGGGCAGATGGCGAGCTACGTCGATGGCATGGTTCCGGACTCGCATCGCGACGCGTACCAGACAGCGCTGGCCGGGCTGCGAGCCGCCGCCCCGACGTCTTCGCCGCAGCAGATCCGCAAACAGGTCGAAAGCGAGCTGGGGGCACCGATCGACAAGCTCTTTGCCGAGTGGGACGACACGCCGGTGGCGAGTGCCTCGATCGGCCAGGTGCACCGCGCAAAGCTGCCTGCCGAATCCAGCCAGCCGGGTCTCGAAGTCGCCGTCAAAGTGCAGCACCCCGGCATCGCTCGCGCCGTCGAGAACGACCTGGAAAACGCCGGCGTGCTGCAGCAGATGGTGGCGACGATGGGACCGCGCAATCTCAACTCGAAGCGACCATTCGACGAGATCAAGCAGCGCTTCCGCGAGGAGCTTGACTATCAGCTGGAAGCCGAGAGGCAGCAGCGCTTCGCTGAGCTACACGCGGGCGATCCCGACATCGAGATCCCGCAGGTCGTTCCCGAGCGCAGCGCCCGGCGCGTGCTGACCACCGCATTTAAGTACGGCGACAGCCTAGAGCGCGCCGCGACCGCCGATGTCGAGACGCGACGCAGGTATGCGCAAGTGCTGTGGCGCTTCGTCTTCAAGGGCAATCTCGTCGGTGGACTGTTCAATGCCGATCCCCATCCCGGCAACTATCTGTTTCAGCCGGAGGGGCGCATCGTGTTTCTCGACTTCGGCTGCATCCAGCCGATCGTGCCGACGCAGCGCGAAAAGGCGCTGGACCTGCACTGCGCCGCCGTCTTTCGCGATGAAGCGGCCTTTAAGCTCGCGGCGCGACACCTGCTGCAGCTGCGTGGGGGGCGCTTCGAAGCCGATAGCGTGGCCTACACCCGTCGCTGTTTCGAGCCGCTGTTTTCGTCGAGCTATCGCGTCACACGTCCCTACGTCAAGAGCCTGGTCGAAGGCGTGATGGCGATGAAGCAGCACGTCCTTTCCAAGGACAGCGGCTTTGTGCCCCTGCCCGAGGGCGTGCTGTTCATGAACCGCCTGCAGTTCGGCTTCTATTCGGTGCTCGCTCAGCTAGATGTCGAGGTCGACTATCACCAGGTCGAGCGAAGCTTCCTAGAAGAAGCCGGCCTGCTCCGCGCGCCGGCAGGATCGTTTTAGGGCGCGGCAGCTCAGACCGTCGCTAGGAGCCGACGGTCAGCCACGCCGCCGCGGCCTGTCCAGATGCATCGAGCGCCGTGAGCAGGAAACCGTCAAGTCGCGGCTCGCCGTGACCTGAGCTGCGATCCGCCAGAGTCACCAGCGGCGGTTCGTCGGCCCGGATGATCGGTAGACCCGGCGGGCAGCCGGTGCGAGCGGAAACGCGCGAGAGACAGGTCTGCAGCGCCTCTTTCCCGCCCCCCGAAAGGTAGGCCTCGCAGACTGCGTGCAGCGTGCCCACGCCAGGCTGAGACAGCACGGCCTCCGACGGCAAAAACAGCAGGGCGGCCGCTCGATCGGGCTGACCGGGCAGCACCGAGACATCACAGGACAAGACCAGGCAGGCATCGGCCTGCCGGCTGGCCAGCAGGTCCTGCGCTGCACACAGCGCCTGCAGGCCAGTCACCGAGCTGCCCACCAGCGTGTAGCCCGGTCCGGTATAGCCGTGCTGAATGCTGACCGCTCCGACGGGAGACGAGTGCAGCGTATAGGCAAAGAGGCGCGGGCTGGCCTCGCCGCGCTGCACCCCGCGATAGAAGGCGGTATCGGTCGCCAGGCAGCCGTCCGCGCTGGCACAGATCACCGCCACTCGCTCGGAAAACTTCAGGTCCACCGGCAGCTTGCTGTGCAGCGCGAGGCTGGCCACCACGGCGAGACCGCACAGGCGATCCAGGCGAGCAAGCTGTTCACCGAAGCTCGGGGGCGGGGCGGCAAGCTGAGTGAGCAGCGAATCTTCTGCCGGCACCCGCAGCACCGTCGCCGCGACGAGCGCAATCGCCGGCAAAGCGGCCGGTACCAGGGCTTTTGTGGGCTCGTCGGGTTGCCGAGTCATGCCTTGCCCTCTTCGGCCCGCAGCGTGTTCGCAGCCGAAAGGATCACTGCCGCATTCAGGCCGCCAAAACCCGAGGCTGTCGACAGCACGTGGCGCAAGCGAAGCTCATGCCGGCCGCTGTGCAGAAGGTGCAAGGGAATCGCTGGATCGGGCTCGACCAGGCCGATCGTCCCCGGCACGCACTGGGCCTGCAGCGCCCGCACCGCGACAACGGCTTCCAGCGCGGCAGCCGCCCCCATGCTGTGCCCCACGGCTCCTTTGATCGAGTTCACCGGAAGCTGCGCGGTGTGCTCCGCAAACACAGCTGGGATGGCCTGGCCTTCCATCAGATCGTTGAAGGGCGTTGCCGTACCGTGGGCCGAGACGAAGTCGATGTCGGTGTAAGCCAGCCCCGCATCGCTGAGTGCCGCGCGCATCGCCCGGCTGGCCCCGCGCCCCTGCCGATCGGGACCGGTCATGTGGTTGGCATCGCAGGACTGCCCGCTGCCGCGTAGCAGCGCCCGCACCGGCTGCTGCCGACGGCTGGCATGAGCCAGCGACTCGATCACCAGGAAGGCGGCGCCTTCCCCCAGGCTCAGCCCGTTTCGCCTGACATCGAAGGGCTTGCAGGCCGCCGGCGACAACGCGCGCAGCGACTGAAAGCCACGCAGCACAAAGTCGTTTAGGGCATCTCCACCGCCACACAGAACGACATCGCAGCGCCCACTGCGGATCCAGCCAAGCGCGCAGGTCAGCGCAACATTTCCCGAGGCACAGGCGGCACAAAGCACCTGCACCGCGTCGGCTCCATAGATCCCGGCTAGCTCGTGCGCCGGCCGCGCGACGCCAAGGCTGTTGGGGGCTCCTTGCACAAGCCCCGGCTCAGGCTGCCGCTGACTCGCCAACCATGGGGCTTTTTCGCCGTGGGTCGTGCCCAGGCAGACACCTAGCCGCAGGGGGGGCATGCCGGGCTTGCCGAATACCCCGTCGGCCAGGCCGGCATCCTGCATCGCCTCCGCCGCTGCCAAACGAATCATCGCCGTAGCGCGTGGCGCCGATTCCCAGAGGACCGCAGCCCCTGCGACTGCTGCTCCGGAAGTCCCCCCGGGGAGCGGTACCAGCGATAACGGCAGCCCAGCAATGCCCCAGGCTTCGCCATCACCCCGTGGACAGAGCACACTCTGTCCAGCCAGAAGTCCCTGCCATAGCACCTCGACCCCCAGGCCAAAGCCCGAGACCGCCCCCAGGCCGGTAACCGCAGCTGGTTGGCTCACTGCGCGACCCCGTCCGACGTGGAGGGACCGCCGCCCCCCGGATCCAAGCGCGGGCTGAAGAAGTCGTAGAAGTGGTACCACTGCGTCGGGTAGCGACGGACGAAGCGCTCGTAAACGGCCACGACCGCGGCGGTCGCTTGCTGAATATCACCCTCGCGATCGCGAGTGTGGGCGACGTCGATCGCTGGCTCGATGTAGTGCACCACGCGCCGCCGGCCCGCTTCTTCTTCAACGACAAAGAAGTTGGGCACGATGCAGGCACCGGTGATGCGGGCAAGGAGCGCGGGGCCGATGGGAAAGGCGACCGGCTGGCCGAAAAATGGGATCTCCCGGACCTGGCCACCGATGTTGCGATCGATCTGCATGCCCAGCACTGCGCCCTCGCGCAGCACCTGGGCCAGCCGCAGGCTCGCAAACGGCGATCCGGTCGTGTAGACGATCTCGAAGCGGTCGCGAAAACGCTTCTCGAACTCCTGCACCGCGCGGTTTGGCTCCTCGGCCATCGCGACGCAGAAGCGCGCGAGCCCGCGCAGCCGGGCCAGATACGGCGCAAGCTGCCACATTCCTAGGTGGCCGGTGGCCGCGATGACGCCCTTGCCTCGCCGAACCGCGGCCACGATATGCTCGTAGCCGACCGTCCCGGTGTCGCTGTCGAGCGGCAGGCCCATGTGCATGCCGTAGGTGTCTGAGAGCATCTGCGCGTAGTTACAGAACAGAAGGAAGCTGCGCTGGTGGCGCTCAAGCTCGACGGCCAGCGTCCCGGGCGGACCAGAAGGCGGGCCACAGACGTGGTCGAGGTTGCTCTCGATCGCCCGCCTTGCCCCCGGCAGCAGGGAATAGAAAATTCCGGCCCACAGCGGCATCGACAGACGCTTGATGCGGGGTGGAATGCGACGAATCCCTCCCAACATCAGCTGGCGGAAAAACGGTCCTTCGAAGCGATGGCGGAGGGCTCGGCCCGGGAGGTCTTCAGGGTGCAAGGGAGGTTCAGGCGACATCGGCGTGCAGCGCCGGCAGTGTATCGCCGCCGCCCCCAGACGCAATCGCGAAGCGCGGCCGTTTCACCGCCACACCACCGCGTCGTGGCCCGGGCTGAGCAGCCGAGTGTGCACAGACTGCGACGACTGCTTGCATGGCGAATCCCGGCTCCATTAAGATGCGCGGCGCTATGGGTCATCGGGCTGCGGAGGAGGAAGAGGCGGCAAAAGTCGGGGCATCTCATTTGGTGCCAGCGACGAAAACTCGTGATCCGAACGCCACCAGCCTCATCGAAAGTCCAGCGGCGTTTACGCGCCAGCGCCCCGGTGGGGTGTTCGTCGTGCTGACGGGCGGCGATCGCGGCGAACAGGTTGTGCTGGGCGATAACCATCAGCAGATCACCATTGGCTCGGCGCCCGGGGCAGATCTGGTGCTCTCCGATCGGACGGTCTCGCGCCGACACTGCACGGTCTCGCTGGAAGCCGGACAGGTGGTGGTGCGCGACCTCGACTCGACGAACGGCAGCTTCACGCACGGCTCGCGCTTCAAAGAGATCGTCATCGGCCACGGCGCGGAAGTGACGCTGGGCAAGACGGTGCTGAAGTTCGTGCCGCGCGAAGAAGCGCTGGAACCCGAGGAGTGCAGCGAGGGCAGCTTCGGTGAGCTCATCGGACACGATCCGAAGATGCGCCGACTGTTCGGCCTGCTGCGCGACATCGCCCAGAGCGACACCACCGTGCTCATCGAAGGCGAGACCGGCACCGGCAAAGAGCTGATCGCCGAAGAAATCCACCGCCACTCGCGCCGCGCCAACGGCCCGTTCGTCGTCTTTGACTGCGGCGCCGTCCCGCGCGAGCTCATCGAATCGACGCTGTTTGGTCACGTCAAAGGCGCCTTCACGGGCGCAATCGCCGATCGCCGCGGAGCGTTTGCGGAAGCGCACGGCGGCACCATCTTCCTCGACGAAATCGGTGAGCTGGCGCTGGATCTGCAGCCGGCACTCCTGCGTGCTCTCGACAAGCGAGCGGTGCGGCGAGTCGGAGCAAACTCGTACGAGCAAGTCGATGTCCGGGTCATTGCCGCCACCAACCGCGATCTCCGCGAAGAGGTCGCGCGGCGTGCCTTCCGCGAAGACTTGTTCTATCGCTTGGCGGTCATCCGCGTGCACCTGCCCGCCCTGCGCGAGCGGGGTCGCGACATCGACGTCCTCGCCGACCACTTCGTGCGTCAGTTCTCAGGGACCCGCAAGGTGTCGATTCCGCCGACCGAGCTGCAGCGCCTGCGCAGCTATGGCTGGCCGGGCAATGTCCGCGAGCTGCGCAACGTCATTGAACGAGCTTGCGTCCTCTCCAAGGGAGACTCGCTGCTCATCGAAGACGCGCTGGGCGATCAGCTGCAGCACGGCGCACCGGTCGGCTTCCGCACCAGCCTGCCCTTCAAAGAAGCCAAGGGGCAGCTCGTCGAGCAGTTCGAGCGCGAGTACATCATCGACCTGATGAAGCGGCACCGCATGAACCTGTCGGCGGCGGCGCGGGAAGCTCAGATCGATCGCAAGCACCTGCGCGAGCTCCTGCGCAAGTACGGCCTCGACTCGCGCGGCGACTATCAGGACTAGCTGCGCACGGCCCTACCGGCTGCGGTTCCACGTTGCGGTCTCGTCGGTGCGCACGTCCCGTTGGGGTTGCCCATGGCCAGACGCTGGGTTGGCGTTCGCTGGTCGTGGCCCTATTGCTCTGTGCGACCGGGTCTGCGTGGGGGCAAGGCTTCACCACGGCCGTGCGTGGATCGAACATCCGCGACGACGCGGCCGCCGTGAGCCAGATTGACCTGGGGCTGCCCGGCGAGCGCGGAGCTCCGAGCGCCTACAAAACATCGCTGGCGCAAGTGCTGGTCGGCCAGCCCGGCGTGCAGCTCCGTTCGGCGGGCGGGCTGGGCCAGTGGAGCGGCGCGATCTTGCGCGGAGCCGATGCTTCGCAGGTGGCGATCCTCATCGACGGAGTGCCGCTGCAGCGTGGGGGACAGTCGGCGGTTGACCTGTCCCAGCTGCCGGTCGATGGCATCGAACGAGTCGAGATCTACCGCAGCCTGCCGCCGATCGAGGTCGGACTCGATGCCATCGGCGGCGCGATCAACCTGATCTCGCGTCGCGGCCGCCCAGGGCAGAACAGCTTCGTCGTGCTGGGAGCCGGCTCCTTCGGCTTGCGCAAAGTCACCGCGGGCTACAGCAGCGAGAACCCTAGCCGCCTACGCACCGCCGCCACCCTCAGCTACCAAGGAGCAACCGGCGACTTTCCCTATCTGAGCGACGGGGGGCTCATGTATTCCGGCCGCCTCGTCGAGCTGATCCGACGCAACGACGACTTTGACCAACTCAACGCCGACATTCGCGTCAGTCGCGAAGACAGCAGCGGAGGCTTCTTCGTTGCCAGCCACAGCCTGCTCAAGTTTCAAGGCGTCGCAGGAATCGGACAGGCCGGCGCCCAGCCGGGACAGCCGCGCATGCAGCTGGGCCGCGCCCTGCTATCAGCGGGCGGCCATCGCCTTCTTGCCGACGGAAGAGTGCGGCTGAGTAGCGACGCACACCTGCTGACGGAAGGCTCGCGCCTAAGCGATCTCGCAGCTGTTCCGGCCGCCAACTTCGAACAGCTGGGGCTGCAGGGAGGTCTGCGTGGGCTGGCCAGCATAGCGGGTCGGGCGCAATCCCAACGTGGCATCCCACTGCGCCGCGTGCTGCTGATGATCGATGGTCGCTATGAACGCGCCACCAGCTCTGACCTGTGTCCAGCCCCTCGTCGAGACTGTGCGAGTGCTACACCCACGGTGAGCCAGCGGCTGCGCCTACAGCTTGGGGCAGGTGGCGATCTGCATTTTTCCGAGGATCTGCTGACGGTTCAGCCTGGCCTGCACCTGCTCGTGGCGCGCAGCAGCCTGCGTCCGCTCGCCGGGTCCCCGGCCGCCGATGAGGTGTTCGATGGCGATGCGCTGTTCGTTGCGCCGCGTGTGGCGACGCGTCTGCGCGTCTCGCCGGCCCTGCTGCTACGGATGGGCGGGGGCCACTTCGTTCGCTTGCCGACCTTCTTAGAGCTATTCGGCGACCGCGCCTTCTTTCGGCCCAACCTCGATCTGCGCCCCGAGTCCGCCTGGGTGTTTGAGCTCGGCGGGCGGCTGAGCCTGGACCCCAAGCCCTATCTAGGCATTGCCGTGGAGGCCCATGCGTTCGCTCGCCAGATCGACGACTTGATCGATGTCATTCGGGACGGCGCAACGCTGCGCGCTCGCAATGTCGGCCAGGCCATCGCCGCCGGGAGCGAGGTCGAGCTGAGCCTGCGCGTGGCTGAGTTTGGCCAGCTGCAAGCGACCTATTCGTTCCTTCATGCTCGCGATGAGACCGACGTCGCAGGTCGTGGCGGCAACCGCCTGCCGGGACGCCCCGAGCACACGCTGTTTGCGCGGGCTGAAGTCGCCTATCGCGCACTGCGCCTTGCCTATGAGCTCGACTATCGGTCAGCCATCTTCCTCGACCCCGCGAACGGTCGCGAGCGCCCTGGGCGAGTGCTTCACGCGTTCTCGCTGCACAGTGGCCTGATCGGCCGCCCGCAGATCACGCTAAGCATCGAGGTGCGCAACCTAACCGATCTGCGCAGCATCGATATTGTCCTGCCGCTTGCCGACCGCAGCAGTCGCCCGGTGCCGCTCTCCGATCTGTTTGACTACCCGCTACCGGGCCGCGCGATCTACGGGACGCTGAGTGGTCGTTTCTGATGGCTAGCCCGGCCTTTTCAGTCACGTGTATCGTCTGATCTATGCCGCTCCCTGCCCAAGATCTGCTGAACCGCTTTGAAGCCCGGCGATTCTCGGCCGCCGATGGTTCTGCTCTGCCCTACCGCCTGCTTCGACCTACGGGGGGGAGCGGTCCCTGGCCGCTAGTCGTGCTGCTACACGGAGCCGGCGAGCGAGGTGAGGACAACCAAGCCCAGCTTGGCAATGGCGCTGCAGAGTGGCTTGGCAGCGACGCAGCACGGGCGGAGTTCCCTTGCTGGTTTGTTCTGCCGCAGTGTCCGCTGGGCGCCCGCTGGGTTGAGGTCGATTGGTCCGCCGCCAGTCACACCCTGCCCGATGCCCCCTCGCGTCCGCTGGCGCTTGCGCAGGGGCTCATCGACCAGCTGCTGACCGATCCTGGCATCGATGTGCATCGCCTCTATCTCGTCGGACTGTCGATGGGAGGCTACGGCACCTGGGATCTGCTCTCCCGCTGGCCCCGCCGCTTTGCTGCGGCCGTGCCTATCTGCGGTGGCGGTGATCCGGCTCAGGCCACGCGGCTCCGCAGCGTGCCCCTCTGGGCTTTTCACGGCGCGAAGGACCCCGTCGTCTCCGTCGCTCGCTCGCGGCAGATGATCGAAGCGCTGCGTGCCCTGGGCAGTCAGCCTCGATACTCCGAGCTACCGGAGGTTGAACACGACGCATGGAACGTGGCATTTGCTCACCCCGACCTGCGGCCGTGGCTCTTTGGTCAGCGATGTGAGTAGCGAGGGCTCGCCGGAGGGCGAGACTAAAACAGGGTGATCACGACCTTATCGGCCATGAGCGCAGTGGAGTAGGCCTTGATCGGAGTTGAAGCAGGACCGACGAGAACTTTTCCGTCCGTGCCAAACGTTGAGCCGTGGCAGCCGCAGCGGAAGTTTTTCGGCGTCTTCTGGTAGTGCGCGACGCAGCCTGCGTGCGTGCACTTCGCGGCAACCGTCACCACAGTGGTCTGGTCGACGCGAGCCACCGCGAGAATCTCGGCCCAACCGCTGGGGGTCCCCACCCACTCTTCTCCAATCGTCTGCAGCAGCGCCACGGCTGGGTCGGCAGCGAAGGGAAGCTCGACCTTGCCGTTTACGACCTTGGCCTGAAACTTTGGCATGGCCGGCGGACCGCACAGCGGGGGCGTCAGCAGATCGACCACGACCTGCTGCTTCGCCGAGTCGAACGTCGCGGTGAAGGCCTGCAGGGCATCGGTCGGCGGACCGCTCATCACTGCCCCCAGGCACTTCGCACCGTCCTCCTTGGCGTAGAAACGGCCGTCGTGGCAGGGACAGGCGATGTTCTTCGCGACGGCGTCGTAGTTCACAAAGCAAGCGGCGTGCGTGCAGACCGCGGTGACCGCCACCCACTCAGGCAGGTCAGTGGCACTGCCACGATGGACCAGCAGCACGCCGTTCGAGGGCAGCGGCCGCCGCAGCCCGCCCGGAGTGTTGTAGCGCAGCAGCACCGCGGCTCCTGCGTCCTTGAGAAAGCTGTACTGACTTAAAGAAACCGAAATCTGTCCGTACGTTGCGGAGCTGTCATTCGTATCGACGACGACCGAGATTTCCTTCGGCGGCGCCACTAACATCGACTCCGGAGTGCCACAGTTCGCCATCAAACCAGCCGCGGCGAAGCTGGCACCGCCGGCGGCCGATCTGCAAAGTAGGTCTCTTCTGCTAAGGGCCATCTTGTTATTCCTAGGTGATGGGTTAATCAGAGCGACGTGTCCAACCGTGGCAAGCCTACTTATCGACGGAAGAACACCAGATTCAGATTGATAGAGTGCTGGCCGGTCTCGCGCTGGCCGGTGGTCAGCGTCTCGCCACCCGACTTGACCAGCCGCTGGATCTCGGGATCGCGATCGCGGCCTAACCGCTCGGGGACGCTACCTTCGACATAAGTGCTGGTGGTCGACAGCAAGCGATAGGTCAGCTCGACCTCAAAGCCGGGCAGGATGCGTCCAGCGATGCCGCCACCGACGTAGTAGCCGCTCGATTGCTTGTGGTCGGCGTCACGCAGGCCGGGATTTTCGACACGCACGCCGATCGGAATGTAGCCGCCATCGACCCGCACGCCGAAGCCGGGCACAAACTGCGACTGGAACTCAATGATGCCGCCGACGCTGGGGCCGTAAAAGAGCTCCTGCGGCAGGGCGGTCGCGGCGTTGAACTCAGGGAGAAAGCCCAGGACTTGCAAGCCACCGCGCGCCCGAATCGACATCTCCAAGCGCTTTGGCAGACGGAAGTAACCACCGAAGCTCAGTCCGGCATCGGCATCGTGCGAGGTAACCGGCAGCTCCTGACGCGCCGTGTGCAAGGGTACCGTCGTCGCGGCGCCTCCCTGCCCCTTGCCCGGGACCGAGTCGCGATCCGGCAGCTGGATCACAATCGTGCTGCCGCCTGCGAAGCGATAGCCAGCGTCGACACCGACGCGCAACCACTTGTAGCCGAAGACGTAGCCGACCCGCGCCTGCAGCGATAGGCCCGGCAACATATCGACGTGGTAGTTGTAGAGTTCGGGCACCAGCCCCGAGCTTGTCGTGCCACGCATCGCCGAGTTGAGCAGGGCCGCGCCACCGCCAATACTCAGGCTGAAGCCACGCAAGCCATCACGCGGCACCTTGGGTACCGTCGGTTCAGGCGCAGAGTCACCGCTGGGATCACTCGCGGGGTCCTTCTGGGCCACAACCGGGGCGGGCGCGGGTGTCGCGACCGGCTCGGGGGCAGGTGTCGGAGTCGCCGCGACTGGCGGACTGACCGGCTCGGGCGCCTTCTCTGGTGGCTTGGCAGCAACGGCCTTCGGATCCGTCCCCCCTGCCTTGGTGTCGCCCCCGCCTGACTTGCCGTCCGTGCCCGGCTTGTCTCCGCCGGCGCCAACCGGCCCCATCGCCATCGCCGTGTCAGATGCAGGAAGGCCTTCGAGCACGTCCGCCGGGACCCAGCCTTCGACCTTGCCCTTGCGAACCTGCACCCACTTCCCGTCAGATGAACGCGAGACGTAGTCGAGCTTTTCCTTCTTCTTCAGGTGCTTGACTACCTTTGCCAGATCGTTTCCTTCGGCGCGGAGATCTGTCTTGTCTTTGGTGACGACCTTGGCGTCCTTCGCATCGGCAGCCTTGCCAGCCGGGGCCGCGGCTTCAGCTTCGTCTTTTTTCTTCCGTGCACCGACTTCGCTGGCCGGCAAAATCAACAGTGCGGCACCGAACAGGGCGCCGAGGCTATGCAGGCTCCGCATTTAGTTGCCCCCAGGACAGGTGGACGTCGACATCGCATCGAAGTTCGCTCCCAGCTGTACCCAGCACAGCCAGCGCAGGTACGTGGGATGGTTGGTATCGGGGAAGTAGAAGTTGCCACCGACGTGTGGCGTTCCACCTTTGCCGAGATCCAGCGGCTTCGAGATGAGCTTGCTATTCGTCGGTGCCGCAGTATCCACCCGAGCCTTCACCTGCGTGTAGTTCGCCATCAGCTTGGTCATGTCCTGCGCCGACATGTCCTGCAGCGCCATAAGCCCCGTGGGGTTGGTGCCGCCATGGCAGCCCGAGACCTGGTTGGTGCAGCCCAGGCCAGTCCCGGCATCGAGGTCCTTGTAGACGTCCAAGAAGCCGAGGGTCGATGGCAGAGTGTAGCTGCTCATCATCTGCATCGGCGCCGCCCCGACTCCATCATTGAGCTTCAGCTCTCCCTGACAGCCCACGAGACCGACCAGGCCTACCTGAAGCGTTACAAAACACCGAAAAATTGTCTTCTTTCTCACAATTAGAGCGTATCATGACCGACCTCTACAGAGTGCAAAGCGTGAATTCCTGCGTGATTTTCAATACTTGACGACGTGAAGTGCTAGGTGGCAGGGTCATACTCATGCTTTTTCGAGTCATG
>CALFYE010000373.1 GCA_937952145.1 uncultured Myxococcales bacterium
TATCGTCTGGATCTCTAGTAATGGCCATCACGCAGTTGCCGCCTCGCTTCTTGGCCTTCCGGCAAGCCTGCTCCGCGAGAACCATCAGGTCAGATCGCGCTGGTACGAAGCCAAGCTCCGTAGAGTAGGCCATCCCGATGGATGCAGTCACGCCTTGGTGCTGCAGCCGGCTCAAGAGTGACTGCCCAAACCCTAGCGGGTCGGCGATCAGCCCATGAAGCAGGATGACAAACTCGTCGCCGGCCGCGTAGGCTCGGAAGACCTCATCCACTCCGCGCCGACAGGCGTTCGTGATGGCCGCGGCGGCAGTCTTGATGTACTGATCGCCGGCGCCGTGGCCAAACCTGTCATTGCGCAGCTTGAGGTGATCGAGGTCGATGTAGATGACGCCGAGCGGGCGGCCTGAGCGCAGCGCCGCCTGCCAGCGCTCGGTCTCGAGCCAATGGCCGGCGCCCAGCCCAGTCAGTGGATCAAGTTTACTGTGGCGTTCGATGCTATATAGCCGGCGAGATAGGGACAGACACCATCCGAGCAGGAAGCAACAGGCGACGGTAGGGGCAGAGACAATCAAATCCATCCACGACATGGCAGACTCCAGGCAAGCAAGGGCTTGCGCACAAAGCGGCCCGTGGATAGGCTGATGCCGTCCACAGACTCCTATGGGGACATCGCCCCTCGCCGCGGTTCACGGCCCGGCGAGGGGCACTTAAGACTCGTATCAGCGTTGGCGCTGGGTGCAAGCATCTAGGCCAGCGCCCAAGAGCCTGACCATAAGGTCCACCTTCCGGCGCGCACCCGCCCGCTCACTCGGCACTAGACATCAGCACCGGTGCGTGGGATGGTCCGCGGGTTACAAAAAACTGAACGGTAGCTGAGATAGCTAAATGATTTAGCAAAATTAGTTCTAAAGCTATTCGCAGCAGAGTCAAGTGGAAAGATGAAGATTTCAGGTAGACAGGTTGCCGCAGCGAGAGAACTGTTGGGCATCACTCAGGCAGAGCTAGCGACCGCTGCCGGAGTGGCCATGCACACCGTTTTCAGGTTTGAGGCTGGCCAGGCGGAGCCTCAGCGTGCAAACCTCGAGAAAATTCTCCGCGAACTTGAGCGGCGCGGAATCGAGTTCACCAACGGCACCGGGACTGGCATTCGGCTAAACCACGCCAAGGCGGCCGAGTTTGCACGCCTTCCGACCTCAGCCAGGAATGAAGCCGGGCAATAAGTCCGGCACAACTTCCGATGCAGTAATCGCATCACTGGACGAGTCGCAGAACATGCAGAGTACCGACTTCCCGAACACGCCGACCCTGCAGTCACGGTGAACCTGCAGGCGGCCAGTTGTTGGCATGCGATAATTTTTACTGTTCTTTTATTCAGGTACTTCGACGGAGGGCAGATGTTGTAGAGAATGGCGGCCAGAGGCGTTAGCCTACTGCCATGGCAGGACCCCGAACGCTTTGCGAAGGTCGCTACAAGGTCAAGGACGTGCTCGGTCGAAGCGAGCACTCGACGGTCTATGAGTGCTATGACCCCGAGCGCGACGAGCGTGTCGCGATCAAGGTGCTATCGGTCGCTGGGCCGAATCCGCAAATCGCCCGCGAGATGTTCAAGCGCGAGGTCGGGGCGCTCCAGGGCTTCGAGCATCCGCACCTCGTCCAAATGCTCGACTATCTGGCCGAGGAGGACGCTGGGCGGCTGAACATCATTCTGGAGGTCGTGGCCGGTGGCAAGACGCTGGAGGCGCTGATCGCCGAAGGAGCCGGGGCTGCGATCAATCAGACGCTGCGGTGGCGGCTGGAACAGGCGCTTGGGTTGCTGCAGGTGCTGGTCCGCGCCCATAGTCGCGGTGTCATCCACCGCGACGTGAAACTGCGCAATGTGTTGCTTGAGCAGGAGCAGCACCGCCTTAAGCTGGTGGACTTTGGCATTGCCCGCATCTTGGAGAACTACGGGCGAGGAACGGCAGGGCAGACGCTCCGAGACTTTTACAGCCGACCCTACGCCGCCCCCGAGCAGGTGCTGTTACAAGACACCTCATTTCCAGCGGACTTGTACGCCTACGGTGTGGTGCTGGCCGCCTTGTTGGCCTGGCGGCTGCCCGATCCAAGTTTCACCGCCGACAATCTGTCCGTCTTTCTCGCTGACTTTCGAAAAGAGCACGCGGATCAGGAAGGTGTCGCCGAGCTCGAGGAGCTGCTACGCGGGCTGCTACGCAAGGAACCGGCCTCACGTCCAAGGGCCGCTGACGTTGAGAAAGCGCTCCGCCTCGCCCTCGAGGGACTTGTCGAGCGCACGCCTATCCCGATCATCGTGACCGCGACGCCCCGACAGAAGGCTCGGAACCTCGGACTCAAGATCGCCATGCTGGACGACGTAAATCAGGGCCTACGCATCGCGTATGAGCCCGAGCGCGAAGGCAAGTCATGGTCCATCGTGTGCATCGGGCGGCTAGGCCAAGCCCGGCTGGTGGCGGCCACCGAATGGCCAGGGAAGCTCAAGCTGGTAGACTACTTCCAGCCCCACCCCACGGCTCAGGCGAGAGCACGGGAGCGGGCTGTGGCGGCACCGTTCCTGCTGACCGACGGCGAAGGATCAGGCGAGGCCCTGATCGAGTTCGCCTGGGCAGACCATCAGCGCCGGGAGGTGGAGCGAGCGGAACAAGCCGAGCGCGAGTCCATGCTGTCTATAGCGTCCTTCGTCCTTCAGAAGCAACGCGAGCGGCTGGCGTCTATCCGGGTTCGCTATACGCTGGACGACGAGGCGGCTGATGACAGGACGCCAGCGACCAGCATAGAGCCATGGAAGCTGAAGCTCAAGTCCCTCTCCGCTGAGCCTGCGGTGAAGCCGACCCGCCCCGAGAAGCTCCAAGTCAAGGCCGGCGAACTGCTCACGGTGAAGGTGTTGGCGGTTCAAACCGGCTACGCGAGCGACGAGTCGATGGACGCCGAGGAAGACGTGGTGCCATCGGACTTCGACGAGATGATCGGCCCGGAAAGCGCCTTCGCCTACAACGGGAAGACGCTGGGGACTGCGTGGGGCTACAGCCACGCCGACCGCAAGTTGACGCTAAAGCTTCAGCGTGCCGTAAGCTTGCCGATGTCAGGTGAGCTGACCTGTGAGGACGTTGCCCAGCGTACATCTCTTGATCGTCAGGATAAGGCGATCACGACGTTCAAGACGGACGGGGCCATCAATCCCCGCTTGTCAAAGTTACTCATGCACCCTGGCACCAACACGCTCGACGAGCGCGAGACGCTAGAGCTTGTGCAATCCGGGTTGGAGCCGGCGGAGGATGTAGCCGACCTTGTGAGCCGCGCGCTGGCTGCGCGAGACTTCTTCCTGCTGCAAGGGCCTCCGGGCACAGGCAAGACCACCTTCATTACGGAACTGATCTGCCAGCTTTTGCGCAAGGACCCGTTTGCCCGCATCCTGCTCACCTCGCAGGCCAACGAGGCGGTCAACAACGCCGTTGAGGCTGTTCGCGAGCAAGACCGAAAGCTCGGCGACCGCTGGCGGATTGTGCGGGACCAGCGGCAGAACCCAGACCAGTCGGTGCCCACCGGCTTCGATTACGACTTCGCCAAGTGGGCAAAAGAAACCACCCCCCGTTGTGAACGGGAGGCGCAGAGTCTGCCGGTCAACCTGTCCGGTACGAAAAAGCAGGAGGTCGTCGACGCGCTCCAAAACTGGCGAGCGAAACTCGGCCAGTTGCCTGATGTGCG
>CALFYE010000374.1 GCA_937952145.1 uncultured Myxococcales bacterium
CAGACGTGTGCTCTTCCGATCTGGGTATCGGCTTCCTTTGGTCGGCCTCGTCAGTCTGTTTTGGGCCTGCGCGCACCGCCCGCCTCCGGTGCCGCCGGGACCCGCCTATACGCCGGCAAAGATCAGTGCCCCGTCGATTCCCGCCGGGTTTCACAGCGTGCTTTTGAACAACGGTCTGCGCGTATCGCTGCTGTCCGATCGCAGCCAGCCCGACGTCGCCGTGCGGCTGTTCTATCACGTCGGCAGCGCCGATGAGGCCGCCGACCAGCACGGCATTGCGCACCTGTTTGAGCATCTGATGTTTGGCGCCACGACGACCTACGGCAAGGGCGACTACGACCTCTTCATGCATCGGGCCGGGGGCTATTTCAACGCCGCGACCTCACCGGATGTCACGACGTATATCGCGGATCTTTTGCCGCGCGATCTTGCTGAGCTTTTGGCTCGCGAGGCGGATCGCATGCAGAACCTGCGTGTGCTGGCCGCCGATCTAGAGCGCGAAAAGAAGATCGTCAGCGAGGAGCTGAAGCTGCGAGCCGAGAACAGTCGGGTCGGCAAGCTGTCGGCGCTGGTGCTGCGCGAGGCGCTGCGCGAGCATCCCTACGCTCACCTGCACGGTACGCCAGAGACCGTCGGCAAGATCACGCTGCCGCAGATCCAGGCCTTCTACGATCGCTACTACCGGCCGGACAATGCGCACCTGGTGATCGTCGGCTGCATCGATCCTGCCGCCACGCTGGCCGAGGTGCAGCGGCGCTTCGGCGCGATCCAAAAGGGGGTCGGTGCGACGCCTGCCCCGACCGTACCGGCGCTTCTTGACTGGGGGTTGGCGCAGGAAGTGAGCACCTCGCAGGATCTGGCGCCCGGCAAAGCGGCGGTGCTGGCTTATGCCCTGCCGCCGGCCGACTCTGCCGATGCGCTGCCGCTTTTGTTGCTGCGCGACATCCTCTCTTTATCGACGGTCAACCAGCTGCGCGAGGCGATGGTCAAGCGCGACAAGACCGCGTTTGAAGCGGGGCTCAGCGTGAGCCTGTGGCGCCGCGGAGGGGCGCTGGTGTTCTGGGCCGGTTACCTGCCGTATCGTCGGCGTGCGACTGCATTTTCCCTGCTGGCGCAGGCCCGCGATCGACTGGCCCGCTTCGACTGGCTGACCGCCGAGCGACTGGCCGCTGCCAAGCGCGCACAGCTCTTGGCGCTGCACCAAGCCGGCCTGTCAAACGGTGGGCGAGCTTCGGCGATTGGCTACGCGCAGCGCTACTATGGCGATGCTCGCGCCGCCTTCCGGCGACCGCTGGATCTTGAGCGTGTGACCCTAGAAGAAGTGCGGCAGGTCTACACGCGTTACGTCCTGCAACGCCAGCCGACGCGCGTCTATCTGACCCCGCAGAAGGTGCCGCTGTGGCTGACGCTGTTTGGCTGGCTCGCGCCGGTGGTGCTGTGATGCGACGCCGGGCTGCTTTGCTGCGAGTCGGTGTCTTCCTGGCGCTCTTTTGCGGGTCGGCCGCTGCGCTGCCGCCGACCGGGACCGCTTCCGTCGGATCGCCAGCGCCGGGCAGTGCGAACTTGGCGGCCACTCCCCTGCCACCTCCTTTGCTGCAGCGCATGACGCTGCGCGATGGCACGCAGGTGCTGTGGGTTCACGATGCGCGCACACCGCTGGTTTATTTCAACGTGTACCTCGGCGTGGGCTCGTGGTCGCCGTGGGTCCTGCAGCACCATGGCGAGAGCGCTTTCTACGCGCAGCTCGACGATCAGCAGGGAACCCTCGACCGCGATGGCGAGCGGCTGCAGCTCTCGCTGGATGCGCATGTCGGGCGCTGGGCAAGTCGCATCGGCCTGCGCTTTCCCAAGGCGGATCAGGGCGCGGCACTGTCCCTCCTGCGACGCGCGCTGGCCAATGTCGACTTCGATCGCGGAGCTCTGCGAAGAGCCAAGTGGGCACGGCGTCCGACATTTGCCTCGCAGCTGAAAGAGCCGAGCTTTCTCCTGAGTCAGGCCACGAGCCGCTGGTTCTTTGCGGCCGGCGATGTGCGGCGGCTGGAAGTCGAGGAGCCGCTGCCCTACACGAGCGATGTCGCAGCGCTGGCGCAGGCGCGCGATCAGCTGCTGCGGGCACCGTCGCGCCTGATCACCCTGATTGGCGATCTGCAGGCCGACGAAGTGCAGGCGCTAGCGAGTGGCATCTTGCCGCCGCCAGGACTGCCCGCCGACATCGATCGCCTGCCCTGGGCGCCGCAGCTTCTGGCTGAGCGGCCGGTTGGGACCGACACCGCGCTGACCTTGCCCAAGCTGACCCAGGTGTTCTTTCGCTACGCGCGCCTCAGCCTGCCCTGCACCGATCCCGACTTTGCTCGCTTGCTGCTCGCCGACACCGTGCTTGATGGCGGCTCGATGCAGTCGCGGCTGGCGGTAGCGCTGCGCGAAGAGGGCGGTGATACCTACACCCCAAGTACGTCGCTGCCGATGGAGCGTGTGCCTGGGGTCTATTCCATTGCCGCATCGACTCGCGTGGCCAATGCCGGAACGATGGAAGCGAAGCTGCGCCGCACGCTGGCCGAGTTTCATCGCGGTGGCATCAGCGAACGCGAGCTAGAAAGTGCGCGCAGCCATCTGCTCAAAGCACGCGAGCGACACAGCCCAGATCCCTTCGCGGGGGTGCAAGAAGCGGCTTGGGAGTGGCAGCGCGGACTGCCCGCCGGGACCACCGCAGCGCTCTACCAGCGGATCGCGGGGCTCACGCTGGCCGAGGTCAACGATCTGATCCGCCGCTTCTACGATCCGGCGCAGTTTGCGCTGGCCCGGGTCGGCCCGCCCTAGGGGCTTGTTGCAGTATTGGCTCAGCAATGCTTCAGCAGGCTGCTAATTGCCATGGTAAATACAAATCAACATACTAGAATTTGTTAAAAACATAAATATTTTATTTATGTTTGATGATTGTTTGATTACGGCAACAAGCTCCTAGCTCGCCGCTTAGCGCAGCAAGGCCTCAATGCGCGAGGCGATGGTGTGCTCGCAGACGCGACAGAAGCGCTCGGCGCTGCGACCGAACATCAGGCAGTCCAGCTCGGGGCGGAACACGGCGTGGCGACGATAGAGTGCGCCTTCGAAGGCACCGACCTGGCCATACCGCGGCTCGCCGCGTAGCTGTGCCTGCACGCCCTGCACGAGCGCTTGCAGGTGATCACTGACTCCGCCCCCACCGGTGCGCTCGGCTTCGGCATTGCAGGCGGCGACGAGCTCGCAGTACCGCTCCTGATCCCAAGGCGTAGGCAGCGGGGTCGCGGGGGCAACCAGCGCGCTCCACTTCAGCTGAGCGCGGTCGGGAGTGGTGGTGATGTTCGGGTGCCAAGGCGCAGGCGGCGGAGCCGAGCTGGTGTCGTAGGTCACGTGGGCCGCGAAGTATTCGTCCCCCAGGCCAGCGAACGAGTGACCTAGCTCATGGAGCAGCAGGTACGGACCGTAGGGTGTGTCGGTGGCCAAGCAGGCGTACTGGTTAAAGACGCCGCCGCCGCCGTACTTGGCGGTGTTACACAGCACCGTCAGCACGTGGTAGGGCTCGCGGGCGCAGACCTGGCGCAGCCGCTGGTTGTCGAAGGTCAGCATGTAGCGATCGATGCCGAAGGTGTTGAAGCTGGCATGCAAAAGGGTCTGCAGATCTTTGCCGGCGCGGGGATCGCTGATACCCGAATCGACGGAGGGAACAAACAGCGCGCGGACCTGCAAGCGATCGCGGAGCGAGCGGTAGGGCTCAGCCGAAAGCAAGCACTCGCCGAAGCGGACGGCGTCGGCGTGAAACTTGGCCTCGTCCGCTTCGGCGTAGCCTTCCGACACGAATAGAAACGTGATCAGTCGGCCATCGCCCAGCGCGCCAGCGATCACCTGCGAGAGGGGCGCGTCGGTGGGGGCAGCGTCAGCAGTCGGCGGCGCAATGGGCTGTTCGAGAAGCAACCGGCAGGCTCCCGCTTCATCGACCGCCTCAATGCGCAGGACGACCGGCACGCGCGGACAGGGCAGGCGGATCGACTCATGAAAGAAGCGCTGCGCACCGTCCGCCGACTCGCTGGTCGAGCGCCACTCCTCAAAAAACGAAGAGTAGCCGTCGGCATGCAGCGTCTCGCCCGTCGTCGGCAGGAGCAGCGTGTAGCGATAGTCGCCCAAGCGCGCGGGCTCCTGGCTCAGCTCTTGGGTGCCTTGAAACGGGCCTTCGACCTCCTGACCCACGACGCGGATCTCTTCATGCGCACGGCTCGCTCCGTGCAGCGTGTCGATCCGCAGAGTCCTTCCTGTAAACAGCGCAGCAAAGTCCGACATCAGGCAGTCCGTCCTTCCCGTCTCGACGCTACCGGAGCGCAAGCGGCCTGGGCAAGCGCGATTGCGCGGCGTGCTTTGTCCCCCCCGGCCCGCCGGCTTGCGCGTAGAATGCGCGACGTGAAAAGCGAAAAATCGGACACCTCGCCGCCGGCCGCGACCCCGGCAGCGCATGACACCCAGGCCCCCGAGGCGCTGGTCGCCTTCATGCTGCAGCACTGGGACGCGCGACCGACCCCGCCCGTCGAGCCACTCGAAGGCCACGAGCACTTCGCGCGCCGCCGGCAGCAGCTCTCGGGGCACTTCCCCGGCGAGCTCTTGATCGTGCCGAACGGCCACCTGAAGGTGCGCGCCAACGATGAGTACTACCCGTTTCGCTCGTCGAGTAACTTCTTCTATCTCACCGGCTGCCAGGATCCCGACAGCCTGCTCTTGCTGATTCCCGAGGGGAGCGGGCACCGCGCGGTGCTGTTCGTTGAGCCCTACCTGGGCAAGACCGATGCGCGCTTCTTCACCGATCGCGTAAAGGGCGAGCTGTGGGAGGGCGCCTGCCTGGGCGTGTCGTCGAGCGCCATCCGCTATCAGATTCCCGATACGCGCCCGCTGCCGGGGGCCAACGAGGTCTTGGCCGAGACGCTGTCGGCCCATCCGCGCTTTCGCTTGTTGCGCGGCGACTCGCTACCGCTTGAGGCTTGGCTTCGGGGCCGGATTGGCAGCGACGCCGAAAGTCCCGAGCAGCTAGAGCGCGATCGTCAGCTGAGCACCACGCTGTCCGAGCTTCGCCTATACAAAGATGCGCAGGAGCTGCAAGAGCTGCGGCGCGTCATCGACTCGACCAAGCGCGGCTTTGAAGACGTCATCCGCCGCCTCAAGATCGCCAAGAACGAGCGCGAGCTAGAAGGCACGTTCTTTACGCGGGCCCGCATCGAGGGCAACTGGACCGGCTACAACAGCGTCGTGGCTTCGGGAGCGCACGCCTGCACGCTGCACTGGCGTCGCAACAACGGGCCGGTGCAGCCGGATCATCTGGTGCTGCTCGATGCCGGGGTCGAAGGCAACTCGCTTTACACCGCCGACATCACGCGCGTCCTGCCGGTGTGTGGTCGCTTCTCGCCGGCTCAGCGCGAGATCTACGAGCTGGTCTACGCGGCGCAGCGCGCTGCAATCGCCGAGGTCAAGCCGGGCAATGACTTCATGGATCCCAACAAGGCGGCGATGCGCGTCCTTTCGCAAGGGCTGGAGCGCATGGGCATCCTGCCGACCTCGGCCGAGGAAGCGCTGCGCAACGAGCATCAGTTCTACAAGCGCTACTCGCTGCACAACGTCAGCCACATGCTGGGGCTGGATGTGCACGACTGCGCGCAGGCTCGATCCGAGGTCTATCGCTACGGCAAGCTGGTCCCCGGCATGGTCCTGACCGTCGAGCCCGGGCTTTACTTTCAGCCCGACGATGCGACGGTTCCGGCTCGCTATCGCGGCATCGGCGTGCGGATCGAAGACGACCTGGTGGTGACCGCGAGCGGCCACGAGATCCTGTCCGCCGACATCCCGGTCACGGCCGATGAGATCGAGGCCTGGATCGCGCGCCTGTGGAGCGAGGGCTAGGAGTTTGTTGCAGTATTGGCTCAGCAAGGCTTCAGCAGGCTACTAGTTATCATGGTAACTAAAAATCAATATAATAATGTTTATTAAAAACATGAAAATTTTATGTGGTTTTAAGGATTGTTTGATTACTGCAACAAGCTCCTAGCCCCGCGCCAGTCGCGCTGGGGCTGGGAGAAAATGCAGGGCGGTGGCAGCTTGCGCTATCGCCTCGGCAGGGCGGGGTGCTAAGACGCGGCGCAAGCATGAGGTTGCTCGCCACGCACTTGCCTGCCTTCCAGCCGGACTCTTGTCTCCGAGAACATCAACTGTGAGGCTGCGGGGGCGACTCTCCCCAGCGCTGCAGCTCTTGCGGGCAGCGCTCGTCGGCGGCATCGTCGAGCCACTGCGACAGCGTGCGGGGTCGCGGGCTGTCATCGGCAGCAGCCTGGCCCTGGGGGTCTGCGTGGCGACGCAGCCCGGGTCAGCGTTCGGCAGCTTGGTCTGCTTCCTTGTCTTCTTCGGCCTGAGCTACGTTGGGCTCGCGCTTGCTCCGCGGCCGGGGTGGCCGCGCTGGCGCCAGCTGGGCATCGGGTTGTGCCTGCTTATTGGGCTCCTCCTGCCGTCGCTGGTTCTGCGTCTGCCGCGGCTTGCGACCGGGCTGCCCTATGCCCAGCTGTGGGATGAGCCGCAGGTCCTTAGATCGGAAGAGCACACGTCTGAACTCCCAGTCACGCCAATGTACCTCGTATGCCGTCT
>CALFYE010000375.1 GCA_937952145.1 uncultured Myxococcales bacterium
CGCTTGGGAGCTCAGAGGATGCGATTTCTCGTCTGCTGGCGGGGCTGACGCCCGATGAACTGGCGGAGCTGAAGAAGCGGCTCAGCTAGCCGACAGGCAAGCTGGGGGTGATTCCGTTTCGTTCCCCG
The DNA here is from genome assembly GCA_937952145.1 of uncultured Myxococcales bacterium. Taxonomy (GTDB): domain Bacteria; phylum Myxococcota_A; class Polyangia; order Palsa-1104; family JAEUJZ01; genus JAEUJZ01. Next base: position 129 of record CALFYE010000375.1, read on the forward strand.
GTCTACCATTGGGGAGATTTCTCGACGGAGGCTGAGGGTTACGTCATCGGAGACAGTAATGTCAACTTAGTACCCATATCAGATCCTTCGAGCAAGGCTTTCCTGTTCACAGAGCCCTGGACTATGGTGCCTGTGCGTGGGATGGTCCGCCAGTTTTGTTACGAGCACGACTAAGTGGCCAAAAATTGGCCGCTTCCTGTTCTTCAGATCTTTCGCAGGCAGAGTCAAGAAGAAAATGAAAATCTCAGGCAGCCAGATAGCCGCAGCGAGAGAGCTGCTCAAGATCACTCAAGCCGAGCTAGCTGAAGCTGCCGGTGTGGGGATGCGCACAGTGGTCCGGTTCGAAACCGGGGATGCAGAACCCCACGCTGCTAACCTCGAAAAGATTCGCTCTGAACTAGAACGGCGAGGGATCGAGTTTACAAATGGAACCGGCGTCGGCGTGCGTCTAGATTACGAGAAAGCGGCGGAGTTCGCCCGAACGCCCGTGCAGGTGCGAAACGAGTCGGCAGGATAATTTCTGGCCCGTTCCGTTCGTCAATGCCCTTTCCGATCCCGACGCTGCGGATCGATGCTAACCTCAAAAAGATCCAACTATGCCGGGCTCAGTAAGCTTCATACGCGCTTTCTGAAAACAAATGTCAGATACGGTAGACTCCTGCGCATGGAGCCCGACCGAAGACTGTTCTTGCAAATTGCCACTGCCTGCACTGCTGCGACCGTGCTCCGGCCTGCGCATGCTGCCTCTGCCTCTCCTTTGGTCCTGGCCAACGATCTGGTGGTCTCGGCCTTGCTCTCACGACCCGGCGCTCCCGTTGAAAAATTTATCTCCATGGCGGAACGCGGCGAGGTTCAGCTAGTTGTGTTCGATCTGTCGCTCCTGTGCGCCATCTCCTCGGTGCGGCCAAAAGATCGTGTCGACTACGCTCGCTTCGCGCGCCTTTTACAGTTCGCCGAGATCCGCCCCTCTTTGAGCCGCGGCCCGCATGGGCTCACTGCGCCCACCGCTGAGGAGATCAACCATTGGCGCGAGCTCGCGCTGGGCGGGGAGCACAAATGATCCTCGTTACTGGGGCTACCGGTACCGTGGGCCTGGGCATCGTGGAGAAGCTGGCTGCCGGCAGCGAGCCGGTGCGGGCGCTCGTCCGCGACCCGGTGCGGGCGCAAACGCTGCTGCCGCCCAACGTCGAGCTGGCCCGCGGCGATGTTACCGAGACGGCGACGCTCGATGCTGCCTGCCGCGGGGTGCGCCTTGTCTTCCACGCGGCCGGCATGCCCGAGCAGTGGCAGCAGGATGACGGCATCTTCGACCGCGTAAACCGCCAGGGTACGGCCAATGTCCTGGGGGCGGCCCGGCGCGCCGGCGTCCAGCGCGTGGTCTACACCTCGACGATGGACGTGTTCACCGCGGAGCGTGGCGGTACGCTGGTGGAAGAGCACGTCGATACCCGCGACAAGCCGACCGCCTACGAGCGCTCCAAGCAGGCCGCGGAGCGCGAGGCCGATGCCATCGCTAAACAGGGTCTCGACGTGGTCTTCGTCAACCCCGCCGCAGTCTACGGCCCGAGCCCCATCCGGACGGCGCTCAACCTGTTTTTCACCAAGCTGCTCGCGGGCCAAGTGCCGCTCATCCCGCCGGGCGGACTGCCGCTGGCTTATCTCGATGGTGTTGTGGCCGTGCACCTGGCAGCCGCCGAGCGCGGTCAGCGGGGCGAGCGTTATCTGGTCGCCGACCAGCATGTGAGCATGGTCGAGTTGGCGACGCTGATCCTAGAAGCAGAGGGCAAGGGCCGCCTGCCGCCGCCGCGCTCGCCGGTGTGGCTCGTGCGCTTGCTCGCTGCGGCCTCGGCTCCCTTGGCGCGGCGCTTCGGCTTCCAGCCGCTGGTAGCTCCCGGCGAGCTATCGTTTCTCTTATGGGATGTGCGCGTCGATGCTGCCAAAGCCCAACGGGATTTAGGCTTCATTCCCACCCCTGCCGCAGTCGGTGTGCGGCGAACGGTGGCCGCGTTCAGCAGAACGAGTAGCGGCTCCGACAGCGCGCGCTGACAATCTCGCAGTCGAGCAGCGGAGGCATGTTTCAGGGGCCTCCTGCAGCTCTATCGCAGGCCAAACGCGCTGTTTCATTTCCCGCGATGTTCACTCAAGCCGGGGAACGATAGATACGCCTTGTCGAGGGAGTTGACATTGCTGTCTCTACGGTAACGTACCGTCGGTGAGCCCCGTCCGAATCGTTCCCTACGACCCCGCGAAGGCTTGCGGCCCCGACGGGAAACTAACCAGGAATGATTCGGCGGGCGCTCCGCCCAGACTTGCCCGCTTGCTCAGCAGTGGCCGCGCCCACGACACACCGCCCCGCTTGAAGATGCGCTGTCAGTACAAGCCCGCACCACCGGGCGGCCTTTCAAACACGGCTTTATGGACGGAGCGCTCGGGAGGCTCTGGGTATCGTAGGCGGTTGGCCGCTAAAAACGTCGCTGCGCCCTAAGTCTGTCGTTGAGATTCCGTAGCAGTCCGTTGGCCTCTAATATCTTGTCAAATTGGCGCTGGTGCTCCAGGGCAGCCTCGACGGCCTCGTCTTTGAGCTTGGCGATCTCTGCTTCCTGTGCCCTCGTTCTTGCTTGGGCTTCGGTTAGGGACTTGGTCGCGGCGGCGCATTCTTGGCGGGTCACTTGCAACCTTTTCGACTGGGCGGCCAGTTCCCGCTGCGCCTCGGCGACGGCTGACTGAGCCTGCGCGAGCTTGACGGCCTGCACCGCAGGATCGGCGGCGGCACGGGATTCACTAAGGGCAAGAGCGGTGTCATCGAGCTGGTCACGCTGCTGACGCACAGTCAGTTCCGCCCGCTCTAGCTTGGTTTGCAGAGCAGCTGCCTGATCTTTCGCAGCCTCGAGCTGTCGCTCCATCTCCGCCAGCGTCTGCGCGTGCTCCTCGCGCTCGCTATTGCGTGATCCCCAGAGACCGGCCAACTGTTCTAGCACCCACTTCCCCGCAGTCTCCCGCTCGTCCTCGGCCTTCGCGGCTGCCTCTTTGTATGTCTGGGCCTGCTTTTGGGCGGCGGTGCGGGCTGTTTCGGCAGCGATGCGCTGTCTGCTCGATTCGGCCTCCATGTCGTGTAGCCGTGTAAGCGTAGACTGACGCAAAACGCTGGCCCTGAACATCTCCCCTGTCAGTTCGCTGATGCGCTCATTGGCGCAACGAAGTTCCGTTGCCTGAGCCTCGATCGTCTTGGCATCCTGGTCCCGCTGAGTCGCCGCTTCCACGAGCTTGCTCTCAAGCTGCGCGCGCTCGGCCTGCGCCGACTCGTCGAAGGACCGGCGAGCTTGCTCTTGTTCGCGATGCTGCCGCTCCGCTGCCTTCTGGGCTTGTGCCGACTGGGCTGTCAGCTCGGCGATGTGCTTGCGGGCTTGGCGGAGTTCGCGGAACAAGTCGAGCTGACTCCGCGTGGTCTCCAGCAGCTTGTCGGGTCGGCAGGTAAGCGATCGGCGTGTCCGCTCAGCACGCGGGCCTTGGGACACACCTTGCTTCTGACGAGCACGGAAAGCCTGCAGCCGACATCGTCGACCGCAGTACCGACGGTCGCATCGACCCGGTGGCTCCAGTGCCTTGGCACACATTACGCACACGCGCTCAAGCGACATCACATCCCCCTGCGTGCTCCCATTGTCGGCGAATATCTTGGGGATTGCCAGCTTTTATGTTTCGTCAAATTCCTACGCAATATCCACAGTTTGGCCATGGTTGCGTTTCACTTGGAGGGGCGTCAACTCGCTGCGGCGCGACCAAGACGGATGGACCGAGCGCCCCAAGCACCCCGCGGACGGAGCGCAGCCGATCGGGGTCGGCAGTTCCACAGTGGTCACGGCCATGCGCGCCACGCCCCCTAAGTCGAGATCATGCGGCAATCGCCCCAGCTTCTTGAGACGTTTGGCGGCATCGCCCGCGAAGACGAGCAAGTCACCAACCACGACGGGCTGAGGGTTGCAAATAGGGAAGAAATTCGCTCATAAGATCGCGGGGCGACATGGCTCCAAGTTGGGAACAAGATTGCTCCTATTGTATGGATAGTTTCGGGAGGAAATGTACTCATAGTGCCGCGACAAAACTGGCTTCAGGCTGGGAGGACGGCTACCCAGAAAAACTGATCGCCGCGATGATGGTTGAGCAACATTCTGATGAGAAAAGCGTGATGATTTCAATCGGTTAGGAAGATCGGGGGTTCCGGGGTATCGCGATAAACCGAGGATCTATGCTAAGATACGGGATCGGATTTTTTGTCCATCGGGATAAACGTGGACCCCCCTATGCGAGCTGTTTCATACTGTCAGACCTGTAACTTTCGCCTCCCGTATTGCGTGCGGACCGATCGCAGATTCTGCCAGGAACGATGCCGGGTCTGGTGGTACTGGCATCCAGGTCGCAAGCGCCTGGACTTTTCTCCAGGTGGCTGGGGACTGCCTGCGCATCCTGGCAAAGGAAGGCCCAAGACGTTTGCGGCAGCGCTGCGCGAGCTGGCCGCGGCCCGCCAGCACGCCGCCGAACTCGAAGCCGCAGCGAAAGCGATGCAGCTTGTCGACCATCACCTTCGCACCAAGCTGGACGAGCTTCGCGCCGAGGCCATCCAGTCGCGGCGTGAGCTGATGAAAGAGCTGGAATCGCTCCAAGATGAGCTGGACGAAGCCCGCGCGCAGCTCGCGCTTGGCGAGGAGGGACGGCAGGAGACGACGGAGCTACGCGAGCAGGTGGCGTCGCTGACGGCCCGGCTCGCCGAGACCGAAGACGAGGCAGTCGAGCTGCGATCGGATCTTGAGGAAAAGGACAAAGAGCTGGCGGAGCTACACTCGGCTCAGGCGCAGACCACCGAGCTGCACACCGAGGAAGTCCAGCGGTTTCAGACGCAGGTTGCCACGCTGATCGCCCTTCGGGACCATCTGAACCGTCAGCACGCGGAGATGTCGCGGCAACGCAACGAAGCCGTCGAGCAGCTGGCGCCATTCAAGGCCGAGGCCACGGAGCGGAAAGCGGCACTCGAGCAGCTCAATGCGGAGCTATCGGCAGCGCGGGCACTCCATGAGCGGGAGACGGCAAATCGCACCGAGGAGCTACGCGCGCTCCAGGCCGAGGCGGCGGCGGTCGCCGGCCTACGGGACGGCTTGACTCGACAAAACACCGAGCTGGCCTGCCGCTGCGACGAGGCGAGCTCGCAAGCAACGAGGGCGCGGGCGGAACTCGCGACGGCGCGGACGTCGCTCGAGCAAGCGATATCGGACCTCGCCGCCCAGCGCCAGCGAGCCGAGGCTGCCGACCGCCTGGCGGCGCAGCGTGACGACGACTTGCGCCAACGGCACCGCGACTTTGCTGCGGCGGAAAAAGCGCATCAGGAGACCCATATAGTCGCAGCATCGGAGTCACGAAGCCTGCGAGCCGAGACCGAACGGCGCATGGCCGCCGAGCAACGAGTCGAACAACTCATCCTCGATTTGGAAGCGCTGATCCGAGAGCGACGCGCTGCGGAGGCTGGCGATCCCCTATCGTTGGATGTAGACCGGCAGCTTACTCGGCTGCTCGCCGAGAATCGCGAAGTGCGCAGCCACCGCGACGAGATCGACGCCGAGCGTGCGCACCTCTCTGCGCGCTTGCTGCGGTGGCTGTCGCCGGGCCAATACACCGAGCACGCTGCAGCCGCGGGCCATGAGATAGACCGCGACCCTCTCATCCAGCTGAAGCGGGAGGAAATTCTCGTCGAACATCGCTATTTTGCTTGGCAGGAAACGCACCACAAAGTTCGCCGGGCGCGAGCGCTGGACCCCGAGCAGACCTTGATAGAACAAGCCTACGCCGCGGCGATGGCGGCCCGGTGCAGCTTGGTTCACAAGCCGCATCGCAAGCTGAAAGATGGCTTCAGGTGGGTCGTCATCGGGTTCGAGGTGGAATCCAAGGGGGAGTTGCACTTACAGTCACTGGCGCGGGGGCATATCGCTCGGATGGAGCGGAAAATGCGGATGGATTCAGCACCATTGAAAAGGCAGCGCTGAACGCGCGGTCGTGCCTTCCTCCCTCGCTGTCAATGTATTGCAAGAGACGGCCTGCCACGTCGCCCTTGTGGCGCATGAGGTCAACGAGCCGGATTGGGGGCGGGCGGAACGAGCAATCATGCCGCAGTTTCGGACCACCTTGTGCAAGCGCACGGGACTTCTGGGTTGTTGGACGACGAGGACGTTTTCGGAGGAGAGGGCGCGACCGTCGCTGAGACGGATTCAATCGTTTCGCACCGCCCGTAAGTGCCCGAAAATCAAGGGCTTCGGTGCGGAACGCTGGTAACGCATGATCACGGGGAACCCAGCCCACCCGACCGGCAAACTCACCAAGCGATTACCGCGGCGGTCACCTCTCGGTTTGGGAGCAGCGCATAGGGCGCATTGGCTCAACACGCCAGCGCCCTGATGAACAATCACCGCCGCCTTGCAGCCACGACCGCAGCCGGGCCAGTTGTACCCTCAGCCGTCGCAGTCGCCTTGCACAGTGGATCGCCAGGCCAAATTATGGGATGACACGGCTTCGACACCCCATGAGCGCGCCGATCCCCGACAGCACCCTTGATGCCATCCTCGCCATGCAGATCACCGTCGCCTGGGCTGGCGAAGCGCTCGCCCAGCCGCCGCGGCTTGGCTGGTGGCAGACCGACGTCGTGGACCTCGCGGGCGGTGGCGACCTGTTCAGGCGTCTGCTGCCCACGACCTATGGCTGGGCGACGGTCGAGGCCGCGCGCGAGGCAGCTCGACGCGTCGATGCCCAAGCTCGACAGCAGATGGCCGACCGGGAACGAGCTCTGACGCTGTTTGCTCTTGGATTTATGCTCGACGAGCGTCTGGACGAGCGCCTGGCATTCCACAAGCGAAGCGGGGCCGAGCCGGCTAGCGTGCTGCCGCTGCCGATCGATTTGGCAGCCCGCTTCGACCGCGAGCAGTTCAGCGAGGCCCTCCGCATTCCCGGCACCACACCGAGCTATCAGGTGGTCCCCGGCGGACGTCTGCTCAAGGGCACTCCCCCGGAGGCTGTTGAGCTGCTGATCCGCCACCTTGCCGCGGCACTGCTGCCACTGCCCGAGGTCGACCAGTACCCGATGCCGTTCTATCTGGGCCCCGCCAGGACGCAAGCATGAGTGACTCGGGCGCCCTCGCGGCCACAAAGTCTGCGCTTGCCGTAAAGGCCCAGGTCGCACAGGGCGAAGAAACCGTCGTCCACACGCGCATCCTTCGGCTTGCACTGGGCATCGAAGAGTCGCGCGCCTACTGGACCCACGTCGACCCCACACTACCGGCGGCGCCCCGTGCCATCCAAGCTTTCGAGCAGCGCTGGTTCGGCGCCAAGAGCCTCCACCGCGTACGGACCCTGCTCGCCAACTTCGCGGCCTCACTGCGCGGGCCGGTGTCGCTGGTGGTGAAAAGTCGGCGTATCGAAAGTTCTTTTCACACCATTTAAGGATTCAAGTTGTTCAACCAAATCCAACGTATTGGCGTGCGACTGCGCCGCTATCCTGCGTAATCCTTCTGGCCCAATCAACGACATATAAATGGTTGCAGCCGTCACCATCAATCCTTGGTTGGTGCAAATATTAGAAGTGGCTTTAGAGCGGCGAATATGCTGTTCACGCG
>CALFYE010000376.1 GCA_937952145.1 uncultured Myxococcales bacterium
AGTGCGAGGCGGCGCTGGACGGATTTGTACGCAGCTACGGGGCCAAGTATCCCAAGGCCTGCGCCTCGCTGAACACGGACCGGGAGCGGCTGCTGACGCTGTACGACTTCCCGGCCGAGCACTGGAAGCACCTACGGAGCACCAACCCCATCGAGAGTACCTTCGCCACAGTCAAGCACCGACAGCGAGCGACCAAAGGAGCCGGGAGCCGAGCAGCGGGGCTGGCGATGGCGTTTGAGCTGATGCGCCTGGCGCAGCGGAGCTGGAGGCGACTGGACGCCCCGCACCTTCTGCCCCAGGTGCGCGCCGGGGTCGTCTTCCCCGACGGAGTCGCCGCCAGCTTCACACCTGAGCAGGACCCGCGCCCCGCCCCATCCCGGCGACGGAAGCCCCTTTCCCCTTCACCCCAACTCCGGGACGCCGCCTGATGGCTTTGCTATCCACAACTATTGACAATATCTCCGAACGTGAGGTGAAGGAGAAACTGACCAGGCTTGTCGCCGGCCTCGTGCCTACTCGTAGGCACTATCGCGCCGACCAAGCCCCTTGCTTAGCGACCGACCTAGCCTCCGATTGCGCCAGGAAAAGCCGAGGGTTGAGAGGAGGAAGAAGCCGAACAACCGAAACTCAACAAATGGATCCAGCGGGTGAAAGACCCGACCGGTCAAAGCCTAGCCAGCGGGCCGGAAGCGAGTCTTGCGTGAGACGGGGCAACCCCAACGCGAAGCGTAGACAGCGAGTCAACGGGCTGTGTGATTGAGCCTCGAAAGAGTCCAACGTGGGGCCGACGATGTTCGGAGAGTCGGAAGGCAGAATCGACCCAGCCGAAAAGGCGAGGCTGAGGTCGGCCCACCGGGGTCAGACAGCAGGGCACGTTGATAAGGAACCCCCCGGAACCTGGGATCTCCCATCGACTCCGTCGAGAAAAACGGCTGGGGAGCCGTCGACCAAACCCCAGGCTTGCGGGCGCCGACGCCGTGCCCAGCGAGAGCGAATAAGGCGAACAGGCGGAACTGCTCGACCAAGAAAAGCGAGGCGAGCGGGGACGATGGGAAGTCGGAGCGCCCCAATAATACCGATGAGGACGGGGAACCATCCCGAGGGACCCGGAGGAGGGAAGAGGGGCGCCGGGTATAGAGGACCGTCGAAGGGAAAGAAGGCCTAGGATGCCAATCTTAGGAACCATCTCAACGAAACTGCGACGGATAGCGAAACTGGCAAGGGAAGCGCCCGAGAGGGCATTTGTCAGCCTGGGGCACAACCTGGACATGGACTGGATGAAGGAGGCGTATCGGAGAACGCGCAAAGACGGGGCTGTAGGCGTGGACGGGCAGACGGCGAGGCAATACGAGCAGAAGCTGGAAGAGAATCTCCAGGGGCTACTGGACCGAGCCAAGGCCGGGACATACCGAGCGCCGCCGGTGCGACGGGTGCATATCCCGAAAGGAGACGGAAAGCAGCAAAGGCCGATCGGGATTCCGACGCTAGAGGACAAGGTGCTGCAGCGAGCGGTGGCGATGGTGCTGGAGGCAGTATACGAGCAAGACTTTCTGCCGTGCTCGTATGGGTTTCGGCCCCAGAGAAGCGCTCATCAAGCGCTGCAGGTGCTGAGGGACCAGCTCATGGCGATGGGAGGCGGCACGGTGATAGAAGTCGACATCGAGAAATTTTTCGACTCACTAGACCATGCCAGGCTGCGAGAAATCCTGAGCCAGCGGGTGCGCGACGGAGTGTTGGTGCGACTAATCGGCAAGTGGCTCAATGCGGGAGTGATGGACAAGGGACAGCTGCATTATCCCGAGGCTGGAACACCGCAGGGTGGTGTGATCTCGCCTTTGCTCGCGAACGTCTATCTGCACGAAGTGCTGGACGTATGGTTTGAACAGGTGGTCAAGCCGCGGCTCCGCGGTCAGGCCCACATGATCAGATACGCCGACGATGTGACGATGGCGTTTGCGTGCGAAGAAGATGCCCACCGAGTGATGAAGGTGCTGGCCAAGCGACTGGAGAAATATGGGCTGAGGCTAAACCCGGACAAAACGCGAATGGTGAATTTTCGACCTCCGCCGAGAAACAACAACGACCCCGGCGACAGGCCAGGAAAGGAGCCCAGCAGCTTCGACGTGCTGGGCTTTCGGCACTATTGGGGCCGATCCCTTCGCGGGTACTGGGTAATCAAGAGGAAGACGGCCTCAGACCGATTTACCCGAGCGCTGAAGAGAATTGCACAGTGGTGCAAAGTGGCACGGCACTGGCCAATCGCAGAGCAGCACCAACAGCTATGCCAGAAACTTCGAGGACACTACGGTTACTACGGGATCACCGGGAACTGTGTAGCTCTGGGGAGGTTCAAGTATGAGGTGAGAAGGCTGTGGCGAAAATGGCTGGGGACGCGGTCGTGGAGAGCGAAGTCGAATTGGGACTGGTTTGCCCAGCTCGAACAGCGCTTCCCACTGCCCCCAGCGGTCGCCGTGCATTCGAGCCTACGGCGCGCAGCGAAGCTCTGACCTGAAGAGCCGGATGCCCGAGTCGGGCACGTCCGGATCCGTGGGAGCCTTGGGGGGGCAACCTCCCTTGGCGACCCAGCCAAGTTCCTTAGCCGCCGAAAGTGACCGCAGTTCAGCCAGTTGCCGAGCTCGCTCTGGCGTCGCGAATGGCTTGATCCTCCATGCGGCCCAAAACTGAACTCGTCCATAATAAAGATGAGTTGGGCGCCGTCAGCGTCGCAATCTAGGCCGGCGATGCTTTGACCCTGGCAATCAGGACAACATTGATCCCGACGCAGCCAGAGCAGCGGCGGCAGACTGGAATCTGGCTGACCTTTCACTCGGCGCAGTCGCTCTAACACCTCATGTTCTTCAGTCGGAAGCGGTTGGTTGTCACCATCCAGAATCCTGACCTTGCACAAGAAGCCTGCGCGATAGAGAAATGCGCAACTTTGGTTCCAGGCTGCACACCAATATGGGTCATTGGTATC
>CALFYE010000377.1 GCA_937952145.1 uncultured Myxococcales bacterium
CTCGGCCGTACGGCGCTCGACGACATCGACAACCCGCTGACCGGCGAGCGCATCGTCGACGCCGGCAAGCTGATCGATGAAGCCAACGTCATCGAGATCGAGAAGTGCGGCATCCAGTCGGTCCGCATCCGCTCGGCGGGGCTCACGGTGAATGGGCTGCACTTTGCCGACTGGTTCAATCAGTTGTTCCGGCCGAGCGAGCCCAAACACCATCCCACGCTGACCCGCAAGGTCAAGCAGCCCGATGGGACGCTGAAGTCACTGCCGGTGTTGGCCTTCCCGGCGACGCTGCTCGCCACGGGCTTTGATGTCGTGTTCGCGCACTGCGCCGAGCTCTTGGCCCCTGAACTGACCGTGCCCGAGTTCATCGCGCTCTTGGCCGCGATCTACAACGAGACGGGGGGGACGCTGCAGCCGATCGCGGAGCGCGGGGGCATGCGCTACTTCTTCGAGCCGAACGCCGCGGGCAAGGTCAGCTACAACCGCTCGCCCAATCGTCCGGCCGGCGACCTGCTGCGCGAGCGCGGCGTGCTGTCCGACCCGGCGATGATCGCGCGCTGGAATCGCACCGATGTGTATCCGAATCCCACGGATGCCGCTTTGTTGGCCGCGGTTGCCGAGTGCGATTTCAACAAGTTCCGCGGTCGCGGATACATCCAGGTCACCTGGCGGTCCAACTACCAGACGGTGGTCGATCCGCTGCTCAAGCAGCATGGCTATCGCCCGAGCGATAAGCTGAGTGATGCCGAGCTAACCAAAGTTATCTTTGAGGACCCACGTGTCGGTCTGGGGATGGTCGGTCGCTACTTCGCCAGCCGCAGCGGAACGAACGCGGCGCGGCAGGCGATGAATGCCGCCACTCCGGACTTCAAACCTTGGGGGCGCCTGCTGAACGGCGGGGACTACCCGACGCTGCTGGACTGGCGCTGCCGGCGGCTCTTGGCTGCCCTGCGTGCCGCGAAGCTCTGCGCGGCATAGCCCTGTTCCGGTGGGATGGGCGCCGCACCACCTCCTCGTTTCGGGGGGGGGCGGTGCCCTCCTGCTTGGTGCGGCTCTTGCATTTACCCCAGGCAACGACTGGAGCCTACCCATGCCGAAACTAAGTCACGTTCTTGCGGCCCTGATGGCCGAGGTGACGACAGCCCGCCACATGGCTGACGAATACACGGTGAGTATCGCGAAGCGCTACCGGGATGATCCGCTGCTGCGCGCGATGCCGGTCCCGCGCTCGCGCCTGTCGGAGCTTGTTGTCGACCTGCCGCTCCTGGTGGAAAACGTCAGCCAGCCGGCTGGCCTCCCGTCTGCCGATGAGGCGCCGGCCGACACCCCACAGGCCTTCTTCAGCGCTGCGGAACAGACCCTGCACGATCTTGGCAAATCCCCTGAGCAGTTGAAGGACGCCGAGACCGCGGGGGATCTGCCATCGCTGGAGGTCTTGGTGGCGGCGGATCAGCTCAAGGCCCAGACGGCAGCCGGCGGAGGGAATCTGGTGCGGCTGAAGCTGACCCTGCGCGAGGAGGCGATGGAGTGGAGCACCGACTCGAACGGCGGCGAACGGGGTGGCGAGAGCGTTGCCCGGCTGCTTCCGGAGTAGCCAATGCTCACTCTGGTTCGCGAAGCCCTACGAGAGCAGCTTGCCCAAGCGGTGGTCCTGGCCGAGTTGCACGCCAGCGGCGATCCCCGTCTGCTCGATCAAGTCGGCGAGTGGCTGGCGAGGGGCGAAAAAAAAATGCAGGACCTGCGTCGCACCGAAGCGGCCTCGCTGGCTGCCGTGCGCGCACGCTTTGGCGCTGGACGCGAGGGGCAGCGCGATCCCGAGATCAGCGCCGATCTCTCCCCACGCAAGGCGCTGCGCACGCTGGCCGCGCTGGCGATTGGTCGCGGTGAACAGACGCTGCGTGAGTCGCTCGCAGCGATCGATGCGCGACTGCAGCCACTGCAGGCCCAGATGGTTCAGCTGGTCTCGGCAGCCCACCTGTTTGGCCTGGTGGGCAGTGCACCAGAGGAGTCACATGAAGCCTGGCTCCGTGCGCTGTGGGGGCGCTTGGGCAGCCACGAAAAGACCCGCGGCATGCACACCTATCTAAGTGCTGCGCTGCCCCTGATCGATCGCTTGTACTTGTTGGATGAAGTCGTCGGCAACCTGATGTCCCAGCCCGAGCAGCTTTCATCCCATGGGCTGGTCAGCTAGGAGGGAGCGATGGGGCAATCAGCACACCTGCCCGAGCTAGACTTGGGAAGCTTAATGGGAAGCCAGCTGATGGCGCTGGTCGATGCGCAGTGTCATGCCTCGGAGGCGACACTGCGCTTTATCAAGTCCGTGGGCTTTGACGGCAGTGAGCTGCACACCACGACGTTCAAGCTGGCCAGCAGGGCGGCGGATGCGCAGTCACCTGAGCGGCCCGAGTCGGAGGAACCGCACGAGCGGCTAGAGCTCCCAACCCTCTCGCTGATTCCGATTCCCTACTTCCGGGTCAAGGAAGCGACGCTGGAGTTTCGGACGCGCGTGGTGGCGGCAGAGCCCACACGTACACGGGGCGCTGCGGTGGAACCGACCCCTGCAACATCGCCCGCGCCACTGCGCTTGATCTCGGTGTTTGCCAATCGGCACTCTCGGGACGGGGTCGAGCGCGGACACCGCTATTCGATGCACGTCACGTTGAAAGCCGTACAGGACGATCTTCCCGAGGGGCTAGAGCGCCTCCTCGGTCAGCTTGAGCGCCGCTGAGAGCTCGGCTGAGCGCACGCGGCGGGCCAGCGATCCCCCGACCGGGGCATCGTGCGGCCAGTCGGCGGGCGAGCCGTCTCGGCCGCCGCTTTCCTAGCTCACGCTGGCCAGGACTCCCATGAAGTAGTCCCAGTTCCAGGCGCCGTCCGGACAGTTGGTGTGGCTGGTCTCGGGGTCGGCCTCGACGTGGCCCAGGATGTGGGCGCGGTCGAGCGGCAAGCCGTATCGACGACAAAGGAAGTGAACCAGGCGAGCCGAGGCGAGATACTCCTGCGGCGTGGGAAACAGGCCCTCATCGCTGGCCGACCACTCGCCGGGGGGACGCGCGACGTGTTCGATGCCGATGCTGCGGGCATTGGCCGAGCGCGCGTGGAAAGCGACGTCGTCATGGCGCACCATCTGCACCACCTCGCCACCCTGGCCGATAACGTAGTGTGCGCTGACACACAGGGGCTCGCTGTGACGCGTCGGATGCTGAAAGTACTTTACGGTGCGTCGATAGTCGGCCTGTCCTGCGGTCACATGAATCACGATCTGCGAGATGGCTCGCGGTGCCCGGCCACTCCCAGGGCGGAAGTGCTGGGCCGGAATGAAGGCTTCCGCTTCCGGATATTCCGGCGAGCTGGCGCCCCGCACCCCGGCTGTGAAACCGCGGGTCTCATCCGCCAGATGATCCAGAATCGGACCTTCCAGCCCGTACAGATCTTCGGGCGGGACACAGCCGGGGAGGCGACGTGGCGCTTTGAACTCAGAGGTCACAGTGGGGCGAATCATCGGGCTCTCCTTGACAAGGGACCTGGGGTCGTCGGCGGGCCAGCCACGGCGGACAGCTCTTGGCCATCGTGACCCCGCTTGACGGGCAGCGAAGCAAGGAGGGTGCCAGGAGGGTAGACGAGCGACCGACTTGGGAGAGAACTTGGAACGACTTGGGAGTGAATAAGGAGTCTTGCCGGGGGGAGTTTGGAGCCCAGGGAGAGCTTCCTAAACAAGGACCCGGGAGAGCGCGCACTGCAGTCGCCCGATATGAGGACGGAGCTGGGCCGATAAACGCTCGATTTGATTTTCGATGTCGTCCCGGGTCCGCAGGGGAGGGCGGCCGTCATCGGGCTTGAGCCTCATGTTCACCGCTGTGGTCGTGATGTTGAACGCCTGGGCCAGCATCTTCACCATGTGCGTGCCGGGCTCGGGGCGATCGAGGTAGCGCAGCGCTTCTTGCAGGAAAATGAGTTCCGAGAACTGATTGGTGAACAGCCGCAGACCATCCTTTTCTGCAAAAGGTGGGCTCTCAAGAGCCGCCTGGGGGGGAGTGGTCGCGCTGGCCCGCTCTGTCCCTTCGGGGTCTGGGACGCTGGTCGGGCGCGGCACCAGACCAGCGCTCTCCATCGCCGCTGGCCCGCAGGACAGCGCTTTCTGGGCCGCTACTTCGCTGCTGCGGCCTTTGGAGCGATAAAGCAAATACAGCCAAATGGCCTTGCTCAGCGAGCGCACGCCGCCTTCTTTGAGCGGCAGCCGCGCAGCCAGCTGGCTGAGGGCTTGCAACTCTTCGGGCGCGAGCGGATCGAAGTTCAGGGGCGAGCCCAGGCGTCCGGCTTCCTGATGGAGGATGCGCAGCAAGAGCTGGGGGATGAGGGCATCGAGATCGTCCATACCCAGCTCAGGAACCCGCAGACAGCAGCCGTTGAGGCGCCAGTACAGCGGCCCGCTGAATTCGCCCTTGGCGACGAGCTCGCGCAGGTTGCGATTGCTGGCGGCGATGATGCGGCAGTTCGAAGGACGCTGGATCTTGCAGCCGACACGTCGGTACCAAGCGACATCATCGAGCAGGCTGAGGAGCTTCTGCTGGATGCTCATCGGAACTTTGTCGATCTCGTCGAGAAACAGTGTCCCGCCTTGGGCCCAATCGACGTAGCCTTCCTGTTCGCTGATCGCTCCGGAAAACGCACCCTTGGCATGACCAAAGAGCTCGCTTTCCAGCAGCGTCTCGGTGACAGCTTGCAGGTGCAGCGACACAAAGCGTGCGTTAGCGACCAGGCTGTGCTCGTGAATCTGGCGAGCGATGTGGGTCTTGCCGCCGCCGGAGGGGCCGTACAAAAGGATTGGCATCGTGGAGGGCGCGATGAACTGCAGCTCTTCCAACAGAGCGGTCCGCCCCGGCGAGCGCGCGACGAAGTCCCATGGGGCTCCGTTGCTCGCGATGTGCTTCGGTGCCGCCAGCCGGGCGTTGAACAGCGAGATCTGCTGCTGCAGCCACTGCAGATCCTCCCACGCGCACGTCAGTGTCGACCACTGCACCAGCAGGGACTGTCCGCTACCATGGAGCCGAAAGCGCTCGCTCTCTTTGGGAAGGGGGGCTTCCAGTTCGCTATCGTTGACCAGTCTTACGTAGTCGGCCGCCTGGCCAAGGCGGCTCCGGATCTTCTTGAGCAGGTCGATGGCGCTGGTCGGCTTCGACTCCCGCTCGCTGCTGCGGGCGCGAGGCTCGCCGTAGTCGACGTGGATCTGGTTGGTGCTGGGAAGCTGGTACAGGGCGCGATGCGTGGCTTCCATCGGACGCTCGGCGGGGAGCGGACCCTTGGTGCCGTTTCGGCTGTCGAGATCGACGACGAATAGCGCGCCATCCTGGCGGCGGAAGAACAGCAAGTGCTCGGCCGAGACGTGGCGGGAGTTGTCGATGTGTCGCTGCAGGCGGCGGGGATCGACGCCGTATTTCTCCAGCATGTGCGGGGTTCGCTCACTGGTCCCGCTGCGGCCAACTAGGAATGCATCGCCCGGAGCCAGCAGGACTTCTCGCACCAGATCGCCTGAGGGGGTAGTCAGTCGGAGAGAGATGGGATTGAGCATGGTCATGCCTTACTGTACTAGCTAACTGGAATTGCGATCAATCGCGATTGGATACGATAATTAAACTTTCTATCGCAACCAAAGTTGCGGAGATAATTTTTTCATCATTAATCGTGATGCAAATTACAGATATATCCATTGAAAGCTGCCATGAGCCCTCTCTGCCGTCGATAAGTACGCGAAGATAGCCGAAGCGTACATCGCCCTACAAACGCGGTTTTGGGCGCCGATTGGGGGCCGGGGTCGCAGGGGCGGCGAATCCTGCATTACACCTGGATTGGCACGGCGCTCGCAAGGGATAGTCGCCAGAAGGAATGCTGCACAAAAGAGAGCTGCCGGTCTGAATAGATGTGTCCGACGCAGGAATAATTAAAAACTATGGGGCGGAGTGCGGCGATCTCAACCTCTCTTATGAATCTTGATAGGCGGACGTTAAGCAAACTTTCGTTTTGTCGTTCTCAAGGACGATTCGATGACGCCACCGGGCTTCCTCCACGTTGCCCGGGGCCAAGGAGCGCAGAAATGACCAGCATGCCCCATCTACACCCGTCGTCGACCGAGCTTCCCATGTCCCCCGAGCGGCCCCAGCCCCCGCCAGGCGCCGAGCGACCTTTTGCCGGGCGGTTCCGGCTGGGGGCCCCGCTGGGGGTTGGAGCAATGGCCACGGTCTATCGCGCAACCGACCTTGAGATTGGGGGCGAATGTGCAGTGAAGATCCCCTTGCCGGCCCAACCCGGAATGGACTGCGCGCGATTCCTTGTCCATGAGGCCGAGATTCATCGCCGCTTGTATCACCCCAATATCGTGCCGTATCACGGCCATGGCCTGACCGCCGAGGGCACGCCGTATATCGCCACCGAGCTAATCCACGGTCCCACGCTGCAGGCTCGCCTGAAGAACGGCGCGCTGCCGTCGCTCCCCGAGCTTGTGGCCTTGCTCTCGCAGATCTGTGCCGGGCTGTACGCCTGCCATCAGGCGGGTGTCGTGCACGGCGACCTCACCCCGCACAACGTGCTCTTGGCTTCCTTCGCGACCTCCTCAGCACCCAGCCCCATGCTGATCGACTTTGGTCTGGCCTCGCTGTTCGGAGCCAGGGAGAAGCTACCGCCGCGCGTTCCCCGCCGTGACCTGATTCCTGGGACTCCCGAATACATCTCGCCGGAAGCGGCGTGCCTGCCGGAAGAGATGTTGGATGAGCGCAGCGATCAGTGGTCGCTCGCGGTGCTGGGATACTTCGTGGTGTCGGGACAGCTTCCGTTTGCGCACGCAAACCCGGTGGTGCTGGCCCATCTCATCGCCACCACCGAGCCCAAGCCGCTGGCCCAGCTTCGTCCGGGACTGCCGGCCCACATCTATCGCACCATCCATCGGGGCCTGAGCAAGGAGCGCTCGCAGCGCTTCCCCAGCGTTGCTGACTTTGCGCGCAGCCTGAACGACCGTCCCTGTGTCAGCGGGCGCGCGGCAGCACCCAGGCGGCCGGACTGGCTGGCCACCGCCGCGGCTCGGCAGGGCAGCGCGGCTGGGGCAGACTCGCGGGGGACCTCGGGAATAAGTGGGCTGGAACGGACTTCGCCGCTGCCTCTGTTTTTGGACGACGGGTCCGAGGGCCTGATTTCTTCGGCTACGGTCCCCGCGCTCATCCGGCGAAACGAGACCAGCGACGAGCTCTGGCCGCTGGATGCCGACGCTTTACCGCCAGCGCCGGGGCTGGAACCCCAGGCTGCGCAGCAGCTGATCGATGCCGGGACGGTACGCTATTCGGAATCCCAGCTCCGTGCGCTGGGACTGCCCCAAACCAGCTCACCGGAAGCCAGTGCGCCAGCCCCGGTGCAGGAGCCAGCGACCCACCGCAATGAACTGGGTCCCGGCTGGCAGCCGCCCTCGTCGTCGGGTCAAGCGGCAGTCCCGGCGATTGCGTCGCATGACCAGTGGCCGATCCTGTCCACTCCCGCCGAGCTGTTTCCTGAGAGCGCAGCCACGCCGGCCGCCGAGCCGTCACCCCAACATCGTGGGGGCCGTTCCAGCAGGCTGGGGGCGTGGCTCGCGCCGCAGAGCCCGGTCGGGGCGCTGGTGCTGGGAATCGTCGTCATGCTGCTGCTGCTGACCGCGGTTCACTTCGCCACGCCGAGCCTGCGTTCGCTACAGCATCTGCCGTCGGCTACCCCGGGGGGCCTACACGCCGGGCGGCTCGTCCCTGCGGCTCGCGGCGATGGCGTCTCTGAGGTCGGCTATGTCTACCGAGCGTGAGGACGAGAGCCCGCTCGTCCGCATCGACATTCACGTCGCCGGGGGCGCGCCGATCTCGCGATCATTTGCCGGGGAAGAGCCGATTCGCATTGGCTACCAAGAGGGCTGCGACGTCCTCATCCCATCGCCTGGCGAGCCGCCGCCGTGGTTTGCGGAACTGCGCTACCGCCGGGATCAGTGGGTCATCGAGACCAACACCAACTGCCTTGGCGATTCCGAAAAGAGCGCCCGCCTGCGCTCGTCGCCGGGTTCTGGGCGGGAGGCCGCCGGCGAGCCGTTTCGCTTCAAGCTCGGCGGGGCCCACATCGCGGTCCGCACCGGCATGGGCTTCAAGCTCGACCGCTACCTCTTGCGGGCTCGCCTGGGCGAGGGGGGCATGGGCCTGGTCTATCTCGCGAATCAGCTAGAGCTAGGCGGGCGCGACGTGGTGGTGAAGATCTACAAGCGCGAGGCCTACGACGACCTGACAGACGACGAGATCGCGCGTCGCAGCTACGCCGAGGCTCGTTTCACGGCGCACAGCCAGCACCAGAACGTCGTCACCGTGTACGGCATTGGCAGCGTGGGGACGTGGCCGTACATCGTGATGGAGTATCTGCCGGGCAAGAACCTGGCAGAGATCCAGGCCCAGCTTGCCAACCTGCGCCAGCGCTGCTCACCGCGGACGGCCGTGGCGATCATCTCGCCCATCCTGCGCGGGCTCCATGCTGCACACGAAGCGGAAGACAGCAAGGGACGCAAACTGGCGGTCGTGCATCGCGACATGTCGCCGACCAATGTCGTGCTGGTCCCGGGGGGGCCGTTCAAGCTGATCGACTTCGGAGTGGCGCGCGCTGGGCTGGAAGGCATCTCCCAGGGTAGCTACTTCGCCGGCAAGGTTCGCTACTCCGCACCCGAGCAGTGGACCAACCCCAGGGCCGTCGACCGTCGGGCTGATCTCTACAGCACGGCCATCATCTTGTACGAGCTGTTGGCGGGGCAGGCGCTGTATGGCCAGCAGTCGCTGATGGAGATTCGCGATGCCGTCTGTAACCAGCCGGTGCGGCCGATCGAGCAGGTGCCGGCGCCGCTGTGGCAGATCTGTCAGCGGGCACTCCAGCGCGATCCCAGCCAGCGCTTTGCGACGGCACGCGAGTTCGCCGAGGCCCTGGACAGCTTCCTGCTTCAGGGAGGGGGTGCGTGGATTTCACCAGAGGCGGTGTCGGCCGAGCTTTCCCGTCTGGGAGTCTGTCTGGATCCGCCGCAGCCGCGCTTGTTGACCCAGCGTCCGTACTTCCTTTTGCCCTCGGTCCCGGCCGTCCGAGCGGCGCCATCCCGTCCACCTGCCGCTCGCGCTCGCCCGGCGTCAGCGGTCAGCCCGGCGGTGCCGAGCGCGACCCGGCCCATCGGGCCGTCGCCGCCGCCCCGTCCGCCAGCGACCCCCCAGACGGCCAGTGTAAGCCCGCCCCGTCCCCCCGCTCCGGCTTCGGTCATCGGCCCAGCGCCGGAGCCCGTACCCACCGTGCCGCCTTGGGTGGCTGGGGCCGGCGAGGGGCCCGAGAGGCGCTCGAAGTCTGATAGTTCGCCAAGACCCACGCCGACGCCAGTTGCTAGCGCAGGGGGCGCGGCGCGCGAGCCTTCGCGTCCTCCTCCGCCTCCTCCTGCGGCTGCCGAGGTAGGAAGACAAGTTTCCTTTTTGGGGCGCGCCATCAGGCTGGGGAGCGAGATTCCTGGCGGGCAAAAAGGAATGAAGTTCGCACATGCCTGCTTCACCGGCAGCTACGTCGAGCGTGCAGCGGGCAAGGTCGAGCCCGAACTGCGCGTTCATATCGTCGGCAGCGGTGGGCTGCGGCAGCCGCTGGGCGAGAGTGAGCATGCAAGGCTCCTGCGGCGTATCGCCGAGCTTCGCAATGCCATGCCGCAGGTGGCGCCCTTTGGCGACAGCCTGTGGGGGGCCCGGCATGACGCGGGCAGTCCGACGATGGTGGTCATCGAAGGCGCGCCGTCCTCGCTTAGCTGGCGGCAGATCTGCACCGCTGCAGGCGGCGCCGGCCTCGATCGCAGCGTCCTCATCGCGGCCCTAGCCCAGGTCGTGCAAGCCCTCCGCCTCATCGACTCTGGCATCCCGCATGGCGAGCTCTCGCCCAGCTCGATCTTTGTCGTCCCGACAGCGCCTTCCGGACCGCGGGTCTGGCTGGCCCTGCCCTGGGATCTGCGTCCCTGGCTGGAGACGGGTGCAGCTCGCCTGCCCCCCCCAAGCTGCGCCGAGTACCTCGCTCCAGAGTGTCTGGATGGCAGCGCCCCCACCGCCAGCGCAGATGTGTATGCCGCGGCGGGCCTCATCCTGGATCTCCTGGGAGGCTCGCTACCGCTCTGGCGCAAAAGCGAGGGGCAAGCGGGCTGGCCTTCCCTCGACACACTCCCGGCCGGTGTTCCCTCCGAGATTCTTGCCACGCTGGCCGCCGCCCTGCATCGCGATCCGGGACGTCGTCCGCGCGCTGATGAATTCGCGCGACTCCTGCAGCGGGTGGGGACTGAACCGACCGCTCTGGGTCACAAGAAGCTGAACCTGGCTGACGACGGGCTGGGCCTGTCTCTGCGCCAGGCCGATGGTCGTGAGCTCCGCGTGACCTCCACGCAGCTTGAGGCACACGAGCGCGTCGTCCAGCTCTGCCTGGGGCCGGAAGCCGACCCCTTGGCGCGACTCTCGCTGATTCCCTTCGAGTCGAACATCGCCGTCGAACCGGCAGCGGGGGGAACTCGCTCCCCGGGCCTGCGCGTCTACTCCAGCCCGGATACCGAAGGCTGGCGGCGGTTGCTCCTTTCGCGCGGTGAGGGACACTTCTTCGTTGGACGGCGCAGCACCCCCGAGGGCCTGCTGCGCATCGACTACAGCATGCCGTCGGAGAGTCCGCGCGACAGCTTGTCGCTGTCCCCGCTTGGGCTCTCGCTGGAGCTACCGCGTGCCAGTCACTGCTTGGCGCTCTGGGCGCGCGACCTAACGACCGGTGCGACCCACGTGGGCGTCGTCCACCTACCGATGTCCTGGAGAATTCTGTGAAGACCATTCCATCAAAAAAGACCTATAGGTTTTGGCCGAGGCAGACGGCCAGTGGCAAGCAGCCGCTCATCCTGGGGTCCGGCGCCTTTGCGCACGTGCTTCTGGGGATGCAAGAGATCGATGGCCAGCCCGGGACCGGGCGCCGGATCGCGATCAAGATCTTGCGCCCCAATGCTCCGTATAAGAACGAACAGCTCCTGCGTATGGAGATTGACATCAATCGACAACTGCAGGGCGATAGCGAAGGAAATAGCTCATTAGAGCAAAAAACCGGTACCCGACCCGGGGGGGAGGTGAATCGCTCATTTCAAGGCGGATGCGAAAATATCATTAGCATTGTCGACTGGATACGCTTAGAACCGCTGGTGATGTGTGGACATTGCGGTAATACCTATCGGCCGCTTTGCCCAAAATGCGGACAAAATTCGCTACGCCGACACGAAGTGAGCAGCGAGCCGTACCCCTATTTGCAGTGCAGCCATTACCCGGCCTGCGATTACATGGTATCGGGAAAACACATCACCGATGAAAACGAGCAGCGGCGCTTTTCCAATCCCAAGTCCCGCGTCTGCTGTACCAAGCATCCCGACTCTCAGGTGCACCTGATCAACTTCGTCGAGCGAGACGCGGTGGTCATGGAACTTTTGCCCAAGGATCTGGGGACGTATCTCAAAGAGATGGGAGTGGATTGCCTGCGGCTGGCCGGGCACCTGGGCATCGCGCTGGATGCACCGCCGAGTGCGTCGCGCATGGCCCCCAAGCCCAAGGTCGGCGAGTCGGCTGCGCTTGCCGGGCCGTCGGCGTCGCAGGCGGTGGGACTGAAGTCGCTGCTGACCAAGGTGGTCTTGGCTCGCAAACTGGGGCTGATGGTGCAGATCAGCCGCACCCTGCACTGGCTGCACAGCAAGAAGCGAATCCTGCACAAGGACCTGGCCCCGGACAACATCATGGTCCAGTCCTGCCTCGACGAAGGCGAGCCGCTGACCCCAGATCTTGAGACCTCCTCCGCCCGCGAAGAACTGTCGCGACTGGCGCTCGTCCCGGGCGCCAAGGTCAAGATCATCGACTTCGGCCTGGCCGACTTCGCCGACTGCCCGTCAAAAGAGTTTTACGACCAAGAGGATATGGCGCTGGGGGCGGTGAAGATTTCTTTTCTTTCACCGGAGGCGATACACAGGCGCCGTGGGATAAATCAGTCACTAGATATCGACACAAAGTCCAAAAAGTTTGTTATTCCGTTTCACTTTTCACCACACCAAACGGAACGACATGCGATGATGGTTGGCGATCTATTGGTTGACGAGAGCAATCCACGGATGCCATACTGTGTGAAGATTAACAAAATAGAAGCGAGTCCAACTGACGACGAGACGTTTATTGCTACCTACGAAGGGACCATTCCCCCCAACCCGAACATGCGCCAGTTCTGGCTGGTTAAACCGCTCGTTGAAGCGCACGATATTTACGCTGTTGGGGCAGTATATTACTATATTTTGACCGGTCTTCTGGATAGCCCGCAGAGCTTAGCGGATAATCTGGAACGGGTCGCCTTCAGCCGGCAGGGCCAGGCTTCACTGCATGATGTGATTGAATCCAACATCGGGGTTTATAACGTCGTAAGACAGCAGCTACCCGAGCCGCACCTGCAGGACGAGCTGATGCACCTCATCCTGCGGGCGATGGTACGTGGGCTGAGCGACAGCTTTGCGGCGAGCCGGACCTGTCGCGGGCCCGAGCCGAGCAAGCACCTGCTGGACGAGACTGAGGCTCTGTACCGCCGCCTGCTGACCGAGATCTTGGCCGATGAGGAGCTGAGCAATCACCAGCAGCAGCAGCAGCAGGTGCAGGCGATGCAGCTGCAGATGCAGGCGCTGCAGCTGCAGGGGCGGACGCTGACGCAACAGCTTGCGAACAAAGAGCAGGTGGTGCAACAGCTTTCAAGCGGTCTTGAGTGCTTGCAGCAGCAATACGATGAGTCGGATCGCATCGCGGATCGCCGAAGCAAGATCCTTGCGATCTCCGGCGCGGTGGCACTGCTACTGGGGCTGGCCGGGGGCTATGCCCTGCGCGGTCCGGCGGGGGGCTCGGAAGGACCGGCCCGACATGCCACCGTGACGGGCCTGGGGCACGACCCGCCGTAGTTTGGGGGGCCGGGGGCAGAGCGCGGAGCAGCCTAGCGGGACCAACTGAGCATGCGGAGTCATGACATGGGACGAGGGCGTCGTCTGTATGTGGAGCGGCCCGAGCCGGCGGTGGCAGGGCAGCCGGCTCGCCTGCGCAAGCAGATCCGGTCTGAGATCGCGGCGGATGAAGAGTTTCGCCAGCGCTTCTTGGGGCTGCGCGCCAAGCTGATCGATTTCCGTCACTTCGCAGCGGAGGTTATCGAGCAGGTGAACATCGACGAAGAGAGCGAGCTTTCGCTGGTGTGCGTCGCCTGCCCCGGGGAGACGCTCGCCGAGATCTTGGGGCGCGAGGGCCGGCTGGTTTTCCCGATCTGGCGGGCGCTGGCCAGCATGCTGCTCAAGACCATCCATGCGGCGCATCTCAGCCGCTTGGTGCACGGCAACCTCGCTCCCGACCACATCTGGCTGGAGCGCGAGCCCAAGCGGGATGTGCTGCGCTCGATCAAGGTCGCGGACTTTGGGCTGGGCATGCCCATTTCGCGCGGGCTGTGGGGGGCGCAGGGGTATCTGGCGCCCGAGCAGACCGATGCCGCAAGCCCAGTGCCCGAGGCCTCACCGCGCAGCGACCAGTACGCCTGCGCGACCATCCTGTGTGCCGCCCTGTGTGGTGACGCTGAGGCAACCCGCGCGGCCCTGCTGCAGCACCTGCAGGAGGGCATCCGGCTGCAGAGTCCGCAGATCGACGAGCCGGTGCTGCGGGAGCGCGCCGAGCGCATGGCCGACCGGCTGCTGCAGGCCCGCAGCGCGCAGCCTACCCAGCGGCTGGCTAGCGTCGCAGCGCTACGAGAGGCACTGCTTGAGGGATCGGGCACGGATAGCTGCCTGCTGCTCAAGGACACCGGACCGCTGCGCGCCATATCGCCGTCGCAGGTTGCGGCGGCACCCGTTCCGAGTCAGGTGGCCGTCCAGGGGCCCGCACCCCTGGATGCGCTAGGCCGGGGCAGTGTGCCGGCGTCGCCCAATCCGTCGCCATCGGCGGCGGCGGCGGGACGGCGGCACAGCAACCCGATTCGTCCGCTCCCAGGCTCGGAAGCTGCGCTGCCCGCTGCAGCGGCGGTGGGTCCGCCGCCGTGGCCGCCTGCGCTGCCGCCTGCCCCGTCGGTCCGGCCACGCGTGTCCGCGCCGTCGCCCGCCCCATCGGTCCCGCCGCGCGTGCCGACCCCACCACCGGCCCCATCGGTCCCACCGCGCGTGCCGGCCCCACCACCGGCGCCATCGGGCTCGTCGCACGTGCCAGCTCCGCCACCCACCCCGTCGGTCCCGCCGCGTCTGCCCGCACCCTCGTCAGCCTCGTCGGCCCCGCCAATTGCCGCCCCGCCCCCGCTCTCGCAGGTCTCACCGGTGCTGGTGAGTGCCTCGGGGAGCACGGTCCTGTCGCTGCCCCGCTTCCTGCAGGGGCGCTGGCTTCGCCTCTGCCTGGCTTGCGCCGCGCTAGGGCTGCTGCTCCTCGGTGGCTACGGACTGCTGCAGCCCGCCGAGCGTACCATCCCGGACCCCGGGGACGGGGGGCAACCCTTGCTGCCGTTGGATATGTCGCCTCCGACGGGAGACCTCAGCCAGCTGTCACCCGGGTCTGCGCGCGACGGGTCCTGTGTCGGCAAGACCTCTGAAAACAACAAGTCGGGGGTCGGCCAGCCGCCTGCAGCGGCGGACCCACCGCCGAAGCCCGAAAAATTGCACGAAGTGCGCGAAAAGCCGGGGTTCGAGCACAGGGGCGAGCATCAGGCCCGGGATGCCGGCGAACCACGGTTCGGCCGGGGCCCCAAGCCTGGGGGGACAGGGCCGCGCGTGAAGCGGACAGCCCTGCCGCCGGGCGACCCCCGTTCGCCGCAGATTCCTGATGGCAAGCGGTTACCGCCAAAGCCGTCAGCGAAGCCGCTGGGGAGCTTCGAGCCGAGCGGCGAGTGTCGCAGCGAGCCCTGCCAGAGCCTGCGCGAGTGCGCATCGCCGCTGTCTGCGCGGTCGACCGACAGCCTCGCTGTGTACTTCCGCTATGACGGCAGGCTACGCCACCTGGTGATGATTTTTGTCGATTCGACCATCGACGACAAGACCCCGGCGCTGGAGCGCTTCAAGGCCTGCGCCCGCGGCAAGCTCGCGAAGTTCACCCTGGCGGTGCTGCCTGCGGACCGATATCAGTATAAGTATACGAAGATAGTTATGTTTAAACAAAAAATAGAGAATACCCCCGGGGCTGCGCAGTAATAGAGGTGCACGCGGGCAGGGGAACACAACTGTGTATTCCCGTCCGAGTGCACCAGCGTGAGGACTGGACGATGGAAGAGCAACAAGACTCCTTTGTCGGCCGAACGATTCGGCGTCGCTATCACCTAGAAAAGCGCATCGGTGTCGGGGCCTTCGGCGCCGTCTATCGCGCCACCGATTTCGAGACGGGAACCGCCTGCGCCGTCAAGCTGCTGCGCACCAACCAGAGCCGCCGCCGCGAAGTCAGTCTGCGCTTCTGGGACGAAGCCCATTTCGTAGCATCCCTCTGCCATCCAAATATCGTAGAAAGCTATGATTATGGTGAAGATGAGGATGGAACACTCTTCTTATGTATGGAACTTCTGCGCGGTCAAGATTTAGAAGAATACTTAAAGAAACGTCCCCGTATTTCTATGATGGAAGCCCTGTCGATAATTCAGCAAATCGGCAGTGCGCTGCATTCTGTGCATCTGTCGAAAATGGTTCACCGTGATCTGAAGCCCCGCAATGTCTTTGTGCTGGCCGAGCGGGCGGGGAACCGCTCTAACTCGGGGGCGACGCCGCCTCTCATCAAGGTCATCGACTTTGGGCTCGCCAAGTCGCTGCTGCGCCAAGGGGGCGATCGCGGATCGGGGGGACTCCTCATCGGCACGCCTGACTACTTGGCGCCGGAAGCCTGGCGCAGCGACGGGCAAGAGGTCGATGCACGGGCCGATCAGTGGGAGATCGGAAGAGCACACGTCTGACTCCAGTCACGCCAATGTATCTCGTATGCCG
>CALFYE010000378.1 GCA_937952145.1 uncultured Myxococcales bacterium
CAAACAGTCGCCTTTGGCGGTAAGCAATGCTTTCATCGTGATTCCGATCGTAAAAAATGCGGGACACCCCTTCCCCGAGCGCATTGGAGTCGGTCGCACCAAGGGGACGGACATCACACTAGCGGACCGGGAGGTCTCAAAGTACCAGGGGTACTTCTCCGCTGTGGGAGATCGCTGGTCATTTACGGATGGGGGCTCCAGCAATGGCTCGTTCGTCCGGGGCGAGCGCCTGGTGCAGATGGTGACAACCCCGCTCGAAGATGGCATCGAGATCGGGTTTGGATCCGGGCGCTATGTGTTCCGTACCGCTGAAGGATTCTGCGACTTTCTGGACCGATAACCCGCCTCGCTAGCTCCTCCGGCTTCAGGCGAGGGGGGCCGGCCGGGACAGTATCGGGAGTCTGCGGGGAGAGCACGGGGGTTGGGAGTCGGGCGGGCAAGCGGTCACCGCGCCTCCTCGTCAGGCCTCTGTCCAGGGGCCCAGCGCCATCGCAGACGTAGAGCATGAGCAGGATCTTCGTGCTGCAGCGCGTACCAGATTGAAGTTCCCAAAAGGGGTTATAGGCGGTCCCTGCGCTTAGCTCCTTTTTGATCTGGTGCAGTGGCGGTCCAGATAGCCTTTTTACGCACCGCCACGCGCCGCGTTGCGTCGAGCTGGGCTGCAGTGGTTCGCGTTCCTATGGCTTGCGGGACAGCCATGATGATGTGGGCGGCTCGTGCCCCTTTCAGCGATGTGGCCAAGAATCGGCACGAGGTGGCTGGATGGATGGAGAACGCGGCGTTGCGCACCCTGGGGCAGTCGTCGTCACCGTCGCCGTTTTCCAAAGAAGCGCCATCGCGATCTGTTACGATCAATCCTTCTCAGAAAGTCGATGCAGATCAGCTCCCATTTGAAAGGGTAATGAAATGAGCACAGACCACCTCAGCGCCAAGAGTGCAGAGCAAACTGCC
Organism: uncultured Myxococcales bacterium; assembly: GCA_937952145.1. Taxonomy (GTDB): domain Bacteria; phylum Myxococcota_A; class Polyangia; order Palsa-1104; family JAEUJZ01; genus JAEUJZ01. The sequence continues at coordinate 952 of CALFYE010000378.1, forward strand.
GCCGGGAAGAAGGAAGCTGTAGTCCTAGTCAATACTCTGGCGCCCCGGGCGAATGCGTTTCGTTGGGCGGAGGTTTGTGCCGAGCCGCTTGGCCCCGATGTCAGTGTACGCGAGGTTCGGGTCACGGGTTTTGCGGCTGTACGGCAAGCGGCAGAAGAGGCCGCCAACGCTGGGGTGTGGCTGATTATTGTGGTTGGCGGCGACGGAACCCTGAATAGCGTGATTAACGGCATTGGTGACAAGCCGACGCGGATTGCGGTACTGCCAGCCGGAACATCCAATGATATGGCCTATAATTTGGGGCAGAGCAACGATCTGGCCGAAAACATCGCTGCCCTGGGGCGGCTTGAGCCTTTCGAGTGCGATCTGATGCGCATCAATGGCGAACGCTTTGCATTAATAGGAATGTTTGGCTACGGTGCAGATGTCGCAATAACTTCTAATGACATGCGAAGCGGTGGCCCCATGATACGCTTCCTGTTAAAGTTGTTCGGCAATGCCATGTATACGGCAGTGATATTTTGGTTGCTCTTTCGGACGAGCACCATGGGCGGGTCCGTGGTTGTTCGCTACAGAGATCTCTCCGATAATTCAATGAAAACAGTTGAGGCAGATGTCATTGTATTAAATATTTTTGGGGCAAATACGCTCATTCGAGGTGATCTCAAATTTGCCCCTACTGCCGACATTGCCGATGGAAAAATAGATCTGTGGATGTACAAGCGGAGCCCCGTGTCGAAGGTTCTAAATTATCTCGGCGCCCTCGGCAAGGGTACTGCGCAGTCTCTGCCAGAAGTGATTTGGTTACAATCGGATCACTTTGAGATCGAGTGGAACCGGCCTATGCAGTATATCATCGATGGCGATCCCGTCCCTGGCAATGACACGGCCAAAACAAAATATACAATTGATCTCAATCCGGTCCCTCTGCGCTTGCTCGCTCCGAAACTGCCACGCCGCGGAACTCGCAAGTCCTAGTTTGTAACCTCCCAGCCAAGAGTACATATCAAAACCTGCGATGAGAGGGTCCGAACCTGCAGGGCGGGTATCCCAAGTCGCGCAATCGGATCGTTTTGGTCCTGATAGGCGCTCTAAGGGCTGCCTATCTGCGCAAGCTGGTTTTGGGCTTCTTCCTTCAGGGCCGTCAGCTCGAAGGTCTGATATTGCTCGATAGCGCGAGAGTAGTACAGCCTGGCCCGCTCCCAATCTCCCCACTCACTCAAAAGGTCTGCGTACATCTTTTGCGTGTGCGCGACCTCGACCAGCGTATTGCATTGCTCAAACAGGAGCAGGCTATCGGCTATCTTTTGCTCGATCTCCTGCCGATTAGGGTCTGGTAGCTTCGCTCGGGCCAGTGCCGAACAGCGATAGGCCCATCCTTGGGCGAAGAGTCCTCCCATCCTGATGCTCAGAGCGACAGCCTGCTCGGCCCGCTCGATCGCTTCGGTCCACCTGCCCTGGACCCTAAAGGCCTCGGCTTCTTGGGCCGCGACGCGATCAGCAAAAACCATCGCGGATCGATCGAAGCGATAGGAGTTGCTGATTTTCTGGTGGCGCAGCGACGCCTGGAAATTTCCCAGGAAGGCCTCTACTAGGTACAGCAGCCCGTGTGCTTGACTGAGCAGTCGGTCATCGTGAAGCGGCTCTCCAACCTCGAGGATCCGCAGGGCGGCGGACTTGGCGCCATTCCAGTCACGAATCATCCAATAGACCATGTTTTCATAGGCATGCATGGATGCCAGCACGGTTGGCTCTTTGGCTGACTCAACGGCCCGCTGCATGCATGCAAAGCCTTGCTTCACTTGGCCCTGCGCCACCAGGCACTGCCCCTGCCATCCGAGAACGCGGGTCAGCTCAGGGCTCGGCCCCTTGGGCTCTAGCCATGCTGCCGCTTCGGCTAGGTAACGCAAGGAGGCTGCCATGTGCCCTTGGGCGAACTTGCACTGTGCAATGGCCAGAGCAACCGCGGCATCGAGGTCCCCAAGCTGGTACTGCTTCGCAAGCAGGCGAGTCTCGGCGAAGCACTCGATGGATTTCTCAACGTCCCCCAGATATAGACTGCTGCGTCCTTTGGTAAAGGAGAGCTGGGTTCGGCGTACGGCATCGGCTTTTGCCACGGGCTCCGCGGTGAGAAGCGGCTGCAGGAGCTCAGCTGCCCGATCAAGCTCTGGAGCCAGGGCCAGTAGCTTCGGGGAGTGATAAGAGAAGTTGAGAATCATGAGCAGGGTGTCAACCCGCCGCCGCCGGTTTTCGGGCGAGTCCTCCAGGCGATCGAGGAGTGACAGTGCCGCCGAGAGGTGCGCCCTGGCCTCGGCGATTGTGAAGAGTCGGGCCGCTGCCGCCCCGGCCTTCAGGTAAAGGTCATAGGCGAGCTCCAGGTTCCCGGCTCGTTCCCAGTGAAGAGCCAGTGCCGCGTTCTGGGAGGAGTCGTTTGGGAACAGTGTAGTGATCGCTTCCGCGATCCGGCGGTGAAGCTGTGGTCTGTCTGATTCCGAGATGCGCCGATAAACGGACTCGCGAATCTTTTCGTGGGCGAACTGCCATTCATCTTGCTGCGTTTCAAGGACCATCGCGCCGGCACAGGCCATGAGAAAGGGGGATAGGTCGTGTCGCCCCGTGGCGTGCTCGATGATTCTCAGGTCCAGTCGCCGCCCGGCGACGGCGGCCATCTGCAGAAGATCCATGAACTTCGGAGGAACCAGAGCCAGGCGACGCTGAATGATGCGCTCGATACCACCGGTCAGCAGCTCATCGGGAAGTTCCTGCACGCCAACCAAGTCGAGCTGTCCGGCGAGTTCGGCCAGCGTGCGCACCATCTCGACCAGGAAGAAGACGTTCCCTTCCGTGTGCTTCTTCAGATACTCGACCAGATCGCGACGCTGGCCGACCGCGCCCAGCATCGACTCGCACAGGCGTGTGATCTGCGCATCGCCGAGCCTTGCGAGCTGCAGCGTATGAGACGCCGGCAAGTTCCGCAGGTCCTCGGAGGCTTCGTCAGTCCGGTAGTCGCCCACAATCAAGATCCGCATATTGGGGACGAGTGGACTGAGGTGCGCGAGTAAATCCAGACTGTCAGACCCCGCCCAATGCAGATCCTCAAGGAACAGAACCACAAGGCGCTGCTGCCGGGCGAGCAGCGCCGCCACCGTCTCATAGAGCCGAGCTCGGGTGGCCTGCGGCGGCAGGCTGGCAGGCGGGGATGCTTTCTTCCCCAAGAGCGTCTCGATGTCTGGAGCGATGTCTTTGAGCACCCCAATCTGGGGGGCATCCAGATCCGCGTCGAGGCTCAGAGTGCGTACGATCGTCCGCCAGAGGCTGTAGTTGGCGCCGCGGTCGCTGATGCCGCGGCCGCGGATGACATACGCTGAGCGGACGAGCGCCTCTATCCGGGCCTCGTTGAGCAGTCGGGTCTTTCCGACACCGCTCTCGCCAGCGATCATCCAGACGGAGCCATTCCCCTTTGCAGCTTGGGACAGCGCTTGACGTAGCTGGCCGAGCTCTTGTTCCCGTCCAATGAACTCGGCGGCTTGTAGGAAGCTCTCCCGTGTGGCGGCAGTCTCAGTGGAATCGCTCAGGCCGACGGCAGAGCTGAGCTCGTGAATCGCCTCTTCGGCGTCGCTGTATCGATGCGCTGGGCTGCGGGCGATAAGCTTCATCAGGACCGCGCTGAGCTTCGAGCTGTCCTCTGCTAGCTGGGCCAAGATGGCCTCGATCGCTTGTTGATCCGCCTCTGGCTCCTCCTCATCGAGCCGGCTCGCAAGGCCGGAGATCAGATCTTCGGCGCCTGGGGCGAGTGTGTCATCGGCTTTGTCGCCGAGCAGGCTATTGAGAAAGGCGGTCCTGCTGTCGGCCAGGTGAGGCAGCCGATTGGCAAAGAGTTCAAAGGCCACGACCCCAGTCGCATACAAATCCGTAGCAACCGTTGGCTTGCCGCCCAAGAAGAGCTCTGGGGCCATGTACGGGAGGGTTCCAGCCAGGGTGTGCTTCTCTTCGGCTGCTGCCGAGATTCCGAAGTCTAGGAGCTTTACCTGACCATCCACCACCAGCACGTTGGATGGCTTGATGTCCCGGTGCAGGATACCCCGGCGGTGCAGGTAAACGAGCGCGTGGAGAAGCTGAACCAGCAGCTCGGCTTTAGTCTTGGTATCTCGCCCGTGCGCGGCCTCTAGGATGGTCTGCGGAGACACCAGCAGATCCATCGTGAAATAGGGGTTGTCGTTGGAGTCGAAGCCGTAGTCGACGACGTTGACTACGTTGGGATGATGCAGCGAGGCCAGCGTCTGAAATTCGCGAGCCAGGGCTGCGCGCATCCCGGTCGCTTGCTGCGTCGGGCTCAACACCGGGGGGGGATCAGAATCGTCACCGTGCGATTCCGGGGCTGGGCTCAGCGACGCGAGAACTCGCTTGAGGGCGAACTTGTGGCCGCTCAAGCGGTTGGTAACACGGTAGACCGCTCCCATGCCACCCTCGCCGAGCTTCTCGTGCAGAACGTACTCACCGATGATCTCTGACTTCTGCGGTGCCAAAAGCCCCCCTCCTTTGATTAGCCCATAGCGGCCTGTTCTGATTCCCTGTGGCGTGACTTGATTCCCTGGACAGAATGGCCAATCGTCGTGCGGCAAGGTGCCCTAGCGTCTAGCGACACCGAAGTAGTGCCGCCCTGGCTGCAGGTGCCCCGGAGCGCCCTGGGGCTAGCACCACCCAATCAGCGCCCCAACCGCTGCCATGTTGGGATCGAGGTCAACCATTTTCAAATTGCCAAAGCCTGCATCAGACATCCAGGCTGAGATGTCTTTGGGCGAGTGAACACGACCTGCTTCCGTTCGTAGAGCCAGATGCAGCGCATAGACCGCGCGCTGCTGTTCCTTGGCGGGCGTTCCGCCGGCAAGTGCGTCGACGACGAGGAGCGCTCCTCCCGGACGAACGGAGGAGGCGATGCGGGTCACTAGCTGGCGAGCTTTTTCGGGGGGTTCCAAGCGCAAGACGTTGGCAATGATGGCCAAGTCGTAGTGTGCGGCCGGAATCTCCACCTGGTGCATGTCACCGGGAAGCAGCGTGCTGCGCTTGTCTAGGTTGAGCGCCTTTGCCCGGTTGAGAAAGGCGTCCAACACCATAGGAAGGTCGAGACCTGTCACCTGGGTCTGCGGATGTTCTGCCGCGATGGCCAGACTCCAGACTCCGGAACCACAGCCCACATCCAAAACGCGCAGCGGCTGGATGTTGAGCTGGCGCGCCAGGCTGGTAGCCGTCTCCGCAAAGGCCACTCCCATGTCACAGACTAAGGAACGATAGGATGCTTCTCTCTGCGCTGCCGAAGTATCCATGAACGACAAGGGCTTGCCGCTCTTGAGCATTACTCCGAGATGATCGAATTGTTGTTGAAGGATCAGCAGAGTATCCCAGGAAGAATTTAGTCCTCTCGTCGGTGTCTTTTGTTTGCTGAGCTGATAGGCATCACCGTGACGGGATAAGATCCCCAGCTCAGCCAGAACCTCTAGTACGTGCTGCAGCGCACGCTGATTTAGCCCCAGCCGTTGAGCACACTGTTCGCAGCGGAGTGGCTCGTCCCCAAGAATGTCAAGCAAGCCGGATCGGGTGGCCGCCATGAGCGTGGCGTGCGCGCCGATGAGGGTCATGGGATCCATGTTCGGCGTAACTCCTCAGGAAATGGTCTAGCCTGCACGGCACGCAACCTGCGTCTCTCGACGACGGATAGTTTCGCAGATCGGCCCAGGGTTTGATAGGCGCTTTTTGCGGCACTCCTGCCAGTTTACGGATTGCTCCCTTCCGTGAGCACACATCGGTCGCATCAAGCGGCAGCTAGCAGTACTGCGTCATCCACCCCCTGAGTCCGCTTGTTCTATCGCTGGCGCTGATCTGAGCACCGCTTGACGGTTTTGATAGGCGCTCTCGACCCAGCGAGACTCCGGATTACCCCAGTCTGAAGTGGGTCAGCTCTTTCGATGCTCAACCAGACTCCAAGCTGCGCACTGACCAGCGCCGATACGTCTGGCGTGTGACTACCCGGTGCAGGCAGCTCGTCAGGGGGTCGGGCCAGCGGTAGCAGGGCGCTCGTAGGTCAGCGTGTACTCGCAGCTGAGCAGGCCGTTGCTGAGCTGCTCACGCAGGCGGCGAATCTCGACCTTGCCAGAGGTCACCATCGCAAATAGCTGCTCGACATAGGCTTCGCAGACGATGGCGTAGATCGTCGAGACGGTCGGGAATTCGCGCAGCTCGATGAGGATCGTGCCACTTGACCCCAAGGCCTGGGCCCGCAGCGAGCCCCCATCAAACAGCAGGGGCCACAGCGTGGACAGCTTGGTCAGAAGCCCCTCGGCTGTGATGCCGGCCAGCGAGGCACGATACGTGGTTGTGAAGTCGCGCTGGAATACGCCGCGCATCAGGCGGCGCAGCTTGCCTTCATCGCGGCGACAGAGCTGGTTGAGCAGGACGACCAGAAACGGCGCCCAGACATCGGCAGGCAACCACTCCAGCGCCACCAGGGTGCGACGCATAAGCTGCTGCGTTTCGGACGGACAGTTCGCGACCAGTTCCTGGTACTTCTGCGGCGGACAAGCTTCCCGAACCAGAGAGATTGTGCTCAGGATGGTCGCGCCTTTGATTCGAGCAGGCATTGAGGCCATCATCATCGCACAGTCACCCGGCGCCTACAACTCAGCGACTTCCGAAGTGTGCGGATGGCTGGCAGCGACTCAGAGCCAGCGCTCACCTGGACTTTGACAATCGGGAATCTGCATAGGTGGGTACTCAGCGCCGCCGCCGCCGTCGCGGTCGCTGCCCGGAGTGCGGCGCTGGGCAGCGTCTGCCAAGACTGATCGTGTGGATTCCCGCCCGGGTGTAGACTCAGACCACGAAGTCAGTCCCGCGAAGCAGAGCCGCGCTGTGTGCCCCCCAGCACCCACCCATATCGGCTGCAGCCACCACCTCACGCATGCGCAATCAGACTTCGCGCAGGGCATGGGCGGGGCACTTTTTCCTTGCCGTTCATTGCTGGATCTCGCTCCCGTTTCGTTCCTACTGGGGGGTTCCGCGACGGTGTTGATAAGCGCTTCTACTTTTCCAAACGACGAAATTAGGTCCGGAGTTTCACGTGCGTGTGTTGTTCGCCTACGGACTCCTTTTTCTTACTTGGGAAACTCCGAATTCTGAAAATGCGTACACCGAATGATTCCTATGCAGGGCGCCCTGGCGGGTGCTCTTGCGTGCTAGGATTGCGGTCTGTTGCGCCTGCAGGTCGGGGAAGTTTGCCGACGTGTGCCGCGTGCTCGCACAAGGGGGGAACCGCAAGTGACTGCCCAGGAATTCCTTTGGTACCTCGCGCGTCAGGGGATCGAACTCTGGCTAGAGGAGGGCAAGCTTCGCTATCGCGGTCGAAGGTCAACCCTGCCGCCCGGACTGATTGATCAGTTGCGGACCCGCAAGCAGGAGCTGATCGCGTACCTGTCAGCGACTGCTCCTGCCCGCGATAGTCTGACACCCCTGTCCGCGATGCAGAAGGCGCTGTGGTTCCTTCATGATCTGAATCCCAAGAGCGCAGAGTACAACGTTGCGCTTGCCGTGCGACTACGCGGCGCAGTTGCGATTCCGATCTTGAGCGAAGCCGTACGCCAACTAGGCCTCCGTCATTCCGTGTTGCGCACCAAGTTCGTGGTCCGTGATGGCACCCCCTGGCAGCATCCAGCGCCGGAGTCAGCAGCTAGGCTGGAGGTAAGGAGTGCGGCTAGCTGGTCGGCGGCAGAGCTGCAGAGCGAGCTGTGCCAAGTGGCGCAGCAGCCTTTTGATCTTCGGCAAGACACTCCTATTCGCTACGTCGTGTACGAAAGAGGAAGCGACGAGTCGATCTTCCTATTTTGCGTCCATCACATCTTGATCGACGGATCATCGCTAGCCATCCTGATCCGTGAACTTGATGCCCTGTATCACGCGGTGCGGAGCGGTCGCGCGGCGGCCCTCGCCCCGCCATCGGCCGAGTTTTATGACTTCGTACACTTCCAAAATCAGCTCCTGCAGTCCAGCGCGGGGGAGGAACAGCTGCAGTACTGGCTGCAAGAGCTTGCGGGGGACCTGCCGCCTCTCGATCTGCCGACCGATCATCCACGCCCCCCGGTGCGGGGCGCGCGGGGCGCCAGCCTGTCTTTTTTTATCGATGTCCCGCAGACCCAGGCGCTGCGGCGGCTGGCCGCGCAAGAGGGAACGACCCTCTTTCCCCTGGTGCTGTCAGCCGTGGCGGTGCTGATGCACCGCTATACCGGGCAAGATGACTTTCTGCTCGGCACGCCGTTCCATGGACGGACGCAGGCGCGCTTCGAATCGATGGTCGGATGCTGCATCAATACCCTGGCGCTGCGGGCGCGGATTCAACCGGAGGCATCGTTTACGGATCTGTTGGCCGATCTACGCCGGCGCTCGTTGGCCGCGCTGAGCCATGGCGACTATCCGTTTCCCCTACTCGTCGAGCGGCTCTGTCCCAAGCGAGAGACGCATCGCACGCCCTTGTTTCAGGTGCTGTGCGCGTATGAGAACTTTCAGGATGTGGAATTCCTATTTGGCGCTACCCCAGGTGACCCGGGTACGGCAGGAACGCCGGTCCTGTTTGGCGTGCCGATCGAGCGGATTCCGCTTAATCAGCAGGAGGGGCAGTTTGACTTGTCCCTGACTCTGGCCGAAGTGGCGGGGGGACTCAGCTGCTCATGGTCGTATGACAGCGAGCTGTTTGTGCCAGCGACGATTGCCCGCCTGCGGGATAATTTCTTGCAGCTCCTGGCCAGCATTCTGGAGACTCCCAATTGCCGCATAAGTGAGCTGCAGGTTTTGTCTGCCGCCGATCGCGATCAGCAGGTGGCCTGGCAGCTGGGCCCGCCACGACCCGCAGGTGAAGTATTTCTGCCGCAGGCGTTTGCGGCTCAGGTCGCGCGCACGCCGCATGCCACCGCCGTCGAACACAACGGAAAGACCCTGACCTATGAGCAGCTGGACGAGCAGTCCTCCCGGCTGGGTCGCCACCTGCGAGCGCTCGGGGCCGGACCGCACACCGTGATCGGCGTCTGCGTTGAGCCCTCGCGGGATCTCTTCGTCGCCTTGTTTGCCATCCTCAAGAGCGGGGCAGCGTATCTGCCGCTGGATCCTTCCTATCCGCTGGCCCGCTTGACCTACATGCTGGCGGATGCGCAGGCGCCGATTCTGCTGACCCAGACCGGGCTACGGGGGCAGTTCCCAGAGTATGCCGGGACGGTATGTTGTCTCGATGCCAGCGTCGGAGGGCAACCTTCGCCTGATCCGTGGACCGCTGCAGCGTCGCATCCGGCGTCGGGGCCTCAGGAAGCAAGCAAGGAAGCAGAGCTGGAGCTTCCAAGGACGCTTCCCGGTGAGACTCTGGCGTATGTGATCTACACCTCCGGTTCGACGGGCAAGCCGAAGGGCGTGCAGGTCACGCACGCCAGCCTAACCAACCTGCTTTACTCCTTGCGGGACACGCTAGGGTTGAACGAGCGGTCGGCCGTGACCTCGCTGACGCCGGTCTCGTTTGACATCGCCGGCCTGGAGATCTTTGGCCCGCTGCTGTGCGGGGGGCGCTGCATGGTCGTGGATCGCCAGGTGGTGCTAGACAGCGAACAGCTGAAAGCCTGGCTGCTCGCTCACCCGCCGACGCTGCTGCAGGCGACACCGGCCCTCTATCGGATGCTGCTGCAGGCCGGCTGGCCGGGGCATCCCGAGCTGCAGATCCTGTCGGGGGGAGAGGCCATGCCGCGCGACCTGGCGGATCAGCTGCTGGCCCGCGGCCGTGAAGTCTGGAATGGCTATGGTCCCACCGAGACCACGATCTACTCGACTGCGTGGAAGGTTCGCTCCTCGGCATCGGCGATTGCAGTGGGCACTCCGCTTGCCGATACGGCCATCTATATTCTGGATTCCCAGCGGCAGCGTGTGCCGATCGGTGTCCGCGGCGAGGTGTATATCGGCGGGGGCGGCGTGGCCCTGGGGTATCGCAACAAACCAGAGCTGACCGCGGAGCGATTCCTTGTCGATCCCTTCGCGCGCCAGCCCGGGGCCCGCATGTATCGCACCGGCGATCTGGGACGATTTAACGCCGGGGGAGAGATCGAGCTCGCGGGCCGCGCTGACCACCAGCTAAAGCTGCGGGGCTTTCGCATCGAGGCCGGTGAGATCGAGCAGACCCTGCGCGAGCAGGCCGGTCTGGTCGACTGTGTGGTCCTGTTGCGAACCGACAGGACCGGCGAGTCACAGCTGGTCGCCTACGTGGTCGCGGGGAACTCCGGACTCCCCGGGCCGGCCGAGCTACGAGCCAAGCTCAAAGAGCGCTTGCCGGAGTACATGATTCCGGCGCGCTTTGTCTCTTTGCCGGCGCTGCCGCAGACTCCCAATGGCAAGGTCGATCGGCGGGCCTTGCCGGATCCTCAGGTCACTCCCGGCCGACTGGTGCGATTGACCAGCCGTACTCCGCCCCGTGATGAGACCGAGAGCTTGCTGCTTCAGCTCTTGCGCGACCTCTTGCAAAATGACGAGATCGGAGTGGATGACGACTTCTTTGAGCTGGGCGGGCACTCCATCCTGGCCACGCGGTTCGTCAGCGCGATTGCCCAGCGCACCGGAACCCGACTGCCGGTGGCCGCGCTGTTCCGTCATCCGACGGTAGCGGCCCTGGCGGCGGAGCTGCGTCGGGGGGTAGACGCCGATCCTGCCCAGGTGATTGTTCCAATTCGGACTTCTGGTTCGCGTCCGCCCTTATTCCTGATACATCCGGTGGGCGGGAGCATCCTTTGTTATCAAGAGCTGGTGCGCGCGATCGACAGCGAGGTTCCGCTGTACGCGATTCCGGCCCTGCCGGTGCCGGAGCGTGAGCGCTTGGGAATTACCACCCTGACGGCTCTGTCCGCGCACTACACCGCCGCGGTTCGTCGCCTGCGACCGCAGGGCCCGTACCAGCTTCTGGGCTGGAGCATGGGCGGACTCTTGGCCTTTATGATGGCGCAGGAGCTGAGGCAGGGGGCGGCCGATGTTCCCTTTCTGCTGCTGCTGGACAGCTACGCTCCGGGAGTGCTGCAGGGAAGGCCGATAGCTGCCGAGGATGAGTTCGAGCGAGAGCTGCAGGGCGATCTGCTTCGCCAAGGGAGGCAGCGCAGTGAGCTAGAGCCGGACTTCTGGCAGCAGCAGTTCACGCTGTTCCGCCATAACCTGCACCTGTCTTTGGAACACCAGACCCAGAAGTATGCCGGGCACGCCACCCTGCTGCGGAATGTGATTAGCTTGCGCCCGGGAGATTTCACGCACGGCTGGGCACCGTTCTGCTTGGGCGGTCTTGAGGTCATCGACATCCCCGGGGACCATTATTCGATCTTGATACGGGAGTACGCGGAACCGCTGGGCCGCTTGATCAGCGCCCGCCTGCTGCCCGCGCCTTTGACCCCAAGGTAGGAGTCAAGGGCAAGACCTGTGCGCTCAGCGCCGCAAACTCAGCGTCGGCGCGCCTTTACTTTGCCGAGGCGCTTTCGGTATCATGTTCGTTTGGGGATGGGGGGAGGAGGTCGTGGGGGGGGGCCGACGCGTGGACGAGCCCAGCCACCCCGGGCGGGGAGTCCACACAGCCGCGATTCCGTCGATAAGTGAGCAGCGATGACACTAGAAACCGGCAAGATAATCGACCGTAGCTATCGCATTATTGAGCAGCTGGGCGCGGGGGGAATGGGCACGGTGTACCGGGCGGTGCAGCTCGTAAACCGCCAGACTGTGGCCCTCAAGCTGATTACGACCCGGCTGCTGCAGCCGGGGGCGGCCGAGGACCCCGCCGCGGTGGAGGAGCGCCTGGCGCTGGCCCGTGAGTTTCAGACGCTGGCCTCGCTGCACCATCCCAACATCATTCGCGTCCTGAGCTACGGCTTTGATGACGAGGTCGGGTCCTATTACACCATGGAGCTCCTCGACGCATCGCAGAGCATCGTCGATGCGGGCTATGACATGGCAGAGGAGGGCAAGGTGCAGCTGGCGGCACAGCTGTTCCGCGCTCTGGCCTACATTCATCGCCGCGGGGTGCTGCATCGCGACATCAAGCCGGGCAATATCCTCACCGTAGCGGGGGAGGTGAAGCTGCTGGACTTCGGAATTGCGACCGAGGCCGGGGGCGCGGCGGGCCTGGCCGGCACGCTGGAGTACATGGCGCCTGAGCTTCTGCAGGGACAGCCACCCAGCGTGCAGTCCGATTTGTATGCAGCGGGAATGGTGTTCCATCAGCTGATGTCCGGAATGCTGCCGGGTGGCAACACCAGCATGACCGCGCTCCTGGATGGTCTGCTGGGGGAAGACTCGCATCGCACACTGCAGGCGGACTCTGCCGACCCGACGCCGCCGCTGCCAGTCTCTGCCGACCTGGCACCGGGATTCGCCGCGACCGACCTGGAACCCTTGGCCAGTGCACCGACGTCACCCAGCCCAGGCGGGGAAGGCAACGGCGCCAGCGAGCCACCAGCTGACGCGTCGCCCGGGCTGGCCGTGCCGGGTCCGCTGGGTGACATCATCGGCCGGCTGACTAGCCCCGCGCCCGAGGCCCGACCCGACAGCGCCAACACCACGCTGCGTGACCTCTCGGCAGCAGTGCCCTACGCTCTTCCGATCGAGACTGCGGCGACGCGAGAGAGCTTCCTGCAGGCCACGCTCCTAATTGGTCGCGATAGCGAGCTTTCGGAGCTGCGCCAGGCTCTCGAACGAACCAAGCAGGCGGCTGGCAGTGCATTCCTAATTGGTGGTGAGAGCGGGGTTGGGAAGTCTCGCCTGCTCTCTGAGCTGCGCACCCTGGCGCTGGTCCATGGTTCCTGGGTGGCCGACGGCCAGAGCACCACCAACGGCGGCTACTACTATGAAGAGTGGCTGCCCTTTCTGCGCGCGATCTGCATCCGGGCGGATGTCCGCGATGACGAGGCGGCGGTGCTCAAGGACTTGGCATCCGATTTGGGGGAACTCCTGGGCCGCCCAATTCCGGATGCACCAGTCGTCAAGCCGGAGGCCGCACAGGCGCGCATCATCAGCACGCTCGCCGGCATGCTGCGCCGGCTGAGCAAGCCGGTGGTGCTCATTTTGGAAGATCTGCACTGGGCCCGCAGCGAGAGCTTGGGACTTCTAAGCCAGCTGCAGGAACACATCCCGCGGCTGCCGATCCTGCTTATCGGAACCTTTCGCTCGGATGAGAGTCCGGAGCTCCCGGGACGCTTGCCTGGACTCAAGCTCCTGCCGCTTAGCCGGCTGGATGCCGGCAGCATTGCTCGCCTGAGCGAGTCGATGCTGGGGACGGTCGGGCAGCGGCCGGAGCTTGTGGCTTATCTGGCGCAGCACACCGAAGGGAATGTGTTCTTCCTGGTCGAGATCGTGCGCGCGCTCGCGGAAAACGCCGGCGAGCTACAGCGCATTGGGCAGGGTGAGCTTCCCGAAACCGTGCTGACCGTGGGGATCGAGCGCATCGTCGAGCGACGGCTCGATCGGCTCCCCGATTCATTCCGCCCCTGGCTGGACTTTGCCGCCGTCGCGGGTCGTCGGCTTGATCCGCTGCTGCTGGAAGGCGCCTTTCCCGGCATGCCGCTGCGCGACTTCTTGATCGAGTGCGCCAACGCCGCCGTCGTCGAAAGTCAGGGCAGTGACTGGCGCTTTGCTCATGACAAGCTGCGCGAGACGCTGCTACGGCGCATGGGGGCTGACAAGCTGCGGAGTCTGCACGGCCTAGTCGCCCAGACCATGGAGGCCGCGTACACCGGTAGCAACCGCGACAGCATGAGTGCCGTCCTGGCCTACCATTTCAAAGAAGCCCAAATCTACGATAAGGCCATCGCCTACTATGAGTTAGCTGGCGACTGTGCAGTTAAACTTTATATCTATGAACAAGCGCGCACTCACTATGCGGCTGCTGAGTCCCTGGTGGCGCTCCTGCCGCCAAGCTCGGCTCTGCAGCGTCGCCATGTCGATATTCTTCTCAAGACCGTAAAGGCCGCCTTGCTGAATGTGCCGCCAGAGGAGAATTTGGACCGCCTGGCGCGGGCACGTCTTCAGATCGAAACCCTACTGGGTTCGAGTTCGGCGGTTCGGGAAGATCGTCTGCGGCTTGCTCGTATTGATTATTACTGTGCCCGACTTCATCAGTACGCCGGACGTCCGGGGGAGGCCATTCCGTATCTGCGCAAGGTCCTGCCGATTGCCCAAGAACATGGGGACCAAGAGCTCTTGGTGATGCCCTCGATGACCCTGGGGTTGGGCTTTGTGCTATTTGGCCAGATGGGCAAAGGCCGGGAAATGCTGGAGCCGGTTTTGGAGTCGATGGAGCGCTTGATGGGCAAGGGCATCGATGCCCTGCGCGTCAATATGTTCTATGCGATTGCTCTGGCCAGCAGTGGGCATTATCCCCTGGCCCAGGCGCGTATAGAACGAATGCTGACTTGGGCAAAGGAGCACAATCAGGCGTTCTATACCAGCTTATTCCATATGCTTTGGGGGCTGGTCTCTTTTGTCGCGGGGGATTGGCCCCAGGTACTCATTGCCAATCAGCCGGTCTTTGATCTGGCGGCCGAGACGAAAGAACCCCTACTGCAATATCTCGCCTTAGACTCCACTGCATGCGCCGAGAGTCATCTTGGTCTCCATGCCGAGGCGCTGGACAAGCGGGCCCGCTCGGTCGAGCTGCGCAAGGCGCACGGCGGGGGGATGGCGAACGACTGGTTTAGCGCCGGCGAGGCCGAGATTCTGCTGCATGCCGGTCGCCCTGCCGAGGCGCTGGAGCTTGCGCGCTCGCTCACCGCGCGCTCGCGTGCAGCCGGACAGCAGTTTTCCTTGGCTTTGGCGGAGCGCGTATGTGCCAACGCCCTGGCCCGGCTGGGGGCGGATCTATCCGAGATCGAGGCTCACCTCGCAGCCAGCCTGGAGGTGGCGCAGGCCACACGGCAGATCATTTCGGCGGCGCAGGTCGAGCTGAGCTGGGGGGAAATCTATCGGACGCGGCACGACACCGGCGCGGCGACGCCGCACTTTGATCGCGCGATGGATTTGCTCAAAGAGGGGGCCGCCGTTCACCTGTATCAAGCCGCATTGCGCATCGCCCACGGGGCCACTGATTCATAATATTGCGTAGAAGCCGGTAAACTATTTTGAAGCGGTGTTATGCCGACAAATAGTCGTGAGATTGATCGTTGGATACGGGAATATATTTCTTCAACATGGCAGCTCGCCGGGGCGGAACTTGACGGGAATGCTCCGTTTAGTCGCTTCGGCATCGACTCGCTGGCCGGGCAGCAGCTAGTCGCTGCGCTTGGCGACTGGCTGGGGGTAAAGCTGCGGCCGACCCTAGTATGGGAATATTCCACAATCGGCGCGCTGTCGGCGTATCTGGGGGCTGAACCAAAGACAATCAATCGATCGGCCCCCGAGCTGCCGGTTAGCAAAGAGGAGGAGCCGATCGCGTTGGTGGGGATGGCTTGCCGCTTTCCCGGGGGGGCGCAGCCGAGCGCACTCTGGCAGTTCCTCTGCCGTGGCGGGGACGCGTTGGCCGACATTCCCAGCGAGCGCTGGGGTCCGGACTTTCGCCAGGAAATCGCAGCCCGGCTGGGGGGGCGCCAGCTTCCCCAGCGCGCGGCGTTCTTAGACCGGGTAGACCTCTTTGATCCCCTCTTCTTTGGCATTTCCCCCCGGGAAGCGCAGCACATGGACCCGCAGCAGCGGCTGATGCTGGAGCTTGCGTGGGAGGCCATGGAAGACGCCGGCATCCCGGCGCAGCGGCTGCAGGGCAGCAGCACGGGCGTATTTTTTGGGGCGATGTGGTCGGACTACGCGCTGCTGCTGCACGAGCGCGGCTTGCCGGCGCTGGCGCAGCACTCAGCGACGGGAATCCAGCACAGCATCATCGCCAACCGCGTCTCCTATGTTCTGGGTCTGCAGGGCCCTAGCCTGGTCGTGCATACGGCGTGTTCTTCTTCATTGGTGGCCCTGCATCTAGCCTGTGAAAGTATCCACAGAGGTGAATCGACGATTGCCTTTGCGGGGGGCGTGAATCTGAACCTATTGCCTGATAGCACGGTCAGTGGGGTGCGCTTTGGCGGCCTATCCCCCGACGGTCGATGCTATACCTTTGACGCGCGCGCCAATGGCTTCAGTCGCGGGGAGGGGGCCGGGGTTGTCCTGCTAAAACCACTCGCCCGGGCATTGGCAGATAATGACCGTATTTATTGCCTTATTCGGGGCAGCGCGGTGAATAACGATGGCGCCAGCAACGGACTCACCGCGCCCAGTCGATTCGCGCAAGAGGCGGTCCTGCGGCGAGCGTATGCCCAGGCCGAGATCGCGCCTTCGGCAGTCGACTACATCGAGCTACACGGGACCGGCACGCCGCTCGGGGACCCCATTGAAGCGAGCGCCCTGGCCGCGGTCTGTGGCGAGGGGCGAGCCGCGGGGCAGCCGTTGGCCGTGGGTTCGGTCAAGACCAACATCGGCCACTTGGATGCGGCAGCGGGAGTCGCCGGCATTATCAAGACGGCACTCTGCATCTGGCATCGTGAGCTTCCGCCGAGCCTCCACTTTGCCCAGCTAAATCCGGCGATTCCCGCCGACCTTCCCCTGGCAGTTCAGCGTACTCGGGCGCCCTGGCCGTCGCGGCGACGGGCTGCCACCGCGGGGGTCAGCAGCTTCGGCTTTGGCGGCACCAATGCCCACGCCGTGCTGCAAGAGCTGCTGCCTCCTGCGCCCTCGCTTCTCGCCCTGACAGCGGACGATGAGTCCCAGCTTAGGGAGCGCGTGCGCGAGGTCCTAAGTACGGTCGAGCAGTCCGAGAGCCCGCTCTCTACGCTGTGCCAGGAGGTTGCAAGTCCAAAGCCCGGACAGGCCTTCCGCATGGCGGCGGTGGCCCATTCGAAGGAGGCCCTGCAGTCCCAGCTACGCCACTTTCTAGCTGGTGAGCAGGTACCGGGACTGTGGTTCCCCCCTGCGCGACGCCCCAGCACCGGGGACGAGGGGCCGGTCTTTGTCTTTTCGGGCCAAGGCTCGCAGTGGCTGGGGATGGGGCGCGCACTGCTGCTAAGTGAGCCGGTGTTCCGCGCCGAACTTGAGCGCTGTAGCCGCCTGGTTCAGGAGTACGCGGGGTGGTCTCTTAGCCGCAAGCTGCTCCTTGTCAAGTCGGACGAGCACCTGGCGGACGTGGCCTTTTCGCTGCCGGCCATAGTCGGAATCCAGATCGGGCTGGCGGCGCAGCTGCGCGCCTGGGGGATCTCGCCCGTCGCGGTGGTGGGCCACAGCATTGGCGAGGTGGCGGCGGCGTATGTCGCGGGAGTCCTCAGTCTGGAAGCAGCGATGCGGGTCATCTGCACTCCGGGACCGGCGGTCCAGCCCCTGCGAGGACGTGGCGGCATGGGACTGGTCGGACTCTCTTGGGAAGCGGCTGGCGAAGCGATCGCGGCACACTCCGAAGTCCTTTACCGCGTCATTCACAATGCTCCGAATAGCACGGTCCTGGGCGGAGATCCGGGGGCGCTGTCGCAGGTTATGCAGGAGCTGGCACAGAGAGGTGTCTTCTGCCAGGCCATCAAGATCGATATTGCCGCCCATAGTCCGCAGCTGAACCCAGTCCGGGATGCGCTGCGGGCGGGGATGGGCACGATCCAGCCGCGCGCCGCCACAATTCCGTACTTTTCTTCGGTGACTGGGAGCTTAGAAAACGGAACTGGCTGTGACACCGAATACTGGGTGCGCAATCTGGTCGAACACGTTCGCTTCGCCGAGGCGATCGCGGGGGCGGCTAGGGCAGGGTACAGACTGTTTGCCGAGCTGTCGCCGCATCCCATCGTCCAGCGAGCCATCGCCGACAACCTGCAGGCGGCAGGCATCGCCGGCGCGGTACGCGGCAGCCTGCGCCGGGACGAGGATGATCGCGGCGCGCTGCTAGAGCTCTTGGCCGTCTTGCATACCCATGGCCTGTCGATTGCGCGCGTCGCAAGTCCGCTGGATTCGTCGGTTTTTGATCAGGTCTATGTGTTGCCGCTTTCGGCGCGCAGCCCACAGGCGCTGACCGAGCTGGCCGACCGCTATGCCGAGCTTCTTTTGGCACCCGACGGCCCGCCGCTGTCGGCGATCGCCTACTCCGCTGGCGTGCGGAGAAGTCATCACGAACACCGACTGGCGATTGTCGCAGCGACCAAAAAGGAATGTCTGGACGCTCTGCGTTCGTCGTCTGGGGGGCAGAGCGATGCCCCAAGCGGGCGGGCCAAGGTGGTGTTTGTGTTTCCGGGACAGGGCTCGCAGTGGATAGGAATGGGTCGGGAACTGCTGCAGGCGGAGCCCGTCTTCCGCGATGTGCTGATGGCGTGCGAAGCCGAGATTCAGCAGGAGACCGGCTGGTCTTTGTTGGCCGAGCTTCACGCTGAACCCGCCGCGTCGCGACTGGGGCAGATCGGGGTGGTTCAGCC
>CALFYE010000379.1 GCA_937952145.1 uncultured Myxococcales bacterium
CCCCGGCAGGGCGGCATCGCTACCACAGGCAGCAAGCGCACCGGCCACAGCCAAAAGAACGTACAGAAGACGTGAAGGAGTGTGCATGGCGAATTCCTTTTTTATGGGGTAGGCGCGCCGGTGAGGTCTTTTGGGGGGGCAGGTCTCACCGACGCTTGGCGTGTTGCCGACTACGGCCTGGATGTGGGCCTCCTTTCCTCGGCTATCTGGGGCTCCCAGGAACTGTGGGGGGGGGCCTCCCGATGATCGGATGCTTACGCAATGCGCATGCCACAGAGCGGGAGCGCCAGGATCGAAAGCGCGGGTGCAGCGCTTAAGGAATGAAGGGACGCAGCGTGGGCAGGAATCCAGGCGGCAGGATGGGAATGGATGTCGCGGTAGCACCAGCTGCGATCTGGATGTCGGCGATCAAACGGCGCGAGTGTTTATCCGACGGTGAAGGTGCCAGGTGCCATCGGCTTCGCCGGGCAGCACGGACTGACCGAAGGGGTATCTGGCGTTGTCGCTATCTGCCAAGCGCACCGCCCGCGGTAGCCGATGCATGGGCACGCGCACCAGGACCTGTCCCGCCAGCGCCTGCACGGTCGGACTGGGCCGGGCGGCCACAAACGCACGTGGCGGATACGCTGCATACTGTGACAGCAGCGCACGCAGCAGGAGCGATCGACGCGGTTGGAAATCGGAATGACACTTGTAGGCAAGGAGCTTGACTCCGTGGGAAGCCACAGCCGGAAGTGTTGTCGCATACGTGACGGCGCGCAGCGGGGCATAGATATGTTGATAAAGTCAGCTCACCCGGATATGGGGTTCCTGCCCAAGACGGGGACGGACTGCGAAGATCGGCCGGGGATCCTCGGCTCGGGGCGGGCAGCCTGAAGCGTGTCTTCGCCCTGCGCCACGCCGGGCAGCCGAAGACCCCCAGGGCAAGGCAGAGGGAGGGTCGGGGCGTGCATGGCTGCATAGCCCAGGTGGACGCTGGGCAGACAGCGCTGGGCTGGCGCATCGGCTGGACCGGAAGTTGCAAGTTAAGCCCCCAGCCGTCGCACTTTGGCCCGCGCGGCTCGCGGCTGGGTTCCCACTCGCGCCCCGAACAAACCAACGAAGGAGGTAGATCGATGGGTATGAGCACGAGCCCTTATGAGAAGGACTTCATCCGCAGCCACTTGAAGTCGGGAGGTGCCAGGAAGCTGCTTGAGATCGGCGCGTTCAAAGGCGAAACCACGCGCGTGCTGTACGACGCGACGGTGCAGCAGGCTGGGCGCCTGGTCGTCATTGACCCCATGACGTGGTCCAGTGAAGCGGTGCGCAATGGCCTGGCGCGCCACCTGCGCTGGGTGCCGATGAAGACCTGGGACAAGGTCGAACGCCTGCTGCCGACATTTAGTTATGAGAAGGACTTCTGGCAGGCCCTTGGTACCGAGGATCGGCAGCGGCTGCGCTTGTATCGATCGCGCTCGACCGATGCGGAGCTGCTGCAGAGCCCGGAGGAAGATCTCGCCGAGTTTGACTTTGCTTTTATCGACGGCGACCACTCGTATCAGGGGGTGCGGTCGGATTTGCAGCACTGGGGCCGGCGCGTCAAAAAGGGCGGCTGGGTTCTGGTTCATGACTGCGTCCCGCGCTTTCAAGGCGTGATGGATGCCATTCATGAGTGGGTGGGCAGCGACACCACGCGGCGAGCCCACTGGCCGACGAAGGGTACGATCTGCGCGATTGAGGTGAAGGCGTAAAGATGTTGGGTTTGCACCGTAGGCTGCCATCATCCCGCCTGTGATGCTCGGCTGGGCTGGGGGCATGGAGCCGGCGCGGTCTTGCTCGGAGCGGCGGGTTAGCTGTGTAAGGCGGAGAGGGTTTTTCGGAGGAGCGCGCGGGTGGTGGGCAGGACGGGGGCCTGGAGCTGGCGACTTCCCAGCGCGTGCAGCCCGAGCCAGAGCAGCAGGTTCAGGAGCGCCATCGCAGAGGCAGCCAAGAGCCAGCGCAGCCGCAGCAGCTCGTGCAGGCTGATGACGACGATGGCCTGCACCAGCAGGACGCCGACAAATAGGCACATCCAGCTCAGCACGAGCAGGGCGATGCCGCGCGCGATGCGCGACTGTTCCTCGGCAAGCTCGGTCTGGGCGACTTGCAGGTGAATGGCCAAAAGCCCACCCGCCACATGCAGCAGCCGACTGGCGGGACCGCGCTGGGGCGCCTCCGCGGGCTCGGCGCGATCGGCCGCGCTACTTTCCACGGGTCAGTCCGTGAAAAAGAACACCGACGATAAAACCCAGGCCCAGCGAGATCAGAAGCGACATGAACCAGTGCTGACGAATTGCATCGCGGGTGGGCGTAAGCACGCTGCCGCGAAGATCGCGCAGGACATGGCCGCTCTTCTTTTCGAACTCGGACAGAATTGCTTCGACGGCGAGCAGGGCCTCGTGGGCGGCGTCGCTAACGGCAGCCCCGGCAGCGCGAGCATCGTGGGCCATGCCGCTGCTCCGCGCCCGCCCGGGAGCGGACTCGGATGGGGCTGTGACGATCTGCAGGATCTCCCCCAGCTGCCGACGCACCAGGGTCTTGGTGTGTCCCGTCGTCTCGACAATCAAGCCGATGACTTTGTCCAAGTCGCCTTGGGTAGCGGAGAGCGGCTCGGCCTGCAGGGCTGGCCATTCCTCCAGCAGGGCGGATGCAAGCTGCGGAAAGGCCGCGTGAAACTGGGTCTGATTCATGGGGGTGTCATGGACAGCTGCGGCGGACTTGGCCATTTCGCACACTCAGGCAAGGGGAGGTTCAGCACGGGGTGACAGAGGAGGTACTCAGCATCCGGTGTGCCAGAGTCTGTCGAAGCGCGAGCTCCGCTGGAACCCGCGCCGCCGGAGTGCTGCTTGGCACGAGCCATGCGTCTGGTAGCCGCCAGGCGGTCTTGCGGAGTCGTCGTCGCAGGCAGGCTCCACACCCAGGCTGGGGCTGCAGCGCCGGCGGACCCCGCAGCTCGACCGGCCGATGCCCCCCCAAAAGCAAGGAGAGCCCATGCGCAGACTTTCGCCTCTGTTCCTTTTTAGTGGCCTGTTCCTGCTGCTGTTCCTGGCAGTAGGCATCAAGTTGGGAGTCCGCGAAAGCCAGCGACGGGACAAGCTGGCGTACAAGCTGAAGCAGGGAGTGGCTCGGCTGCAGGATCGACTGGGTCTGTCGTAAGCTGCGGCCCGGCTGTCGCTGTGCGGATCTGGCACAGCGCCCGGTGCCCGCCCAGCCGGCGGCGTGGGGCTAGCGGACATCCAGCAGGGTCTTAAGCTCGGTCCACTCGCGATCGACGCGGGCTTTGGTCTCGTCCCAGGTCATCGCGGACTCGGTCTCCAGCGCCTTGCAGCTCTTGGCCACGACTTCGCGCTGGGCGCGGATTTTCTTTAGCCGTGCGTGCACATCCACATGCGCCTGGCCGACCGCCTTTTTCGCCTTTAGCTCCAGCTCGGCAATGCTGCGATCGAACTCGATCAGCTTGGTCTCCACATCGTGGCGGTACTCTTCGCGCACTTTCAGGAAGGCTTCCTTGGCCGCCATGACTTTGGCGTCGACTTCGCTCTGCGCCACTTTGCTTTTCTGATCGGCTTCCGCGACCGCAGCGACGATCTTGTCGTTGGCTTCGGCCTGCGCGGTGGCGACTTTCTGCGCGCCGGCATTGGTCTCTTGGATGACCTGGGTGTTGGCCGTGGTCTGGCTTCCCATGCTCTTCCGCTGTTCGGTGGTCGCGTCATCGCACGCAGCCAGGGACAGCATCGAGCAAACGATCATGACAGTACGAGATGAGCTAAACATGGCGGGTCTCCTTGGGGTTGGCGGTGGACTTCGCACCCCAGCCGCGCAAGTTGCATGCCACGGAGCGGAGATCCGTCGTGGGTGCCCAGCCCGCCAGGCGGGGCTCGGCTGGGCGCAAACGCGATGTGACCTTCGCCGCTGCCTGCCATGAAAAAACAAAATAAACCCAGCGAAAATTGAATGATAAATGAAACTATTTTCTAATTATGTCTACTGTCCATCGGATCTACCCCGGCCCCCCCGGCGACTTGGCCGCGTTGGCCGGACCGGGGAGGCGCACTGTGCCGGATCCGCACACCGAACAGCCGCAGCCGCGCTCGAACCGGGATCCTCAGGAGGGGCGAAGACGGGCTTGCAGGCGGCAGTCGCGGCGGCAGCTTCAGTCGCTATGCTGCACGCTGCGGCAGGGGTTTGGTGCCCCGCCGGGCTTGGGCGAGCGTGCCGAGACCTGCCCTGTGCGGATCTGCCACGCTGTGCCGAAGCGGCACTCTGTGAATATGCGCAGCTGGATCGGCCGCGGCGGGGGTCTTTCGGCTGTCTTTTCGTCGGAGATCGCGCTGCGGATCAGCCAGTCAGCCGCTGGCATAGCCTCTGCAATTGGCTGCCTGCGGGGGGCGACGGAATGTCAGAGCAGCGCAATCGGCACGACAGTGAGCCCGGTGAATTCAGCGAGCAGGGCCCACTTTCGCAGCAGCACAACAGCGACGACTACGCAGAGACTGGGGGAATGCTCGTCTCGTCGCCCCAGGGGGAGCGCGGGGGGGGAGAGCCAGAGGACTTTCTGAGCAAGCCGATGAGTCTCTTCGTGATGCGGCACAGCCTAAAGCGATGGATGCCGCCGCCGCCGAAGGCAGAGAGCGCCTCCCGGCCGGCGAGCATTTCGCAGGGCAACACCGGCAGCAGCGCGCCCCATGATCTGGATGCCGACGTCGCGAGCATGCGGGCTGAATTACTGCGTATCGGCTGCTACATTGGCATTGATGCACTAGAGCGTATTATTGAAATAATTAAATTGGACTGGCTGGAAACCCTACAGACAGCCGACAATCCAAGCGCCGATCTCAACGACATGGCAGGCCTGATTCGGATTGCCAACCATATTGGCACGATGGCCGTCCGAACAGATGCGAATAAACTCGCGACCCATTGCCATGCACTGGAGTCGGCGCTCACTCGCGGC
>CALFYE010000380.1 GCA_937952145.1 uncultured Myxococcales bacterium
TGCACCCCCATGAGACTCGCTAGAGCGCAGCTGGGCGGCGTCCACCGGCTGGCCGGGCTCCCAGCGCGAGCGGCTGCTGGCGGCCCTGTGTAGGAAGGGGCCTGGATCATCGGCGGCCGGCGTCCAGGTCGGCTGCGTCCAGCACTCGATGGTCCCGGCCGGCGGCAGGCGCTAGATGGCCCGCGACCAGCGCCGCGCTCGATAGCCGGCGCCGCGCTCGATGGCTCTGGCCAGCGCCGCACTCGATGGCCCCGCGCTGCTGACCTAAGAGGGGGGAGGTCGTCCACCGCTCGCCAGGTCGGCGGGCGGCCATGCTCCCGGCATCGCTGGCTGGCCTTCCGCGTCCGCACTTGCGTACCAGCGATAGTTCAGCGCCACGGTCGCCGCTGCCGCGTGTGCTATACGGAAAGCCAGTGACGCGGCTACCGCTCGGCGCGAACCTTCGCAAGTACGATGACGGTCAAGAATCCATCCGCCCCGCGTTCGCGGAAATTTGATGCCTACCGTGATAAGGTCACTCCCGACAGAAAGAAGCCCGCGCCCCCAGAGCCCACGCTCACACTGACGTCGGCGCCCTGAGGTCGCAGTTCCGCGCCGCGGTCTTGCGAGGAGCTGCCGTTTGGTTGCTGAACGATTGGGCTTTTCCCCCTGCCGGCGGGGATGGCTGCATTGGGCTGGGCTACAGCGAATGCGGTTCCTGCCCACTGCCTCGACGTGCTACCATGGCCGCGATGGAAAGCATGCCCTCCGTGATCGGGCCGTACCGGGTTATCCGCAAGCTAGGCGAGGGCGGTATGGGCGCGGTCTTCGAGGCCTTCCATGAGGTCATCCAGCGCCGCGTCGCCATCAAGGTCCTGCATGCCGAAGCCGGTCGCAGCGCCGAGACCATCAACCGCTTCATCAACGAGGCGCGCGCCGCCAACCTCGTCGACCACCCCAGCTTGGTGCAGATTACCGACTTCGGCAACCTCCCCGATGGCTCCGGCTTCCTGGTCATGGAGTACCTTCAGGGCGAGACGCTGGCCGGGCGCTTGGAAAGCAGCGGCGGCAAGCTCTCCCCTTCGGAGACCGTGCAGATCGGCAGCCAGATCGCCGCCGCCCTCGCTGTCGCGCATAAAAAGGGGATCATCCACCGCGACCTGAAGCCGAGCAACGCCATGCTGGTGCCCGACCCGGCCATGCAGATGGGCGAGCGGGTCAAGGTGCTTGACTTCGGACTCGCCAAGCTCTCCGAAGTGCGCGAGGCCGCGGTGGTCAATACCAATTCGCAGGCCATCATGGGTACGCCGCTCTATATGTCGCCCGAGCAGTGCGAAGGGGCGGGCCGGGTGGACACCAAGAGCGACGTGTATGCGCTCGGCTGCATGCTCTACGAGATGCTTTCGGGGCAGCCGCCGTTCCAGGGCGATGGGCCGGGTCAGGTCATCGGCCAGCACCTGTTCAAGCAGCCAGAGCCACTGGGCAAGGTGGCCCCTTCCGTTCCCGCCGCGCTGGCGAATCTGGTCGCTCGACTGCTGATCAAGCCCAAGGAGCAGCGGCCGAGCATGCGCGAGGTGCAGCGGGCACTCGAGTCGCTGGCCGCCGAGCTGCCCGCGCCGCCGCGACGGCAGGAAGCCGAGGGGTCTGAAGTCTTTGATGCCACCCGGATCGCCGGGCCGGGCCGGGCGTCCACGCTTGGCCGGGCCGCCGCGGAGACCCATCGACCGCGGCGACGGCACGCGTGGGTGGTCGGAGCCGGCGGGGCGCTAGCCGTGCTCGCGACCGCTGCGCTGCTGTGGCCCGCTCGCCATCCCAGCCCGCCGCCGCCCGAGGCAAAGGCGGTCGCCCCCCCCGTGATTCCCCCGCTGCCACCCGCACCGCCGGCTCCCGTGGTCTTACGCGTGGTCAGCCAGCCCCCCGGCGCCCAGATCGTGCGTTTGCCCGATGGGGCGGTGCTCGGGACGACCCCCTGGCAGCAGGAAATGCTGCGCTCGGACGACCCACTCCGGGTTCGGGTCCGCCTCAGCAGATACGCCGAGCGGGAGCTGCTTCTGTCGCGCCAGCGCGATGACAGGGCCGACGTCAAGTTGGTGACCGTGCCCGCCCCGCGTCGCCCGCAAGCCGACAGCCAGCCGACCAACCGGCCGGCGCAAAAGACACCAACGCGTCCGCCAGTGCCCGTGACCCATGCCAAGCCGATCTTCGATTAGATACCTGTTGATCCTATTGTCTCTGGGATTGCTGCTCGCGGGGCTTTTGCCGGACGCCTGGGCGCAGGCACCGGCAGGACAGGTCGCGCCCGATGCCTGTGTGGCCGACGCTCAGTGCAAGGAACTGGCGGACCGTGGGCAAGCCGAGTATCAGGCGCAGCAGTACGAGGTCGCGCTGGTCAGTCTTCGTGAAGCCTATGCAATCCAGCCCGTCTCCTGGCTCCTGTTCAACATCGGCCGTATCTACCAGAAGCTGGGACGAGCCGACGAAGCCCTGGCCGCCTATCGCACCTTCCTTGCTCAATCGCAGGCCGTCGATGAAGGCTGGCAGCGCGAGAAGGCGCGTATCTACGTCGAGCAAATCGACCGCGAGCGCGCCGCGCAGGCCATAGCCGTTATCCCGGCCACCCCACCGCTGCTCGCGCAGAAGCCGATTTACCAGAAATGGTGGTTCTGGATCATCATCGGTGGCGTCACTGCCGGCGTGGTTACAGGCTTGGCCGTCGGGCTAACCCTTCCACAAACGCCGCCAGCTCCTCCGGGTGCCTTGGTCTTCGAACGGACGTTCTAGAAAGGTGCTTAAATGTACGGAAAGGTGACCATGCTGATCCGACGCTGCCTTGTCCTGTGGACTTTGCTCGTGGCTGTGTTGGGCTTGGGGGGCTGTGCCGAGAAGCAAATCATCTTCAATGTGATGGGTCTGACGAGCGAGCGGAGCCTCGGGGTGACGTTACGCATCGATGGCAAACTCACCAATGAAGACGACATCAAGGTGACCGCGAACTTAGGCCAGTTTGCCGTGCGAATCCCAGCATCATCGGTCGGAAAACTTTCGGCCGTCGTGGCTGGACTGGACAGCTTGGATAACGTGCTCTCTGGAGACCTGGAAACCGTCGAAATTTCATCTAGTTCCACGTCGGTCGAAGTCCAGATCCAACTGAGGACCATCCATCCTTGTAGCGCGGACCATTGGTGCCCGGTCAACCCGTTCCCCACTGGCGCCACCTTCAATGGCATTTGGGGTGTCGATCGGGCTGATGTCTGGGCGGTCGGCGCCGCCGGTACCATTTTGCATTGGAACGGCCAGTATTGGTCCTCGGTACGCGGTGCTACTGCTCGGCTCAATGCTGTCTGGGGAAGCGCTGCAAACGATATCTGGGCAGTGGGTGATGGGGGCACGATTCACTACTGGGATGGCACACAGTGGGGAACCGTCCCATCGGGTAGCACGCTACCCCTATACTCCGTTTGGGGAAGCAGTAAGAATGATGTCTGGGCAGTAGGAGGAAATATCCTCTCATCTTTAATCCTGCACTGGGATGGGAACGAGTGGAGTCCTGTTGGTTCCAATCCCAAGGTGCCCCTTCGTAGCATCTGGGGGAGCAGTTCTAGTGATGTCTGGGCATCGGGGTCAGGAAGCGGAGGTACGCTCCTCCACTGGGATGGCGGCAGCTGGAAAGTAGTCAGCACAGGTTTGACGGGAGCGGTGTCCCTCAACGCCGTGTGGGGCAGTGACCCTAGAAATGTCTGGGCAACCGGATACTCGAGCGATGGTTCTGGTACTTACCCTGGTGCGCTCCTTCACTGGGACGGCGATCGTTGGACTGCGTTTGCCTCCGGAACAACGCCGCCGACCTTTTTCAAGGGTACATGGGGCAGCGGTCCAAAAGATGTTTGGACCGTTGGGGATTTGGGTACGGTTGTTCACTGGGATGGCAACTCTTGGAGTACCGCCCCTTCCGGTACGACGGGTTCTCTAACAAGTGTGTGGGGGAGCAGTTCCAATGACGTCTGGGCGGTCGGAAGCTCGGGTACTCTCCTGCATTTTAGAGATAGTAATTGGCACCTAGCTACTGCTGGTCAGACGAATTCCATAACTGGGATCTGGGGCAGTAGTTCTAGCAACATATGGGCAGTAGGGACTCCGGGTACTCTCTTGCTCTGGAATGGCAAGGTATGGAGTTCTGTCCCGTCGGGTATCACGACTCAGTTGAGCAGCGTGTGGGGGACCAGTTCCAGCGATGTTTGGGCAGTAGGGGGATCCGATGGTAGCACTCTTCTTCACCGGGACGGCACTAGATGGACCACCGTTATTTCGGCGGCGACACAAGGAGTTCTCTTCAGCGATATATGGGGAAATGCTGCCAATGATATCTGGGCTGTTGGATCCACTTGCCCTTCCGGCGGCGGTTGTGCCAGCTTGATTCTGCACTGGAATGGGACTGACTGGGTCGTAAGCATGTCTGGAGTAATGGGATTTCTATATGGTGTATGGGGGAGTGGTCCTAGTGATGTCTGGGTCGTGGGAACGGGAGGGGCTAACGCAGGGATTCTGCACTGGAATGGGACTGCCTGGATCCCCGTCCCAACCTCCAGCCCGAACGGCCTGTACAGTGTATGGGGGAGCGGCCCCGGAGATGTTTGGGTTGTTGGAGATAAGGGGACGATCCTACGTTGCAGCTCGACCACAAGCTGTGCTGACTACACCTCTTCCAGCCAGACAACACAACCTTTCTCTCGTGTGTGGGGAAGTGGCGCCAAAGATGTATGGACCGTTGGAACGCTGGGGACGATTCTTCACTGGGATGGCAGTAGATGGAGCCCCCAATCTGCGGGCACTGCCCTTAGTCTGAAGGGCGTGTGGGGGGATGGTCCAAGCGCAACTGGTAATATCTGGGTTGTAGGCGAAGGCGGTACTATCCTGCGCCATCAGCCCTAGCAGGATCGTCGTGTGTAGTTCACGTAATGCAATATCGAACTCGTGGAAAGAGTTCGCTTTTTTGGAGCATCAGTGACGCCATCGCTCCGAAGAGATCCCGTGTCGGCCAAAGCGATGGAACCTCGGGCAATTACCGATCGAGGCTCAGCATCGCGGAAACCTTGAGCCTTCCGTGCGGTCATCAAGAGCGCGCGGACCTCGCCCCGAGCGAGGTCTGGTGACCCAGGCTAGCGACGAGCAGTCTGTGTGCTTCGGCCCGTAGTTGACGGCGCTATCGTTCCCGTCTGGCTGACGCAGCAGCCTGGGTTGTGCCTCCTACCGTCCGTTACCCGACCCCATCCCAAAGCACCCCACCCAGTCCTGCACGATCGCGACGCTGACCGCGGTATTTCGGTCGAGGCCGCGTAGGTGCGCTAGGTCATTGAGCTTGGCATCCACGCTGCTCACCAAGCGCAGCGAGAGCCGGGTACGATCTTCTTTGTCGGGTTGTCTCTTGAGCTGTTCGATTCGGCGAGCCGCCCGCGTGGGGGGCCTGGGCGCGGGCTTGTGGGCCGCACCGAGGCTGGCGTTGACAGGAGGGGGCAGCGTATCCGCAAAGACAGGCGCCGGTCGCGGCGCTGGCTCGGGTGGAACCGGCGGCAAGAACGGGGCCGGTCGCGGCGCCGGCTCGGGTGGAACCAACGGCAACGACGGGGCTGCCCTAACTTCGTGCGGTTGCAAAAGTCCCTGTATCGCATCCGTGTCCACGTCTCTGGGCGGTGGCACTACATATACAGGCTGCGGTGTTGCCGAAACGGGCCGAGACCGTGGGCCAGAAGCCGGCGAGGGCGGGGACTGAACTCTTGTGCTTCGTGCTGACAGATCCGGCCCGTCATCGGCCGGCGGCGACCATTCGGACGGTAGATCCCGTTCGCGCCGTGCGGGCGCGGGTGTCGGTGCGCGCGGCGGCGGCGGCGAAGCAGTGCGCTGTCTTTGTGTGGGCGGAGGCGGCTGCGTTTCGCGGGCGTCATGCCGGACGTTTGGCCGCGGCTGTCGGTGCTCCTCGCGCTCGGCCAAGCCCATCTGAATCAGCTTCTCTTCTAAGCCGGGCGCTGGGCCGTCCGGGTCGCGCGCGCCGGGAAAGGCTTGCGGCGTGTAGTCCAGACTGCCGCGTTTCCTGGTACCGGGCGTGGCGCCAGCCTTGACGCCAGGGCTGACATCTACCCGGACCTTCTCTTTCGTCTGCGGCTCGGCCAAGCCCATCTTAACGAGTTCATCCTCGAGGCCAGGTGCGGGGCCGTCGGGCTTGCGCGCCCCTGGGAAGGCCCGTGGGGTGTAGTCCAGCCCCCCGCGCTTGCGCTGGCTCATCGGCGACCTCCGATCAGCCCGAGATACTGAAGGATGCCGTCACATAGCTCCGTGATGGCTTTGCTTCCCTCCGAGTTTTCGCCGTAGGGCACGTCCCAGACCGCTCGATAGTATTCGGCCGCTCGCTTGATGGCCGGCGAGTCAGGCACCGCCCTGGGCCAGACTTGAATCTTTGGCGTCTGACCACATGCCTTTTTCAGCGCCGCGAGGGTCCGGGCGCCGCCGGTCTCCGCTCGATTCATGATGACCAGGATGCCGGCCTTACTGGCGTGCAGGTCTGGCAGCGCGTTGTGCAGATCCTCCAGCGCCAGCCGACCATCGACCGGCACGCACCATAGGTTGGTCTGGATGCGTGCGGCCAGCGCAAGGCTGGGCGGAGCGTCATTGACTCCCAGATCCGCATTGAGCCGCGCGGTGGTCGGTGAACTCGGCGAGTAGATGGCGGTCAGGTTGGCGCTGTGCTTGTAGACCGAGCCATCCCCTACCGATAGGTCGCCGCCCGACAACCACCGCAAGAGGTCCCCTTGTCGGTCGAGTCCCTGAGCAATCGTGCGCAGGTTGTGGTGCTCCGCAGCACGTAACGCCAGATGTACGGCGAGGGTGGTTTTACCGACCCCGCCCTTGTTATTGAAAAATGTAGCGGTCTTCATTCTTCCTCCCAGAAATTGTCAGCCCTGATGTCTGGCCTGACGCCAGGGTTGACGCCAGGGTTGCCCTTCACCAGCGTACTCATGGAAGGAAGATTTCGGCAAGTTCGTTGTGCATGGGGAGCCTGTAGCAGGTATGGAACGGTGGCATCTACGGACCACGATGTCGGAGACGGAAGGAGTCACGCGCAGGATCGCAGCCAACCGACTCCCCCCGCCGACAAGAAGGGGCTTGGGTGCTGCGGAAATGTTGCTGAACAGATCCTGTCCCCGATCGAGTTATGCTGTAGCATGCGGACGTGTCTGACCTGTGGTACGGAGATCCCCGACAGCCGACGTAAGGACGCTCGCTTCTGCCAGAAGCCAGGATGCCGGGCGCGTGATTTCCGACGGCGAAAGCGGGCTACAGAAGCCTCAAATCCGCATCCGTCCCATTCCAAAGCCACCGAGAGTTTTACCGTCACCTGCTCTTGCGGGAGTCAGATTCTGATTCAGGTCACTCACCTGAAGACAACAGACCCTCCTACGCCTACCTCAAAGCAGGACCTCACCCCGGAAGCGGTGACGCGATCGGTTGCGAACACAACGGATGCACGGGAAAACCCACCCACTGAACCCGCTGCTCTGGTCCAAACGGTGACAACGAACAGTTCGCATGCCGTTTCGCCAGGGGACTCGGTAGTCAAAGCGGCAGAAATGGAAGGTGGGGCACCCGCCCAACCCGCCAGCTTGCCGATACCTACGCCAACAGACATAGGACCCGCTGTCGGCCTGGTGCAGCCGCGCCCCATCGCAATCCCGCGGGTGCGATGGACGTGCGAACTGTTTGGCGTGGTCGGCCGATCTCGCGTCATCCCGCTTAAGCAGGCGTTGTTTGAAAGGCGCGATGGGCAACTCGAACTGGTGCCCGGCGTCGTGCTCGCGATGGGCCGCACGTCCTACGACGGGCACGGGCTGAGCGGTTCGCCCGGCGCCTGGCCCGAGCGTTACCCCGAGACAAGCCCGGTTGCATTTGGACTCGATGCCGATCTGGCCATCGTGTACTGGGATCCCCACCTCCGTCGTGCCGAAGCAATCCCGGCCGATGTCGTCGAGCAGCTTCTCGGTAAAGATTGGCGCGATGCCATCCGGGTGGGGTTGACAGGCGGGAGTACGAAATAAAGGACGGCGGCGGGGTCGGGTAGCCGGTCAGATCCGTCGTTCGCGGGGGGCCGTGGCGAGCGACCATGCGCTGTGAGCGCTTCGCATTTGAAGGGCGCGCACGGTCGAGTTGCCGTCAGCACCTACCTTGCGACGAGCAGCAGAGCGTATGACGTATCCCAGATTGAATCCTCAGAATGAACCAGCGAATCAGCCAAGGACTGTGCTGTAGGATTGCCTCATAGTGCGATGCTGGACTGTCTCGCAGCGCGCACGTCTATCATATCCAGTGCGCGCCACCAAAGCTGTCCCCCATGCGCCGCCGATGTAGTGAGGTCGTGCCCGCTCGGCTGCCGATCGAGGACCCTTCGCTACCCTACGCACATGACGGCATGAGGTCCGCATGGACGCTCGGGAGGTCCAAAAAGGCATTACAACACCCTGTCTACAACGCTTTCACCGACGGACGGTCGAATTTTCTTGATCCGATCGTCAAAATCGTTCACAACGGTTTGCATGCACACACATACAGGGCATGCGGACCTCACCAAAACGGCCATCGGATACGTTCGTGTCAGTACACAGGAGCAAGCAACGGAGGGAGTGAGTCTTGACACACAAAGAGATAAGCTACGGGCATACTGCAAAACGAATTGCATTAAATTAGTCGATACGATAGCAGACGAAGGGATATCAGGAAGCACATTAGAGCGGCCGGGCTTGCAGGCTGCGTTACGTATGATCAGGCGCGGGCGGGCCAACACGTTGATCGTCGCCAAGCTGGATCGACTCTCCCGGTCGCTGCGCGACGTGTGCTCGCTGGTCGGCGACTACTTCACCGACGAGAGCTACCATCTGCTGTCGTGCTGCGGCATGGTCAACACGCACAGCGCCGCCGGGCGCATGTTGCTCATGAATCTCGCGAACTATAACGAGTTTGAAAGAGCGATGATCTCCGAGCGGACGCGCGAGACGCTGCAGCACATGAAGGCGCAAGGAATCCGGCTCGGGCCCGCGCCGTATGGCTATGCGCTGTCCAATCAACTCGACGACAAAGGACGCCGGATGCTGGTGCCGCTAGCCAGCGAGCAAGAGGTCATCGCCCGGCTAGCCACGGCACAGGCCGACGGCATTGGGTTTAGCGACATCGCCCGGCAGCTCAACGCGGAAGGTATCCACGCCCGACGGGGCGGAGAATGGACCGGGAGATTCGCCAGCGCGGTGCTGCAGCGCGAGGGCAAGCATAAGGTACCGCCGCGCAAGCCATACCCGCCGCGGGTTCCTCTGGTCTATGACAAGTCAGCTGCGGCGGCGCGGGCTCGCGAGTTGCGAGCCGAGAAGCTGAGTCTACGGCTGATCGGCGTGCGGTTGCGCAAGGAGGGGTTTGTGCCCCTGCGCGGGGGGCAATGGCATCCCGCCAGCGTCGCCGAATTGCTGCGCCACCGCGAGCCGGGCGACCGAGCCGGGGCGGCCGAGCGAGCGAGCGAGCTACGCGCCGCGGGGCTGAGCCTGCGCGAAGTTGGCGTGCGGCTGGCAATGGAAGGGCATGTGCCGGAACCGGGTGGTGTCTGGTATCCAGCGCGCGTGTCCGCCCTGTTGGCGTCGGCTCCCGTTGCCGGCTAAGCCGAGATGAGATCCAACCTCAGCAGGTCAAACACCTGGCCGATGCGGTCCAGGCTGGCGCCGCTGCCTTCCTCACGGTGCAGTTTCGCCAGCCAAGCCCGACCGCGTACATGGTGCCCTGGCATGCGGTGCCGTGGGCTACCGTCCGAAGTGCGCAGAGTGTCGCCGCGGCGAACCTGGCCGTGGCCGCTGGGAAACTGGCTGGATGCCGCGCGCCGGCTGGGCAAGCCATGACCGCCAGCAGCGGAGGAGGACCCGACCTTGGAGTTATCCAGCTGGATCGGGAGATACCGGAGCAGACCGCGGACGGCCTCGACGAGTCGGTGGCAGGACTTTGGGACCTTCGCCGAAGGCTAGCCAGCCGGGGGACACACCGAGGGCCTGGGCGAGCGCCTCGACGACGTGCACGCCAGATGAACCGCCGCCTTCAATCTTCGCGACGGTACCAGGGCTTAGCTCTGTGAGGCGAGCAAGCTCCGCTCTTGACATGGAGCAATCGACTCGCACCGCCTGCAAGCGGGCGCCCATGTCGTCAGTGCTGGCTGAATGACCGTCGCTGGTTTGCTCGTCCAGTCCATAGGCCAACCAGGGAGCTGTGACTCCGAGAACCGAGGCCAAGCGCGCAATGGTACTAACGGTAGGCAAGCGCTGGCCCGTTTCGATATCAACCGCGACTTTGGGGTCGCGGCCGACTTTTTGCGCCAGTGACTTGCGCTTCAGATCGGATTGCTTGCGGGCCTTGCGCAGGCGAGCGGGCAAGCCGAAGTGCAGAGGGTTAGGTGAGCCGCGAACCATCGCGACGGCGTAGCACGTTCAGACGCTGGGCAATAATTGGCGTTAACGTAGACGCTGCGGGGAGGTTTGGTGCTTGTCATGCAAGGGACGGTCATGTATATGGCTTATGGGCACAACCAAGCCCAACAAACGAAAACGCCCCGGCGAACCGGGGCACCCACCCGCGTC
>CALFYE010000381.1 GCA_937952145.1 uncultured Myxococcales bacterium
CAATAGCGGCGACACCAGGGTCGGGTCCTGACATGGGGCTCTCCATGCAAGCCAAGGCTTGCGCTCGAAGGGAGATCCCGGATAGGCTTCCGCCGTTCCAGCCGGGGCTCTCCGGTTGGGGACAAGCCTCCAGACGTGGTGGCACACGACTGGAGGCATTTCTTTAGCGCGGGGAATGAAGAACTACGCCGGTGCTGGCGGCATCAAAGTCAGCCGACAGCAACAACAGCAAGGACAGCGCCGTCGAGGAAACGGCGCAATCGTTCCCCCGACCGAGCAATCTTCAAGGGAAACGAAGGGCAATGAGAGCGTGCGGAGCAGGTAACAGATGGCTTGCGGGGGCGCAACCGAGAAGGCCGTGAGCGTCAGCGGCCAAGCGGTGGCCGCTGGATCGAAGAGCTTACGCCAAACCTACACAGACCGATTAGCCGCTCCCCGGCGGAATAATCACCTTGTTCTTGTCAAAGTAGAAGCCTGGCCTGTCACCGTTGGTGAAGACAATTCCACGAGCCTCGAGCGCCGTCTGGATGGCATCGCGCGTGGACTCATGCGGCACTGTATGACCGTTTTCAAACGCCGAAATCGTGCGTGGGCTCAATCCGGCAGCCTTGGCGAGTTGCTCTTGCTCCAAGCGGAGGCGGACACGCGCAGCTTTCAGATCGTCACGATCTGCGCGCACTTTTCCTGTTGACACTAGGCCACCTCACTACTAAATTGCATCTCATCGGCAGTTTCTGACGGTACCATGTAACCGTTTCCTTGAATCCGCCGACAATCACACACACCGACTCTGAAGTCTAGGCTTGGGTGAACGGCGCCGTACGCGCATCGAGGATACGTATGCCTTCAGATCTGACCTTGCTGTTGTGAATGCAATAGCGATCCCTCTCCGTCGAGAAAATCATCATCGACTGCTTTTGGGGAAGGCTTGGGGATTGATGAGCGCGTGACAAGTTGACTGCGCTACACTTCTGCCATGCTCTGCGGACGGCAACGACGGTGGCTCCTCGCTGTAATAAGTGCGCTCCTCGTTAGCAGAGCGGCAGCGTCGCAGCTGGTGCCGGCGAGCGACCAGCCAGCCATCTGGGATCTGCGTCGCCCACCACTGGCGCGGCTGGAGATTGTTTCGCCGGGACACCGTGAAGTGCAGCGAACGCTGGTCGGGCTCTATGTAGACGAGCGGGTCTGCTACCTGGAATCAATTGAGGTCGGCCGCACCACATTGCGCTTCGCCGCCGGCACCGCGGCTCCGCTGCGCGAACAGGAGTCATGGGCAGCATCGGCTGCAGAAGTGATTCGCCAGTTCCCCGAGACGCAGCCGATCTGGGTGGTTGGGCATGCCGAACCTTTCGAGGCGCCGACCCCAGCGCTCGCTTTTGCGCTGTCGGGTCGGCGGGCCGATGCGGCGCGGGCGCTGCTTGTGGCGCAGGGGCTCAACGCACAGCGGCTGCGGGTGCTCGCCCGGGGCAGCGCGGAGTCGGCACTTTTGCGTGGAGAGTTGCAGCAGGCCGCACAATGGCGTCGGGTCAGCGTACAGACCGAGGACAAACCGAGCCCGCACGGAGCGCGACTGATTCATGTTCGGGGGGACCAGCGACCGCTGCTCCTCTGGATGCTGGCCGTTCAACAAGCTGCCGCGCAACAGCCGGGTACAGAGCCGTTTGAAGTCGGCCACCATGTTCCACACTTCAGCTTCCAGTTCGAAAAAGGAGCGCTTCAGTCACTCGGGCGCCTACCGTCAAGCGAAGAGGGAGGGACTGCCGACCTGCGCGCCCTATATCGCCTCGTTGGAGAGATGACGCGTAGCGACTGCCAGATTCCCCAGACCGTTATTCCAAAGAGGGAATAGATGGAACGGGGTGCCGAGCAGGAGAAAGGAGTCGTTCGCCGGAAAGAGAGCGAAAACGATATGAACTCGTCCCTACACGGCGCAAAGGCCGCCATCCCGCAGACCGATCTGCGGTGGTCCTATTCCACTTTTCTGCAGAGGATAATCTGGGCGCTTACTCTGTTGGCCGTGCTGTGGCCAAAAGTGGCGCAGGCGGGGGCGAGCGGCTGGAGCTACTTTGTTCCCTACGAGCTTAATATCAAAGCTGTGCTCGAGCGGCTCCGCTGGGACGTGTTTCGCAAGGGGAATTATTACAAGCTCCGTCGAGAGCAAAAGGCGAAATCGCCCGATCAGGCGCTCCTATTAAACGACACCGAGGGCACGCACTCGATCATCGACATCCAGAAGGTTGCGCCGTTCCCCTCGAGCTCATGCGAGTTTGGAACAGTCTGCCCACTGTCAGCCGCGGCGCTCGTCGAGCTATTTGGCACCGAGAAACCGAGCCGCGCGCAAGTGGATGCGCTCGCGCAGGACAATAGACTCCTATCGCATTTCCAACGCTGGAGCGGCGTATACGTGGTTGTATACGAGGGCTCCACGCCCAAGTGGCTGTACTTCGCAGGCTACTCCGGCGACTGAGCACGCTCTCACTTCGGGACCCTGCAGGCTGCGCGACTACCGAAGCCGCAGAAGTCAGCTTTCCCTTCGGCTTTCCCCAGGCGAATGCCGTATGTTCATTCAGGGCAAGAGGTGCTCAGCGGTCGCTACCGGCATTTTCGATGTTCATGTTGAGCCTGCGCGATGACCTATTTGGCCCGTATGAGGTAAGTCTCTGCGACCGGTCATTCAGCACAGCAAGCGCAGGTGAGTACGTGCAGGTAGACTGAGACGAAAAGTAGACAAGGTTCGTTTCCTGAAGCGAAGGATTCACCGAGGCTCAAACGCATTCACCACAGCCCCCCTGCTCGGTACACGTTCACTTGAGATGCCGACACCAGACTGGGTCTTCACTGTAGCGGTGACGACTTTGGAAAACGCAAGGCGTGGTCTCCTGCATTCGCATGATGAGCAGTTTGAGCCCCATCAGCATGAGGCGGTGGTATGCGCGGCCCGGCTTACTCTTTGCCCGGGGATTATCGGGTGGGTCCATGCGGTTGGATTTCAATGGGATGGCAAACTGATGAGCCCTACTCGCGTCATGCTAGCCGACTGAATTGCGTCACAAGATCAGCGCCAACCGTACTGGCCAACGGGCTAGGCAGTGCCGACGCAACCCTACGCATCGAGATGTCAACGACTCATTGAGAAAAAAGGGAACCAAACCTCGCATTCGATCATCACCTGACCCATACGCATATGGAGTCCCCTGCGCTCAGCAGGCTGACATCCCTGTTGCGTCGGTCGGTGCCTCTGGCGTAGACAGCACGTCCGAGAAGCGCAGTAACCCCGTTGACACACTCCGCGATCGCATCGGGGTTGGCTCCTTGGTGAATCCCCCAGAAGGTACCCTGGTTGGTATCCCGGCATGCGCGAGAAGCGCACAAGGGGCAAGAGGGACCAACCCCGCGACATCACAACGCTTTGCGAGGCACCACTCCGTTGGGTGGGCCTGGACCGCCCCGTCTACACTCACCCAACACCGGGCCTGGCATGCCGTCCTGGCAACCGGAACCGAGCCGCTTCTCTACGTAAAGGCAGATCGTCTCACAATCCCCTTCGCCGGTCCAGGGTCGGGCGCAGAACCGGTCGGTTCGTACGCGCAACATTCGCTTGTTCACCGTCGTGAAGGGCGCAACAAGAATCGCCAGGGTACCTTTCCGGGTACCATCCAGGGGATCACCTTCGGTGTAGCACCGGGCATTAAGAGCGCGGCCAGAGGCCTACGCCCCCGTGGAGCCGACGCCGGTAGCATGCTATACATGGCCACGGCGATTGCATGCAGGCGCGGGCAGGCGCACAGCCCGGGAAGCATTCACTAAACCCCGATTTCCATTGCGTTTCATGCGGCCCGCTTGCGCGATCAGCGAGTCGCCCGTTATGATGAGACGCGCGATGGAGTCTGCGTCGAGAAAGTTACATGACCGACGAGCCCCGATGGTGTCTCCACTGTCAAACCAATGTCATTCCCGCCACCGTTCGAAAAAACGTCTTGTATTGTGGGGCCAGGTGTCGGCGTGGTGCGAGAAAAGCGAAGCAGGCCACGAAACGCCAAAAGGAACGCCTACGTCTCATCACGCAGGGTCCTAACCCGCGGGAACTCCTCATGTTCCGCGAGTGTGGTGACCAGCTTCGCAGCAGCGGCCCCCGCAACGCCATCGGCTATCGCGTAGTGCTCTTTCGTCCGAATACCGAGCCCCGAGAGTTTCCTGAGCCTGGAAAGACGAAGCACTTGTCCGTGGAGCGCGAGTGGATCGCGCTCGACTACTTCGAGCTTCGTCCGACCTACGAATGGGCTCGCGTGCCTCTCACCGGACAGTATCAAGTGATCTTCATTGGTCCGGGCGGCATCCCTTTTTCCGACCCGAAGTGGCTCCAGCTTTATATCCAGCTTCCCGCCTCGCCCATGTCGGATGAATGGAGGAGCGCCAGATGGGGTAACAAGCGCCAAGAGCCCTTTTGACAGCGCCAGCAACCTCGAAAGCTCTGGTGCTCTGACTTGTAAGCCCGCATGACCTGTCAGGAATTCGTGCGGCCCGGATCGGTGTTGACCAACCCTGTCGGCGCATGCGATCCTATTGGCGCGCCATGTCTGACCTGACCTATGCTCAGTGGCTCCATCGTCGACTTCTGGCGGGGGCGCCGGTCAATGCCAGCTACTACTCCCTGCTTGATCTAAATGCCGAAAAGCGCAGCGCGCAGCGCGTTCCTGCGGCCGGCACATTTCGGCTACGGCCCGAATTCCAATTCCCTACGCCCCCAGATGGAATTGCAGAGAGCCTCTACTTGGTTCGATACTACAATACGCCCCAGCCCACCGGCGCAGCGGCGCTGGCCTATGGGGGCGATGGAACGCCCGTCAGGATACGGATTGCCTGGGCGGCCCTGGAGCAGGCTCCTATCGACTCCGCTGCCAGGCCAGCTCTCGGCGCAGCCGCCAACGAGCCAGGGACTGACCTATTGCCCCGTGGTCCCATTCACGCCATCGAGCGAGAAAGTGCCATCGGGGAACAAAGCGAGGCGACGCGGATCGCCATGTTTTTGGCCCAGCGTGGCAGCGAGGGCATCAAACACCAGGCTGAGAGCTTCTTGCTGAACCGTGCGACCCGGCTGGAGTTTGAGGCGACCGCCGAGATGCATGCGGACCTTGATAAACGCCACCTGGAGACGGCGAAGAAGCAGCTTGCTCAGATCGAAGAGATTTCCGCGAGCGTGGAGAAGAGAGTTATGGACCTGGCCGCGGTTCAAAAGCAGTATGAAGCGCTGGCTCTGCCACAACAACGTACAGACTACGGCCCTGCGATTCTTAAAGGACTTCAAACTCTGGAGATAATGGCGCATGGCTTTTTTGCCACCCTAGCGCAGACGAAAAACCCGAACTCTGGCGTCAAGCCGACAGGCCGACGCGGCGATAGCGAGCAGCGGCAGGAGCCGGAGAAGGACGTCGCCGGCGAGCAAGCAGCCGAGCCTGCGCAGGGCTCAGGCTCAAAGGAACCGGGGCTTGACGACGGTCCAGCAGCTTCGACGGGGAAACCTGGCTAACGCTTGGCGTCCTCGCTGGCTCTTATCCGAGCATGAGCTGCATGAACACCACGTCCAGCCAGCGGTCGAACTTGCGGCCGACCTGGCGCAGCAGAGCCACCTGTGTGAAGCCGAGCGCCGCATGCAGCGCGATGCTCGCCTCTTGGTCCGCCGAGATGCCGCCCAGCATGGTGTGATGGCCGAGCGCCCGCGCCCGCGCGATCAGGTCGCAGAGCAGGAGTCGGCCGATGCCGCGGCGGTGCCAGCGCGGGTGGACATACACCGAGTGCTCCACCGTGAAGCGGTAGCCCTCGCGGCTGCGGTACGGCGACAGAGCGCCGAAGCCGAGGATCTCGTCCTTCGCTGTGGCGATGGTGATCGGATGCGCGGCGTTGTGCTGCCGGAACCACGCCAGGCGACTCGCTGGCGACTCGGGCACGTCCTGATAGGTGCATGTGGAAGACAGGACATAGTAGTTGTAGATGTCATTGATGGCGTCTAGATCGTCCGTCGTCGCCAGCCGTACCTGCGCGGCTCCTTTGTCTGTTTCCGAGTCCATGGACGGCATATTCTTCCAGCCGCGCCGCGGCTGTCACTAGGATCTGGCAGGGCTTCAGCGTCCTGTCCGGGGTCGCCGACCAGGCCCTGATGGGAGCCCGAGATGACAGCTGCTGGCCGAGCGACCGTGTAGTGCAATGGTCGCAAAGCGCGCCGCGTGGTCCAATGCTCTCGTCCGACGAATGCCGCTTCTCGGCGCAGCAGGATGGGTGCATGCGCT
Organism: uncultured Myxococcales bacterium; assembly: GCA_937952145.1. Lineage (GTDB taxonomy): Bacteria > Myxococcota_A > Polyangia > Palsa-1104 > JAEUJZ01 > JAEUJZ01. Next base: position 6,285 of record CALFYE010000381.1, read on the forward strand.
GGAGGCTATGTGACGGGAGCTGAGGTTTCCTCTGGACAAGAGGCCGTGTAAGAAGCCGTGCGCAAGTCGATAGCATGCCTCAGGTCATCGCTGTCGAGCCCTTCTGCCGCAGCGCCGGGGTAGGTAGAACTACCAGCCGGGGAGTCAGCGCGCGGAGCGAGCGAGATCGTTGTCGCGCTAATTGAGCCGCTTCATTGCGCTCGGGCGATACCGAGGCGGCGGCGGCTCGAGCACCAGCCGAGCGCACCGGGCCGCTAGCTCGGTGAAGGTCGCAATACAGACATCGAGCATGGCGCGCTCGGTGGGGGCCACCGGACCAAAGGTGTCGGTCTCTCGAAATAGGCGCTGATAGCGACCCAGGCGCTGGATCACGTATTCAGGGCCATCATCTGCCTCAGCTTGCCTGCGCAGCGAGAGCTGCAGCCGGCGCGGCCCGAGCTGCTCGTCGAACGAGAGCAGACCAAGCTCGGCGCCGCCGACAAAGGTCGCCTCGAGGAGATAGCGCACCATCGGGAGCTCTAGGTGCAGCTCCTCGCCGGTCCGCTGGAAGTCATGCGCCAACCAGTGGGTGGACTCGGGCGCGATCCCCAGGTCAAAGCCGATGTCATGGTCGCCAAAGGACAGCGGCGCGGACTGGTCCATCGAGACGGCCAGGAAGGGATACACGCCAGTCGTGAGGGGATTGCTCCATCGATAGAGCGCGAAGGAGGTCAGAGAGGCCGTAGGCGGCATGACGAGCTCTTACTGAATAGGGTCGAGGGATGAACCTGAACATCTGATTCATAGCACCGGCGTCTGACAAGAGGTCAAGCGCCGGGAGCGGGCCGATCGCTGGCGATCGGAGGTAGTGGCTCGCCGATCGGGCTCCACCATCGCACAGTCCCGCAAGCTACCTACATCGTATCGACCGAACGCGGCCGGGAGGGGCCGGGCTTCGAACTCAGACGTACGAGGACGTATAGAGTGGTGAGTCGGTGGTGGGGGCCTCGGGGCGCGGGAGAGGAGCTACGTCGCTGGTAGTTGGAGATGAGGGGACCCTGATCGGGGTCGTACCTAACGGATCGGGTAATGAAACTTTGGTTGATCCGCGATGGATCGCTTACGGTCGCACGCGTGGCGTGCGCTGTCTTCGGGGACGGATTCTATGGTCTCGGTAGCAACCCTGCAGAGGCTTGACGGTCGGGCGTGGCCAAACCGTCCCGGACGGAGCGCGGGGAAACTTATATGTGCTACGGAAGCCGGTCCGCTTGCCCAATGTTGCGGAGTCCATCTGCAGCCAGCTCACCGGGCTCGCCCGCATCGAGAGCGCGGTCGTGATTACTTCGCCCGGGGCATCGCCTACCTCTGGTGATGGTGCGAGTGGGATCTCTTGTGGGGCTCCTGCTTGGACTTTCCTTGCTGCGCGGACTCGGCCTTGTCGCCTTCGGCCGCGGGCTTACTCACTGGCGCGGGCGCGGCCAGCGGTGGATCCAGAATCTGGAACTCCACGCGCCGGTTGCGCGTGCGCTGTTTGTGCACGGACTCGCCTTGAACCAGCGCCACCTCGCCGTAGCCCTTGGCTTGCAGGCGCTCGGCCGCGATCCCGTGGTCCACAAGCCAGGTCATCACGCTCTCCGCTCGTTTCTGCGACCGGACGAGGTTCCCTTCGGCGGCGCCTTTGTCATCGGCGCGGCCCACCACCTCGATCTTCTTGAGCTCCGGCCTGGTCTTTAGCACGTAGAGCACCGCGCGGAGGATGTGCTGGCTCCGTTCCTCATGGATCACGGCGCTGCCCGTCTTGAAGTAGATCTGGCGGAAGAGCTGGATGAACCCGTCCTTGATCTCGATAAGACCTGGGCAGCCGTTCTTCCGGGCGTCGGCATCCGGGGCGCCTGCCTTCTGCGGGCAAGCGTCGTCCTTGTCGGCGATTCCGTCGCCGTCCTTGTCCGGCAGAGGGCAGCCGGGGCGCTGCGGATCGGGGAGCAGCCCAGCGGCTTCCCGGGGGCATCGATCCTCCCCATCGATCACTCCGTCTCCATCGCTGTCCATAGCCGCGCAGCCGGGGCGCTTGGGATCGGGGCGGGCGCCTGCCGGTGCGTCCGGACATAGGTCCTGCGCATCGAGGATTCCGTCGCCATCGCGATCGGAGGCGGGGCAGCCGGGGCGCTGCGGGTCGGGCTGCGGTCCGGCGGCGACACGGGGACACAGGTCCTTCGCATCGAACACACCATCGCCATCGCTGTCCCCCACGGGGCAGCCGGGGCGCTGCGGATCGGGGCTGGTGCCGGCGGCCTCGTTCGGACACAGATCCTGCGCGTCGGGCACGCCGTCGCCGTCCGCATCAGACGATGACGGCGGGCAGCCGTTGGTGCGGGGGTCCGCGGTCGGCACCCCGGACTGCGTGGGGCAGGCGTCCTCGCGATCGGGGATGCCGTCCTTGTCATCGTCGCGCGGGCGCTCGACGCGCGGTCCGCGAATCGGCGCGTAGGCGGCGCGAAGCAGCAACCGTCCGTCCGGCGTTCCCGGCTCACGCAAGAGCCCCACTCCACCCGCCAGCGCGAGCTGCACCTGCTTGGCGACGTTGTAGTGCACCCCGAGCAGCAACTCCAAGCTGGTGTAGTCCGGCTTGAAGGCGCGGCCATCGGTCACCACGGTGTCCAGCAGCGCTTCGGGTCCCACCGCGAAGCGGCGCTGCACATCGGCATACTGAATCAGCGCGCCGAGCTGCAGCGACGTTCCGGTGCTGCTCCCGTCAGGCACCACCGGCGTTCCCAAGATCGCGTCGGGACGGATGAGGACTCCGGTAGTAAACGACCAGCGGATGTGCGAGCCCAGGCCCGCCAGCACGACCTTGGGCAGGCCGCGCACTTCCTGGTCGCTGGTATGCTGGGGCAGGCTATCGGTGAGCTTGCGCAGCGGCACCCAGAGCTGGCCGCCAACGCTGATCGAAAACGGACTGCGGTCGGGCTGTCCCCACAGCCGCACCATCACGCCCAGCCGCGGGTCGCTCACGCTTACGCCGGAGATCGGCGTCACGCCGTCTTGAGCCGTTCCGCTCTCATACAGCAGGATCGGCAGAGAAAGCGACAAGGTGACGCGATCCAAAAAGGAGCCGGCCAGGTCCACATGCCCCAGCAGCTGGTGCTCGATAAGCGGGTCGGTGCCGACGAAGCTGCCGTCGCGCAGCTGCTGGCCCAGGACCAGCGGGTTGTGGGCGTAGTTGAGCGTGATTCCGGCGGCGAAGTAGCGCGTTGCGGAGTACCAGGGATGATCCACCGCGAAGGAAAACTCCCCCGCGGAGGTGGGCTCGTAGCGGTTGAGCTGAAAGCCTTGGTTCTGCGCCAAGGCGGGAGTCGTCAATAGGAGCGCGGCCAGCGCAGCCGCGCGGGCGCACAGGGAGAGGCCGGTCAAGGGGAACCTCCGGACGGGGTTGTCTCTACATCCGCTCCGAAGGAACCCGGGAGCGACGGCGCAAAAGCGGCAGCATCACAAGCGCCGCGAGCAGCACCCAAGGACCCGCCGGGCCGATGGGATGGGGGCTGGTGGCGCAGCCCAAGCCGCCGCCCGCCTTGCGGGTGAGGGGGGCCGAGTCGATGTCGGCCGGGCAGCTTGCCGCCGCCCCGCTGCACAGCTCCGGCGGATCGAACGGATCCACGGATTCGCGGCAGACCAGGGTGCTGGGTTTGAAGAGGTCTTGGGGACAGGCCGCGCTCTGGCCGGTGCACTGCTCGGCTTCGTCGCAGACGTCGGCGGCGGCGCGGCAGACGGTGGTGCTGGGCAGAAGGCCGCAGGTGCCGTCCACCGCGGCGCCGGCCGCGGCGCTGCACGCCTGGCAGTCGGTGGGGTCGGTGCCGCCGCAGGACAGATTGCAGCAGACCCCATCGGTGCAGAAGCCGCTCAGGCAGGTGGCGCCCGTGCTGCAGGCGGTGCCGTTGGGCGTTCGGGAATCGAAGACGTAGGCCGCTCCGGTGACGCTCGCGCCGACCCCATCGATCGAATTAGGGGCTCCGAGGAGGACGGTGTTGCCATCGGCCGACAGCGCCACGGACCTTCCTACCTGAAAATTCGCCTTATCAGCAGCCAAGAGATTCTGCTGCTGGGTCCAGGCGGTACCCGTTCGGCTGAATAGATACCCCGCGCCGTAATAGCCTGAGAAAGCAGGACTCCCCAGGAGTGCGGTGTTGCCGTCGGCCGACAGCGCCACGGAGTAGCCGAACAGCGAACCCGACGCCTTGTCGGCGGCAAGCAGCTTCTGCTGCTGGGACCAGGCGGTGCCCGCGCGGCTGAACACATACGCCGCGCCGTTGTCGGTCGTGGCCGTGCCGGTCGCGTCGTCCTCTGCGTAGGCCCCGATGAGGGCGGTGTTGCCGTCGGCCGACAGTGCCACGGAACAGCCGAATGCGTCAGTGCTCGCCTTGTCGGCGGCCAAGAGCTTCTGCTGCTGGGACCAAGCGGTGCCGGAGCGACTGAACACATACGCCGCGCCGTTGTCGGTCGTGGCCGTGCCGGTCGCGTCGTCCGCGAGGTAGGCCCCGATGAGGGCCGTGTTGCCGTCGGCCGACAGCGCTACGGACGTACCGAAGCGATCGTTGGACGCCTTGTTGGCGGCAAGCAGCTTCTGCTGCTGGGACCAGGCGGTGCCTGCGCGGCTGAACACATACGCCGCGCCGTTGTCGGTCGTGAGATCGGAAGAGCGTCG